>NZ_JAGGNA010000001.1:2748626-3056501 GCF_017875765.1 Flavobacterium sp. CG_23.5 | reverse complement strand
TATAGGAACGTTATTTGCATTTTCACTTGTATGTGTATCTGTTATAATTCTTAGAAAAAAAGAACCAAATATGGTAAGAGAATTCAAAACGCCATGGGTGCCTTTAGTTCCAATTTTAGGGGTTATCACTTGCGTATTGATGATGGCAGGTTTAGGTTGGACAAACTGGCTAAGACTTTTCGCTTGGATGGCTATAGGTGTAATAATCTATTTTGTTTATGGTAAAAAGAATAGCGTATTGAACAATCCAAAAGAATAATTTTCTTTAAATAAATTAAAAAGGGACTATAAAGCGCATTAGCTTTATAGTCCCTTTTTTTATATTTTGGTTTCGATTACAAGTCGAAAACCGATGTGCGTTTGGCTCGAATTAAATCTTTCAAGCGGATCCAAAAAGCCAACGTCAAATACACTGCAAACCACAATCCTGCAGTAACAAACGACAAGTATATAAAAAACAACCTTACACTACTCGCTCGCATTCCTAATGTGTCAGCCAAACGTGAAGAAACATGAAAACCATGTTTTTCAAAAAAGAATTTTAGTTTTATTATCGCAGACATTTTGATGAATTGTAAGTTACCGGCAAAATTACGAAATTTTATAGTTATCTCATTTCTAATTGCTTTTTAATAATTCCATCCCCACAGCGCACTCCAAACATTTACTTTTATTGCAATATTCATTTTTGAGTTGTAGAAGCGATTGCGTTTCAAAAGCATTCTTCGATTTTATTCCAAAAGAAGAAAATTTATCTATAATTGCATTTTTTTCGGGAGCGACCTCATTTACCAAACATATTAAATCTTCAGAAACTTCCTTTCCCTGACTTTTTGCGTAAGCAAACTGAAGCGGAATTATTGTATTTATTACAAGTAAATCGATAAATGATTTCGAAAGTGCTTTCTTTTTCTTTGGACTATCTTTATCAAACTGATAATGATTTTGCCAATATTCAGAAGCAGAAACTTCAAATATCCTATAAGTATCCATTAATGAGCTTACAGTGCTGATTTTTGAAAATAAATTCTGCTGAGTATGGTATAAAGTAGCTAATTGAGACAATCGGATTGTTGGAAAATTATCTGGTCGGTGCTTAAAAAACTGCACTGGTTCAATGAAATTTTTCTCTATCTGGTATTTATGTAATAGGTAGTAATACCGAAATTTTAAATCTTTAAAATAATTATCTTCTTTTTCTGAATCCAATAAACCAGCCGTGCCCAAAAGCAATGCTTCTAAATTTTCGACTTCAAAACTTTCTTTCCTTATTATCGAAAAAGGGATCAAATGAGCAATTTTCATAAAAATTTCTCCATTGGTATTCAGCCCGAAATTTTTCGCTAAAAGGATAAATAAAACAGCCTCCCAATCCGAATTTGTTTGCTCTAATAAATCAAATATTGGTTTTGATTTCCTTTCTAATCGTTCAAAAAACAACCGTTCCTGCCAGTTTTTAAAAGTAAATTGGTTGATGTCTTTTAGTTGCTTTTCGCAAAAAATCCATGATTTTGGAGACAATAAAGATTGGTAATTAGCTACCGTTGCTTTTTCAACATATTTTTTGAGTTCCAATACCGGAATTTCAGTGTTATTGCTTCTGAAAATCTCAGTGTCATGTTCCCAAACGACGTGGAGAATTACGTTTTCATATGCCGAATCTCTCTCATGATGATGCACATACCAATCCGAAGATTTAAGGTGAATCTCCACATTTCCAGCCCATTTTTGATTGCCAATTGTAATTTGGGCGTTGAAAAAATCAGGACCGGCTAGTTCCAAATATTGTCCTACACTTATGATTGTGATTTCCTCTTCGTTCGAAGTTTTCAAATTTATGGTATCAAACTTTTTGAATTTCCACAGGTAATGGAGAAAATCTTCTTTCATTTTTAAGACTATTTTGATTATTGATAAAAAGAGGAACAACTAATATACTAAAATATACAATAACTCTTACCTTTTTACAAAATCAATTTTAGACCAAAAAGCCAAATCTAACGTAACAAATACAATTTGGCGCAAGCACGAGCATCAGATAAAGCTTCATGATGATTGAGCTGGATTTTCATTTCACGGCAACAATCACTTAATTTGGTTGGTTTTAATCCTTTGGCTTTATAAATTTTCACGGTACATTCCCAACGAGAAGCAATATTCAAATCGGCGTAATCCAAACCATAAAGTGCCATCGATTTAGCCAAAACGTTTCTGTCAAAACTTTCGTTATGAGCTACAACTACTCTATTTTGCAGGCGTTTCTTGATTTCTGGAAATACTTGCGCAAAGGTTTTTGCATTTATGGTATCTCGCGGATAAATTCCATGTACTTGTATGGTAAAATGGGAATATAAATTATTTGGGGTTTTTATCAGGCTTACAAATTCATCGACAATCACTCCGTTTTCAACAGTAATAATCCCCACAGAACAAGGATGGAATGCAGTTGCAGTTTCAAAATCTATTGCTGTAAAATTCATTGCTTTGCGTTATTTAAGTGTAAAGAAAAACACGAATTTCACCTTCAAAAACAGTGAAATTCGTGCTGTATAATTTAATATTTGTGGCTGAAAATCTATTTTATCGAACCAATAATATCATATTTTGTGATAATATGATGTTTTCCATTTCCTAAATCAACCAAAACGGCTTGATTGTCTTTGGTGAATAGTTTTGAAACTTCTTCTATAGCTGTCCCAAGTTTAACAATTGGGTATGGTTTACCCATAACTTCCCTAATTGGTTTATCGGCTACATCTTTGTCCGAAACATAGCTTTGAAACAAATCAGATTCATCAACAGAACCAACAAATCCTGTAATATCAATCACTGGTATTTGAGAGATTTTATATTTACGCATACGTTCAATAGCATGAGAAACTAATTCTTCCGTACGAACAATTACTAATGGTTTATCGATATGATCTTTGATAACATCTTCGGCCTTTGTAATTTCTTCATCAAGAAAACCTCTTTCACGCATCCAGTCATCATTGAACATTTTACCCACATAACGACTTCCTGAATCGTGGAATAAAACCACAACTACATCTTCTGGTTTGAAATGTTCTTTAAGCTGCAACAATCCTTTTATAGCTGCACCTGCTGAATTTCCAACAAAGATACCTTCTTCAAGAGCTATTTTACGAGTATAAACTGCGGCGTCTTTATCGGTTACTTTTGTAAATCCATCTATCACGGAGAAGTCTACATTTTCTGGCAAAATGTCCTCACCAATTCCTTCTGTGATGTAGGAATAGATTTCATTTTCGTCGAATATTCCTGTTTCATGATATTTTTTAAATACGGAACCATAGGTATCAATTCCCCAAATTTTAATGTTCGGATTTTTCTCTTTCAAGTATTTTCCAACACCAGAAATTGTTCCTCCAGTCCCCACACCAGAAACAAAATGAGTGATTTTTCCATCGGTTTGTTCCCAAATTTCAGGTCCTGTTTGTTCGTAATGCGCAATTGCATTTGATGGATTATCATATTGATTTACATACCAGGAATTAGGTGTTTCTTCCGCCAGTCTTTTTGAAACCGAATAATAAGAACGTGGATCTGTTGGCTCCACATCAGTAGGGCATACGACCACTTTTGCGCCTACTGCACGAAGGATATCCATTTTCTCTTTGGATTGCTTGTCAGAAATCACACAAATCAATTTGTATCCTTTTATAATAGCGACTAAAGCTAATCCCATTCCTGTATTTCCTGAAGTTCCTTCAATAATAGTTCCTCCTGGCTTTAATCGACCATCGGCTTCAGCATCAGCAATCATTTTTACTGCCATTCTGTCTTTTACTGAATTTCCCGGATTGAAAGTCTCCACTTTAGCAAGTACTAATGCATCCACACCAGCAACCACTTTATTAAGTTTTACTAATGGCGTATTCCCTATGGTGCCTAATATATTTTCTGAGTATTTCATATGAGTTTGTATGTTTACCGAAATCTGTTTATGATGCAAAGATAGAATTAAAAA
Organism: Flavobacterium sp. CG_23.5; assembly: GCF_017875765.1. Taxonomy (NCBI): domain Bacteria; kingdom Pseudomonadati; phylum Bacteroidota; class Flavobacteriia; order Flavobacteriales; family Flavobacteriaceae; genus Flavobacterium; species Flavobacterium sp. CG_23.5. The sequence goes on along the minus strand of NZ_JAGGNA010000001.1, from coordinate 3,052,510 downwards.
AATGTTTGGCAATTAGCAAATTCCTACCTTTTTAGCCCTGATGGTCCCGATCCCGATACCTCGGGCGGCATCCTCGCAACGGAGTGGAGAGATATAGCTGATAGCAGGAAATATCACTGCTAAAATGCCTAAGCTTTCGCTCCTAAAATTAATTGAAGAAATTCCAAACTAACCCAAAACGGATTGTAAAATCACGATACGGATTGTTAGGTGACGAATAAAAATTATTTCCTGTCAACGAAGAATTGAAGTGTTCTGCTTTGAAATAAATTCGGGTTCTTTGAATTTTTGCATTAATGAAAAAATCAAGGTTTGGATAATTGCCTATTTCTTTTTTGTTTTGAACAAAAAATTCTCCAATTACAGGATTGTACTCATTTCCTAGGTATTTAGTGAAATAATTCAGTGAGATACCAGTTTGCAGAAATAATGCATTCTTTTTGAAAAAATAATTAGAGTAGTAAAAAGTATTTCTCGTTACAATTTGAGGAACGTTTAGGATTTTGTCCTGTTGACCCACTTTTTGATATAAAATAGAATTATCTAAAGCAAAATTCCCAAAATTAAATTCTCTGCTGGCTTTTATGGATAGATAATTTATGGTTTTGTCGTATTGTGCTGGCGCAATTATTTGGGTACGGGCCAATATTTGGGCATCTGTAGAAACATCTGCAAAATAAAGGTGATCGTTTAATATCGAATATTGGAGCGACGCGTTAACCCAAGGAGTCACGGCATTAGCTGATACAGAATTTATTTTTTCATTCTTGAAATCATTAGACCAATTGTACTGGACGTAACTACTTTGATACAAATCATAGTTGTTATTTGGCAACTTGTTTATATTTTGATATGAAAATGTTAATTCCGTTTCATCATTGTAATCGTATTTCAACTTGGCGTCTAAATTCGACAAAGATTGATTTGTAACGGATCTTGAATATAAAAATTTCCCATTCCACTTATTTTTTTGATACTCATATTGACCGCCAACATTGTTTATATTTTGGCTCAAAGAACTTGGAACTGTTTTATTGTCAAAAATCAAAATCTGATTGTAGAAATAGTTTGATCTAAAATCTTCTGCAAAAAACTGAAATTTCCCGAGAGTCGTGTTTTCGTAAATCAACCCCACTTTATTATACATTTTATTATAATGGGTTTGATCGTTGATCCCGCTGCCTACAAAAGAAGCACCAAAGCGATAAACAGTTTGAGAACCAACATTGGAAGGAACTGTAGCCTGATTGTATTCGAAAAATTTATTTTCGTAATTGAATTGGTGCGCTATAAATAAATTATTAGCTCCTTTGGTAGGATTAATTCTAAAATTGTGATCTACAAAAATTCTTTTACCCTTAAGAAATGATTTAGCATCGTTTAAAAAAACTTCTAATCTTTGTCTATTATTAAAATTTGGGTCTTCACTTTCAAAATCATTATTTGTGGTGATTCCCCCATTTTCTTGATTTAAAATGTCTTGATAGGTGTAATGCGCATTGGAATAATACCGCTTGTTTTTAGTATTATAACTCACGGTAAATCTAAAATTCCCCGTGCTTGCTAATTGATTTATGTATTGTCCCTCAGAGCGCAATCCTTTATAAGCAATAGAAAAATTAAGATTTTCAGAAGTATTTAAAGTAATAAATGAATCTGCCGACTGTCCTTTTTTGATAGTCGTCTTAAAATACAATTCAGTTATAGGAGTTGCAACAGAGTAGTATCGTATTTGGTTTGCTTCCAAAAAATTGAAATGTTTCGCTTTGAAACCAAACTCAGGAAAAGCAGAAAAATCAGTTAAACTATATTGAAGGGTGTTGTAGGTTTGACCATCATTTGCAAAAGCTAACAGTCCAAAAGTATCATTTCTCAAATAGCTATGGCTGTACTCTCTCTTAATGGTAAGTGAGGTGTCAATATAAGTGGTATCACGGTCTATCGTAATTACACGATACAAATCGATTGTGGCAATTTTTTGCTTTTTTGTTGTGTCGGATTGTTGTTGATATTTACTATTGGAATTAAAGTCCTTACTATTTTTAACTTGAGAAAACAGCAACTTAGGGACTGCTAGAAAAATTAGAAAAAAGAAAATCCTCATTTGAAAAAGATATAGTTAGGCAATTGTTTTAATAACGAATAATTGAAACAAAGGTAAATGATAAAAACATATAAATAAAAAAACAGTTGTACGAATACTAATGCCACAGTTAAATAATATCCCCCTCTATAAAAAGGTATGAATTAATTAAACTCGACAATCCAAACCCATTATTTATAATTGAATTATATCGTTTAATAAGAACCATAAGACATTAAAAATAAAAAACTCGATTACTTAAAGTAATCGAGTTTTCTTGACATTTTAATTAATTCAAAATATTTTAAAGTTCGTTTTGAACAATTAAAGGATTTGCATTGATCTCAGCTTTCGGGATTAACCATTGCCATCTTTTATCGGTTGGCAAAACATTTAAAACTCCATTTACAATTGCAGGATCATGATTAGCCCCTGTTCTGTCTAATGGAGAATTTGTTCTTTTTAAATCAAAAAATCTAAATCCTTCACCCCATAACTCAATTCTTCTTTGTAGTAAGATTTCATCCACTAATGCTTGTCCAGTATTGGCAGACAACACATATGAAGGATTTCTACTTTTCACAAAACTGAAAAGTACAGTAGTGGCATCAGCTTGCCCTAACCTTGCTTTTGCTTCAGCCTCAATAAGATACATTTCAGCGGTGCGCATATAAGGAACATCACATCTACTATCTCCTGTACTTATCGCTAAGAATTTTTGACTCGTATATGGGTATTTAGAAGCAGCAGCTACAAGTGTAATATTTGGATGTTGTCCAGTTTTACTAAAAATAGTAGAGCGCACATCTGTTGATGGAATCAAATTATACAACTTACTATTAATTGCCTTCGGACAGGTACGAATTACTGTTGAACTAAAGTTACGAGACATATAAGCTCCAAAATTAGCAAAATACAACGTCTGTACTTCATTAATATGGCTTCCCCACATCCATTCTTTATTTGTATAATCATTGAACCCAGCCCCGTATTCCGGAATAGACATCAGGCTCAAACCAGTTCTTGCTTTATTAGCGTAGTCAGCAGCAACTGCCCATTGTCCTTGAGTTAAAGCTACACGAGCCTTTAACCCCTGTGCAACTTTCAAGTTTAAATGAGAATTATTTGGTTTTACATAACCGATTAGCAAAGTATTTGCTTCATCTAAATCTTTGTTAATTTGAGTATAAACTTCTTCAACAGTTGATCTTGGAAAATTATCACTACCCACTGTCAGGATAATTGGAACACCTGGTTGAGAGTTAGTTGCACCATTTACATATCTTTTCCCATATATCTGAACTAACTGAAAATGGCAAAAAGCACGATAAAGCAAAGCTTGACCTTTTACAATGTTTTTTTCTGCAACAGAGCCTGTAGCATTATCAACTGCATTGATTATTGTATTTGCATTTCTAATTATTCTATAATAAGTCCTGTATGGATACAAAACATCTCCAGAGTTTTCATTATTCAATCCACTCCAGTTATACACAGTTAAAAACCAGCCATTTGTTACAGGAAAAACAATGTCCTCACCAACAATATCTGTTTGTTGCATTATTCCACCTATACCGCCTTGATTCTGTAGACCATCATATTGAATATACAAAGATCTATGAATACCATTTAAGGTTGTCATTAAATTTGCTGTTGTTTTGGTTGCAGCATCAGAATCCACAAATTCCGTAGGCTTTTTGTCCAAAAAATCATCTGAGCAAGAAGCCAACATAACTATTGATATTGTACAGAATATCAGTTTTATATAATTTGATTTCATAATATTAAAATTTAAAAATTTAAATTAAACCCTAAAGTAATTATTCTAGAAGGGGTAAATCTATTTTGAGTAGTCCCATTAAAAGTCTGACTTGGATCCATTCCTATACGTTTTGTGAATAGCAATAGGTTTTCACCATTTACATATACAGTAGCATTATCTACACCTAATTTAGAAATTAAATCAGAAGGCATTTTATAAGACAAATTAATTTGTCTCAAAGATAAATAATCCGAACCTTTTAACCATCTATCTGAAGCAGCAGAGGATTGCGTATTTCTATTTACATCTAACCTAGGAACATCAGTAATATCTCCTGCTTTTTGCCATCTATTCAAAATATCTGTACTTAAAGCTGAACCATAATTATTACCTGAATGCATTAATGCTTGATAATTTGAATCATACATCTTACCTCCTATTTGGTAAGAAAACATAACATCTAATTGTAATCCTTTGTATTTAATCGTATTACCAAAACTACCAAATAAATCTGGAATAGCAGAATCCGCATAATGATATTGAGCTTTGTTTTGATCTGTAGTAACACTTACACCATTAACAACCCTACCTGTTGGATCATTAGTAGCCATTAACAATGGATCTGATACATATAAAGCATACCCATCTGCAGGGTCAACACCATACCAATCTCTCAACCAGTAATCGTAGATCGAACTACCTACAGTATATTTTTTAGTCCCTGTAATAATTTCTTTTTGAGGTAAACTTGTGATTTCATTATGGATCGTAGATGCATTTACATTTAGACTCCATGCAAAATCACTAGTTTTAAGAATTGTTCCGTCTAACGAAACTTCAAAGCCTTTGTTAAACATAGAACCAATGTTTTCTACTCTATTATCTAGTCCTGAAGATAATGGATTGGGCACAGAGAAAATAAGTCCATCGGTGTTTCTATTATAATATTCAACACTTCCTTTAAGTCTGTTATTAAATAACCCGAACTCAACCGCTACGTCTTTTTGAGTATTAACCTCCCATTTCAAGTTTGGTGCACCGGCAGCATTAGTAACAACTCCTCCTTCACTTCCATTATCATTACCTAAACTAAATGTAGGCTGACTTACATAAAAATTTAAACCACCATTATCAGTATGTGAATCATTTCCTACTTCTCCAATTGAAGCTCTTAATTTCAAATCGTTGACCCAAGAACTATTATTAAGGAAATTTTCTTTATTTATAATCCAAGCGCCTCCAATTGACCAAAAATTTCCCCAACGATTATCTTTAGCAAATTTTGAAGATCCATCTTTACGTAAAGATGCTGATAAAACATATTTATCCATATAATCATATCCAACTCTAGAGAAATAAGATTCTGTTGCATAATTTCTTGTATAGGACGATAAATCAGTAGTCGTAGCATAATTAATAAACTCTGGATTACCTGGAGTAACTTGACCAGTTTTTGTACCTGTAGTCCAATTTCTTTCGTAATCAAAGCTTTCGTGCCCTACTAATACCGAGATATTGTGTTTATCTATCTTTTTTGAATAATCTAGTAATTGATTATAAGTTATACCCGTTAATATCCTATTTTCTTTAGACATTAAACCAGAAGGAGCTCCATCTCCTATCAAAGTATTCCAAGAATATGTTCTATTAAAATAAGATTTATCAATAGACGCATTAGCAGTGAATTTGAAATCTTTTAAAAATTTTATTTCAAAATAAGTTCTTGCCGAAAGAGCCAATCCTTTTTGTATATCCGTATTATTTAGTGTCTCATAAACAACATTTCTACCATTAGACGCACCTGATCCACGAACAGTTGAATATACTTGGTTACCTGTAGCATCTAATAAATAATCTCCATTTGCAGTATGATCAAAAACTGGATATATAGGCCCCATATATCTGATCGTCCTAAAAGGATTATTAAAAGAACTTGTATTATCGACACCATCAACCGCTAAATTTGATTTTGTTAATGTTCCCGATAGATTTATTCCTGTTTTAAACCAATCCTTAAGATTTGAATTTACGTTCAAACGTCCAGTGGTTCTTTCAAAATCTGATCCTTTTATATACCCTTCCTCTTTCAAATTTCCTAAAGAAGCAAAATAATTAGATCTTTCTGACTTACCTTGATAAGAAAGATCCGTATTCCTGCGAACTCCTGCTCTTTCTAATTGTTTAGCCCAATCTAAATCTTGAGGGTACAATAATTGTGCACTTGGGTTTAATTTTCCGTCAGTTCCGACAATAATAGCTTTTGGAACATTAAAAGGATTTGTCACCAATACAACAGGAACCCTACCTGAAGCATATAAATTTGCCGCATCAATTTGAGCTTGTGTTCCCATTGGACGACTGTTTCTAATTGCTTCCCATTCTAAAGGATAGTAATCGAAAGCATTTACTCTTTCATATTCCTTTATAGATCTAGAAATAAGACCTTGACTAACATTTAACGAAATTTTATCTTTTGATGATTTCCCTGTTTTTGTAGTAATAATAATTACTCCATTTGCAGCTTTAGAACCATAAAGCGATGTCGAAGAAGCGTCTTTCAAAACAGTTAAACTTTCAACATCATTTGAATTTAAAGTGCTAATATCTCCAGCAAACGGAACACCATCTACAATATACAAAGGGCTATTAGATCCATTTATTGAGCTAAATCCGCGTATTCTTATAGCAGGTGCTGAACCTGGCTGCCCTGCTGAACTCTGAATTTGTACTCCAGATGTACTACCTTCTAAAACCGAAAGTACATTACTTAAAGGTCTATTTTCCAACTTTTCTGATTTAATTTGCGTAGCAGAACCAGTATAGGAACTCTTTTTCGCCTTACCATACGCTACAATTACGACCTCTTCCAATGCTTTACCTACCTGGTCCATTTTTACATTTAGAATTGAAGAAGCACCAACAATAGCGCTTTCATCTTGCATCCCTACAAAAGAAAAAACCACAACGTCTCCAGTCTTTGCTTTTATAGCATATTTTCCTTGCAAATCAGTTTGCACACTTGTTTTTGCACCTTTAACAATAATATTTACTCCAGGGATAGGTGCAGACCCATCTGAAACAACACCCGAAACAGTTCTCTCTTGGGCAAAAGAAAACTGCATAGATAACGCTAGTAATAGCGAAAAAACCCATTTGAATTTCAATCTCATATTAAATTATTTGAATTAGTTATTCGGCAAAAATCATAATTATTTCTTAAAGAAACAAAGGTTTTTAAATAATAATAGAATTACTTTTCAACACAGTTTTAAATAAAAAAAAGAGAATAACTAAACTATAGCTTCAGAAAATGAATTTATGAGTAGATATTAAGTCATAAACTTGTATTTTTGCCAAAATTAATTTAATGTTAAGCCCTTATTTTTTAACACCAAATTTAGAATCCGGAACTGATGAAGCCGGACGTGGCTGCCTTGCCGGACCAGTTACAGCAGCAGCAGTAATTCTTCCAATTGATTTTGTGAATGAAATTCTTAATGACAGTAAGCAACTATCCGAAAAAACCAGAGAAAAATTACGACCTATTATCGAGCAACAATCCATTACGTTCGCCGTAACTCATCTTGAACCATTAGAAATTGACTCCATCAACATATTGAATGCATCCATAAAGGCAATGCAAGAATGTGTTTTAAAACTCAATCCACAACCTGAATATATAATTGTTGATGGAAACAGCCCTTTCATTAGAAAAAAAGGAATAAAAAATTCAAGCGGAAAAATTTTCACTGATGCTGAAATTGAGATCCTGACCTCTATTCCGAGTTGCAGTATTGTAAAGGGAGATTCGAAATATATGAGTATTGCGGCGGCTTCCGTTTTGGCAAAAACTTATCGAGACGACTACATGAATCGCATTCATGAGGAATTCCCAATATATAATTGGAAACAAAATAAAGGATATCCCACCAAAGAACATCGTGAAGCAATTAGAAAATACGGCGTGACTAAATACCATCGAATGACGTTTCGATTGTTGCCGGAAAAAAATATTTTAGATTTAGGATTTTAGATTTAGGATTTCTGCTTCAAATAACTCCGTGAAATGTTTCAGTATTTTTTCTTTCACTTCTTCTTCATTTACTTTTTCAACACCGAGTTCCACGTTTAATGAAGTAACTGCTTTTCCGCGAATACCACACGGAATAATGTTATCAAAATAACCCAAATCAGCATTTACGTTTAAGGCGAATCCATGCATGGTGACCCAACGGGAAGCACGAACACCGAGCGCACAAATTTTTCTGGCAAATGGTGTTCCAGCGCCTAGCCAAACTCCCGTTTCCCCTTCGCTTCGTCCAGAGTTTAGTCCGTATTCAGCCAAAGTGAGGATAATGGCTTCTTCCAAAAAACGTAAGTATTTATGAATATCACTAAAGAAATTTTCTAAATCCAAAATAGGATACCCTACAATTTGGCCTGGCCCATGATAAGTAATATCACCGCCACGGTTGATTTTATAGAAAGTCGCTCCTTTGGCTTCAAGCTGTTTTTCCGATAATAATAAATTAGATAAATCCCCGCTTTTTCCTAACGTATACACATGTGGATGTTCGACAAACAAAAAATAGTTTGGAGTCTCAAGTTCAAGTTCCTCTCTCCTATTCCTGATTTTTAAATCTACGATTTCTCTAAACAATTCTTCTTGGTATTCCCAAGTCGCTTTGTAATCTTTATTTCCTAAATCTTGAAGTTGGATTATTTTGTTCATTTTTGTGAATTGCAAAGTTTCAGCGTGGCAAAGATACGAAGTTTGAAACATGAATGTAGAATATTGGAAATTAGACTACGCAAAAAAGGGATGATATAATCTATTTACATAGCATTACATTACCCCATTTAATTACTAAATTTGGTTCACAAAACAGGGCACTACACCTTTCGTTTTCCCTTTGTGTTGAATACCTCCTATAATTATACGTTTTTTATTTACTTTTATCCATCTCTGGTTTCAGTATTACTTTTGTCCATCCTTCATCGCGAGCATCAAAATGTTTGTAAGCATTAGGAGCCTCGTCCAGTGAAAGTTCATGTGAAATAATTAATGATGGTGTAGCTTTACCAGCAGAAATTAATGTACAAAGCTGACGATCATAGGATTTTACATTTGCCTGTCCAGTTGCTATTCGCTGTCCTTTCATCCAGAATTGGCCAAAGTCAAAGTCCATATGCCCTTCTTTCTGTAAATCTTCTTTGGATTTCGGGTCCTTGGGAACAAAAACCCCCACTACCCCTATTGAACCTGTAGCTTTTACTGCTTGTACGAGTTCATTCATCGTTATATTAGAATGTTCATTACCATGTTTATCACAACACTGGTAGCCTACGCATTCGCAACCTTTATCGGCGCCCTTGCCCTTGGTTAGCTCCAAAACCTGCTCAACCGCTGAACCTTTTGAAAAATCAATAGGGATAGCTCCCAATTTTTCAGCGAGCTTCAATCGGTCAGGATGATTGTCAACAACCATAATCTTACTGGCTCCTTTAATACTCGCTGAATGTGCCGCCATAAGTCCAACCGGACCTGCGCCATAAATCACCACAGAGTCTCCTGGCTTTACACCAGCCAATTCCGTGGCATGATATCCAGTAGGGAAAATATCCGATAGCATCACATAATCATTTTCCTTCTCGATGGCGTCTTCGGGTAATTTTAGGCAATTAAAGTCGCCATGAGGTACACGCAAGTACTCAGCCTGACCCCCGCTGTAAGGTCCCATTCCCGCAAAACCATAAGCAGCACCGGCAGTTCCCGGATTCATTGTGAGACAAAAACCAGTTAAGCCGCGTTCACAATTTTGACAATGACCGCATCCAATGTTAAACGGAAGACAAACCATATCTCCTACTTTTATCTGAGTTACCGCTTTGCCAACTTCAACCACCTTACCCATGTTTTCGTGACCCAAAATTCTTCCAGATTCCATATCTGTTCTCCCTTCGTACATGTGAAGATCTGATCCACAAATATTAGTTGTGGTTACTTTAACCAATACATCCGTCGGTTGCTCAATTTTGGCATCCGGCATTTGTACCACCCTCACGTCTCGAGGACCGAAATAAACAAGTGCTTTCATACTATCTTTATTTAAATTGTTTACTTATTTCCTAAAATCACCTCCGTTTAAACTTGGAATAAGGGATGCGATTTTAAATGAATTTTAAAGAACTTAAAGTTAGAGATAATTTTACATATATTTAATTTTCAGACATTTAAAAAATTTTTTGATTTTTGGCAGCTCAATTCAGCCTTGAAAAACAACACTCAGTTCTGTTAGTTATTCTAAGAAAACCTCTAGATTAGTACTCTCAGGATTTACCAAACAATCTGTTATAAGAAATTGCAATTCCAATGCTTTTTTATCTTCACTTATTTTAGCATTTTGATTTGAAACCGATTTTATTTTTCGAGGAAAATGATATTTTAAAACATACGGCTGATTGATTTTAAAATTGGAAACTCGGGTTTTCAATGTTGCAATTTTATCCTGTTGTTTTTTTAATTCGACAGGATCTGTGATTTTCACTATTCTTTTAAAAAGACTCCCGTCAAAAGCATAACTCACACTATAATAATGTTCTTCGGCGCTTAGTGCGTAATTATGCTCTAAATCATCCGCATATTCCTGAGTTTTGTATAAATCCGGAACTGCAGAAATTTTATTGAAGTTTTGATTGATTTTTGTTCGAAATTCTTTCTCGAAGGAACTTTTCTTGATGTGAACGTTTACGTTTGAAAACTTTTGAAAAATTGCTTTTTCAGATGGTTGAAGTTTTAAAAATGTCTCGGAATATTTCGTTATAAAATCCTTGAAAACGTAAGTTGTATCCTCGAATTTTTCTTCTTTGGAATAATTTTCACCCGCTAATTGCATGTAACTGTGTTCGTCGCGAAGTGATTCGGTTTCTATTTTTCCGGAACCGTCTTGGTTTAGATGGATGGTTTCGGTGATTTGGCAACTTGTTGTTAGAATAACTAAAAGTATAAAGACGTAAATTTTATTTTTCAATTTTTATGGTTTTAAATCGTTATTTTTTGCCAAATGTAAAATAATAACTACAATTTCTAGCCCAGATTAAAGTGAAAATCCTTTTTATTTTTGCTGCCAAAAATAAAAAGATTGCAACGGAAAGCTGGAAATAACTCCAAAAAACCTTTAGCACTTTGTTACTTTGCTACTTATACAGTATCTTTGTGCTCTTAAAAACAGCATAAAATGGCATTATCCGAACAAGAAATATTACGTAGAGAAGCACTTACCGAATTACGCAATTTAGGCATCGAGCCTTATCCAGCAGCCGAATTTATTACCACCGCTTATTCCAGCGAAATCCTAGCCGATTTCGAGAAGTACGAAGGGAAAGAAGTTGTTTTAGCAGGACGATTGATGGGTAAGCGTATCATGGGAAAGGCGTCATTTGCAGAATTGAAAGATGCTGAAGGACGTATTCAAATCTATGTTTCGAGAGATGATATTTCGACTGATGAGGAGAAAACGATGTACAATGTGGTTTTCAAAAAACTATTGGATATTGGCGATTTTATTGGGGTTCGCGGAACGGTTTTTAAAACGCAAGTGGGTGAAATCTCGGTCCATGTGTATGGATTGACAGTTTTGGCAAAAGCCTTGAAACCACTTCCTGTTGTAAAAACGGATGCTGACGGAAAAACACACGATGCTTTTGCTGATCCAGAACAAAGATACCGTCGTCGTTATGTGGATTTAACGGTGAACGATCATGTGAAAGAAACGTTTATCAAGAGAACAAAATTGTTCAATGCCATGCGTACTTTCTTTAATGACAAAGGATATCTTGAAGTGGAAACTCCTGTTTTACAACCAATTCCTGGTGGTGCCGCAGCGCGTCCTTTTATCACACACCACAACTCGCTTGATATGCCTTTATACATGCGTATTGCGAATGAGTTGTACTTAAAAAGATTGATTGTTGGTGGTTTTGAAGGAGTTTATGAGTTTTCGAAAAATTTCCGTAACGAAGGAATGGATCGTACGCACAACCCGGAATTTACCGCTATGGAAATATATGTAGCCTACAAAGACTACAATTGGATGATGAAATTTGCCGAAGATTTGCTGGAATATTGTGCAATTGCTGTAAATGGAACTAGCGAAGTTACTTTTGGAGAACACAAAATTAGCTTTAAAGCACCTTATGCTCGTGTTACGATGACGGATTCTATCAAACATTTTACTGGTTTTGATATTTCTGGAAAAAGTGAAACTGAACTTTTTGATGCTGCAAGAGGCATGGGAATTGACGTGGATGCTACAATGGGGAAAGGAAAATTGATCGATGAGATTTTTGGTGCGAAATGCGAGGGAAATTATATTCAGCCTACTTACATCACTGATTATCCAAAGGAAATGTCGCCTTTGTGTAAATCACACCGCGATAATCCGGAATTGACAGAGCGTTTTGAATTAATGGTTTGTGGTAAAGAAGTGGCAAATGCTTATTCGGAATTGAATGACCCAATTGATCAAAGAGAACGTTTTGAAGACCAAATGCGTTTGGCTGAAAAAGGAGATGATGAAGCCACGGGAATTATCGATGAAGATTTCTTGAGAGCTTTAGAATATGGAATGCCTCCTACATCAGGAATGGGAATAGGAATGGACCGTTTGATTATGTATTTGACAAATAATGCTTCTATTCAAGAAGTATTGTTGTTTCCTCAAATGCGACCAGAGAAAAAGCAAGTTCAAATTGAATTGGAAGATGACGAGAAATTGATTGTTGCGCTGTTGAAAACCAATGAAAACCAAATGGATTTTGGGTTACTAAAAATCAAATCAGAATTGAGTGGTAAAAAATGGGATAAAGCCATGAAAAACTTATCTTCTTTGGGAATGACCGAAGTTGTGGTTGTTGGGGAAAGTAAAGCTTGTCGATTGAAGGAATAAGTTTATTCGAGAAATATATAAAAAAAAGGAGCTTCAAATTGGAGCTCCTTTTTTTATGAAAATACTTCATATTGCAATATGTCTATATTACGATACCAAGTTGATAGTATGATTTTTTAAAAATTTACTTTTAGTTAAATATGTCATAAATTTCTTATTTAAATAAGTTTTAATTCTATTTTTGTTTGAACAAAAAACAAACAAATAAATATGAAGAAAATTATTTTAGCTGCACTTGCGTTATTTGCATTTGGATTTGCAAATGGTCAAGCAAAAGAAGGCCAAGTTTCAAAAGGGAAATGGCTCGTAGAAGTAAATACTGGATTTGGTAAAAATGTAGGTTCTACCTCATTGTACCTAACTTCTTCTGACGGTGTTACTGCTTACAACATTGGAGTCGAGGGCGGTTATTTCATCAAAAACAATCTGGCGCTTAAATTAGGATTAGGTTATGGTGATAATGGTATAGCAGGAGAAAATGAACCTATTGCTTATAAAATTGGAGCCAAATATTATTTTAAAAGTATGATTCCTGTTGAGCTTTCGTATAACGGTGTAGGTTTTGGTAATGCAGATGCTAATCCAACATATGTTGGTGCTCAAGTAGGTTACGCCTTATTTTTAGGAAAAAATGTAAGTATTGAACCTGGAATTCGCTATAATATGGCTACACATAAACAATATTACGACAACAGTTTACAATTTAATATTGGGTTTGCATTGCATTTCTAAGATTACTTTTGCGAAAGGATAAATAATAAAAACATTAATTCATTATTAGGAAATAAAAAATCGGCTTGAATAATTTCAAGCCGATTTCTATTTAAACCAATTCCAGTTCAGGAATTTTTATTCCAAACAATTCCTCTTTATAAAAGTCTAGCAAATGAATACTATTAACATTGGTTTGAGAAGAAAATGAAGAAGAAAATAAGGATTGATAGTACCCAATTCCTTCTATCAAATTATTTTTAAAGGAATTCCATTTTTTAATTTGCGGGGCAGTTATTTCGGCAGAAACAGTTGCGATTTCATTTTTCAAATAATCCACATACATTTTCAATTCTTTCACAAACATATTCGGACGGTTTTTAACATTCAATACCGAAGTGTTTCCATAAATATGCTGCACCATTTTAGAAAGTGAAACTTCATGGTCAAAATAAGCCATGTTAGGTCCCGGACAAATGACTACACCTTGCGCCTGTCCTTTAATCTTGATCTCATTTTCCAGATAGGAAGCATTGGCTAAACCAACACAAAGACACGATTTTTCGGTGATTTTATTTTTTGCATTTTCAAACATTTCGGCAGTCAAAGTATCTTTCTTGGTGTCCAACTCCTCCAATTTTAAATCCTGAAATTTTTTGGAAGCAGAACAAATTCCTTTAGCCCCATATTCTTTGCTTAACGCCAAAAACTTTTTAGGACAAGAACTTCCCGCATTATTATCATGAATACGTTTTAGTTTTAAATGCTCATTCGTTGTTCCTCTTAAGGTGTTAAATGGAATTCCCAAAGGAGAAATATGACTCAAATACAAATCTTCTTCTTTGGCTTTTGCCAATAATTCCCTTGTGGCTTGATCAACAGAAGTAGCTTCGGGAACCAATAAAAATGGAGAACCCCAACCCACAGAATCCACATGATAATAATCCAATAAAAAGTCGTGCTCTTCGGCTGTACCCACGCCACCCTGAACGGTAATTTTTAATTCCAATGGATTTTCAGGAACGTGCATTCCCTTTTGCGCCAGCGCCTTCACCATTAAATCATGTGCCGACTGAATCAATTGCTCTTTTTTATTCTTGAACTCTTCCAAAATTGGACCTAACAAAAATCCCTCAGTAGCAAAAGCATGTCCACCACAATTCAATCCGGATTCGATTCGGTATTCAGAAACCCAAAGTCCTTTTTTGGCCAAAAAATTCCCTTGTATCATCGCCGAACGGAAATCACTCACTTTTAGAATAATTTTCTTCTTCAAAGTATTGGTGTTGTCTGGAAAAAAGACATCGAAGTTCTCAAAATAACTGTACAGTCTAGGATTCATACCTGCTGAAAGCACCACCGAAGAAGTCAACGTGCTATTAGCAAAACCACGAAGTGAAGCATGAGCATCATTGAAAGCTACTGGTAATTGTTCGTCCTTAATGAAATTATCCTTATCGACCTTGGTCATGATATTGACATCAATCTCACCTACAATCAAGTTTTTTTCAAGATAATTCTTGATATTTTCCTTAAAAGTAATTCCGTCATCCATTAGATGCTGAAGTCCTTTTTTGATCTCGGATTTGTTCGGTAACATGGCGATATAATTCTCTAATGCCAATTTACTTTCAGCCAGTTCATTCTTGAAATTCTCGAATTTATCTTTTACGATTTTGTCAACCAAATTTAGATACGACGTAATACGCTCTGCCCTATAATCGTGCATTTTTTGAGAAATCTCCTGATACGGAAGACTAAATTTTTCGCTGTAAAAAGCATTCATTTTTTCGATAAGATCATCGTCTATAATCGAAATCACAGAGGATATACCATATTTTGCCACGCGAATTGGACTGTCTATGGTGTAAGCAAGTCCCATCACTGGTATATGGAAAGTATGTAACGGTTTAGTTGTTTTCATGCGTTTGATGATTTATTAAACAAAGCACAAAATTCGATAAACAAAACAGTTTAAAAACTGATAAATATCATGAAGTACTATTTACTTCATTGAAAACCACACTGTTTTATGAGACTAGTCAATGGGAATTCTTCAAGAATAGAAACTATAAACTTTTGTTAACAATTAAACCTTACTTAACTATCCTCGTCTTATTAGTATAATTTAAAAACAATAAAAATGAAAAGATTAATTATTGCTGCATTGTTAATTGTTGGAATGACAAGCTTTGCTCAAGACAAAAAAGAAACAGGTAAAAGACATGATAGAGCTGAAATGGAAAAATTTACTCCAGAACAGCGAAATCAACTGATGTTAAAAAAAATGACATTGGAGTTGGATTTAAATGCTTCACAACAAAAAGAAATGGGTAAAATCATTGCTGAG
Source organism: Flavobacterium sp. CG_23.5 (assembly GCF_017875765.1). NCBI lineage: Bacteria > Pseudomonadati > Bacteroidota > Flavobacteriia > Flavobacteriales > Flavobacteriaceae > Flavobacterium > Flavobacterium sp. CG_23.5. The sequence goes on along the minus strand of NZ_JAGGNA010000001.1, from coordinate 3,036,656 downwards.
AATAGTGCCAAAAGAGAAGCAAGAATGATGGAAATGAAAGCCAATAAAGAGGCTGGTAAAAAACTCACTTCTGATGAACTGTTTGCAAGAAAAAACAAGATGTTAGATGAACAAATTGTTATGAAAGAAAGAATGAAAAAAATTCTTAATCAAGAACAATTTAAAAAATGGGAAGACATGAAAGGGAAAAGACATCACGGAATGAAAAACAGAATGATGCGCCATAAAAACGGGAAACCAGCAAATATGGAGGACAAAAAATAATCCATTTACTTGAAATATTTCATCTTATTTCATAAAAAAAGACCCAAATTTGGGTCTTTTTTTCGTTTAAAATGTTTTGGAAACTTTGTCTACTGCTTGAATGGTAAAATCTAAATCTTCATAAGATAATGCATCAGTAATAAACCAAGTCTCATAAGCCGATGGGGCGATATAAATCCCTTCTTGCAATAAACCATGGAAGAATTTTTTGAAGGTTTCATTATCTCCTTTCGCAGCCGTTTGAAAATCAACTACCGGAGCCTCGTCAAAATGAACTGAAATCATAGATCCAATCCTATTGATTGTAAAAACAACGTTGTTCGCTTTCAATACTTTGTCGATTCCTGCGGCCAAATAAGCAGTTTTTTCTTCTAATCTTTTAAAAATTGCTCGATCAGCATCTAACGCTTGTAACATTGCCAGTCCCGCAGCCATTGCTAATGGATTTCCTGACAATGTTCCCGCTTGATAAACCGGTCCTAATGGAGCCAGATAATTCATAATTTCTGCGCGGGCAGCAAATGCTCCTACCGGCAATCCTCCTCCTATTACTTTCCCGAAGCACACCATATCGGCATTCACATTCAGCAATTCCTGAACTCCTCCTCTTGCGAGTCTGAATCCCGTCATTACTTCATCAAAAATTAATAGAATATCATTGTCTGTACACAATTGGCGTAAGCCTTCTAAAAAACCTCTATTAGGCGGAATACAACCCATATTCCCTGCAACAGGTTCAACGATAATCGCGGCAATCTCGTTTTTATTAGCTTCAATTAATGTGGCAACATTTTCTAAATCATTGTATTTTGCTAATAACGTATCCTTTGCGGTACCAGCAGTAACTCCAGGACTGTTTGGTGACCCGAAAGTAATTGCACCACTTCCCGCCTGAATCAGGAAAGAATCAGAATGGCCGTGATAGCAACCTGCAAATTTAATTATTTTATCTTTTTTGGTAAATCCGCGAGCCAGTCTTACGGCGCTCATACAAGCTTCAGTCCCAGAATTTACGAATCTTATCTTATCAATATTTGGAACCATAGAAACGGCTAAGGCTGCAATTTGCGTTTCTAATTCTGTAGGCATTCCAAAAGATGTTCCTAATTTTGCTTTTTCAATTACGGCTTGTACAACCGGTTCATAAGCATGGCCTAAAATCATTGGCCCCCATGAATTAATGTAATCAATTAAGCGATTTCCATCTTCATCATACAAATAAGCACCTTTGGCACTTTTGACAAAAATTGGGGTTCCACCCACTGCTTTAAAGGCTCTTACGGGCGAATTTACACCTCCAGGAATTACTTTTTCTGCTTCAGCAAAAAGCTGACTACTTCTTGTATATAACATTTTAAATTTTAAATTTATAATTTTAGATTTTCAGTTGTTGCCCGACTGAAACGGAATTGTCCCTAAGATTGTTTTTGTGTTTTAGTTCCTCAAGTACTAAGTTAAATTTTTTGGAAATAGAATAAAGCGTATCGCCTTTTTGAACCTGATATGAAGTTACTTCCCGACTTGTATTCTTTATCGCCTCCATAGGAATTTTGGCTGTTAATTGCTTTTCAATTGCTTTATATTCGATTCCTAACACTTCACTGTCATATTGTTGTAAATTGTAACGCTCGATATAGGAAATCAATTTATTAGGATATTTAGGATCTGTTGCATAGCCTGCTGTTCTTAATCCTCTTGCCCATCCTTTGTAATCTCCTTTTGACAAGGCAAACAAATTAGAATATCTCCCTCTACTGGTTAAAAACAAGGCGTGATCTTTGAAAGATTCCGATACATTATCATACTTTCTGAAGCATTCCTGATCTGAATCATCATCATGTCTTATGGTATCGCCTCTCCAATCTTCATGGCATTTTATTCCAAAATGATTATTAGCATTTACAGCCAAATCACCCCTTCCAGCTCCTGATTCCAAAATTCCCTGCGCCAAAACAATACTAGCCGGAATGCCATAAATTCTCATGTTATCCATCGCTACATTTTTGAATTGAGCGACATAATTAACTACCACATCACTACTAACTACCGTTTGCGAAGTTGAAACTATTACTTCCGTTATTTGATTAGGATATTCTTGTTCTGGCTGATTTTCTACAACAGGCTTTTTTAAAGCTGTCTTTGTAACTATTGCTTTTGCTGCTATTGTTTTTGTCGCAATAGGCGCTTTTGTTACTTTTGTTACTTTAGTAGTATGAACAATCACCTTCTTTTGATTCAAAGGCATTTTTTTAGTAGTGATAACAACTGGTTTAGCTGCGTTACAGCCTACTAAAGTTATTAGGATGAGAATGAGTATAATTTTTTTAAACATTGATGTCGATTGTTGGTAATTGTTTATTTCTTAGTTTCATATTCATCCCTTGAATTCCTTGAATTCCACCAGTATGAATGAGTAAAATTTTTGATTGAGTTGGAAAATAGTTCCGGTGTATTAAATCTATAACGCCAAAAACCATCTTTCCAGTATAAATAGGATCCAAAGGAATGTTATTTTCTTTGAAAAACTGGTTGATAAATGCGATTAACTCACTATTTACTTTCCCATAGCCTCCAAAATGATAATCCGTCAGCAATTCCCAATTATTATTTATTACAATATTACGAATTTCATCTGTTAAAAAATCCCCTTTTAATGCTGGAAATCCTAAAACTTTTTGGTGTGGCAAAACACTATTAATTATTCCCGATATAGTTCCACCTGTTCCAATTGAACAGCAGATATAATCAAATTCGGCATCTTTTTCATTTAATATTTCCTCACAGCCTTTGATGGCCAATGCATTGGTTCCTCCTTCTGGAATAAGGTAAAAATCACCAAATTTTTGTTTTAAATTTTCCAAAAATGGAATTTCGTTTTTTAACCGATAGGATTCTCTGCTAACAAATTCGAATTGCATTCCGCAGCTTTGAGCAAATGTCAAGGTTGGATTTTCCGAAATTTTGTCCTTCAGTTCATCCCCTCGAATAATACCAATAGTTTTGAATCCTTTTTCTTTCCCTGCAAAAGCTACTGCCGCAATATGATTGGAAAACGCACCTCCAAAAGTTAGCAAAATTTCCTGATGCTCCGCTTTTGCTTGAAGCAAATTATACTTTAGCTTTCTAAACTTATTTCCAGAAACGAAAGGATGAATCAAATCTTCCCTTTTGATATGCAGTGAAATAGAGTTTGGAAATTCTAATGCTATTTGTTGATTCAAACCAAGTATGTTTTCTGCAAAGATAAAATTTATATATAAAAAAAGTGCAATCTTAACATATTGCACTTCTATTTTTTTGCTCTTTCCTACAATTTTAATTTTTAATGATAATTTTTTTACCCACTTCTATTTTATCCTTTGTGGATAGTTTAACGATATAAATACCGTCACTTAGTCCTGATGTAGAAAATTTATAAGTGGAATTGACGCCCAAATCCTTCTTACTAAAAATTATTTTCCCAGCCACATCATACAAACTACACGCATCAAGATCCATCAATAACGCATTATTAATTGTTAAACTTTTAGTAGCATTGTTTTGGTACACGACAAAATTTTGAGTGGCTTCCGTATTAAGCCCTAAAGTAGTTTTAGTCTTAAAGGTAATTTCATATTGTTTATTATTGACTCCGGCAGGCAAGGTCATCTCGTGAAAACTATTTTTAATGTCATAATATAAATCAGCCGTTTTATCGTGTAAGTAAACATTATTCGCAGCATTAAAATTTAAAATCTCTTTGACAGTAATTTTGTAATTAGCTTCTTGGGCATTTTTAAAACCAATAGGAATGCTTTTATCAATATCAAATTTTAATGCATTAATGATATATTCTGAATCGTCCAAAACAAAATAGACATCGGCACTCGAATCATCACCCGAAGACAGTGCATCCATGGCATGATCCACCCCGTCTGTCGCTTCCGGAATAAAAGCCAACGCTAATTGACGCACTCCTTGATTATTTAATAAGGTATTAAACCTAATTTGCGGCGTTGGAGTTATTGTTACCGTACTATAATCAAAACCCGAAACAGACTGAACAGCAGCCAATTTTCCATTACTGTCATTAGTTTTAGTGCTATTTGCAATTTTTTCAAACTGCGAATAATTTGCAGCACCTTCTTTAACAAAAACTCTATAACTATTTTTCATATCAACTGTTCCATTAGCGGCGCCGTCTATCATAAAACCTTGACCGACAGGACAAAAGCGTCTTTCATAATTAGCCCCCATTCCAGTTGAAATTATTTCGTTCCCAGATCCATCGTAAGAGTAAAAAGTTGCCGCAACATAAATGCCGCTTCCTAATCTACTTACAGGTGAAAATGTTCCATAACCTCCTTTATAGTCTGCTATATAATGTGAATTTACTGTTTTATCCTGTTCCCAGAAATAAGCAATACCGGTACAATTCGTCGCATCGGTCAAAAATGCTGACAAGTCAATTGCTGATGGATATGGATTTCCAGTTAAAGTGAACTGTGCCGTTGCGACAGGAATAGAAATTGTACCGTCATTTGGCTTTCCTCTAAAATCATATCGTTGTTTGCTTCCTGGGTTATTTTGAACCCCATTTACTGTTATGGCATTAGTTCCTGATGTTCCCTTCATGGTAAAACCTTCGCCAGCATTCAAAGTAGCCGTTGAACCCACTTGAATCCAGTTATAATTCCCATTTAAAGGAGTGAGTTTATTTATCCAATAAGGAGCAATTGCCAAAGGACTTGCTGTGCCGTTATAATTGTTCGATGCCAAAATACTTGGGGCATTACTAGTCGTTAAATCAGCGACATCTTTTAATTGCGTTATACCAAAAGTAGCATTTCCCGCAGTAGCTATATTTCCTCCAACAGGAGAACACCAGTAATTATATTGAAAATTATTAGTTGATCCTTCTTGAAAAACGGATAAATTCCCTAAGCCTTTATTGGCTCCGGCAACTGTAGTTCCTTGAAGCAATTGCGCATCTTTTCTTAAGTAAAAATTACTACTTGCCGCATTTAATTCTAAGTCCTGCTTCACATACACCACTTCATTGTTAACAAAAACGTTAGTGTTTGGACTAACAAACATTTGTGCATTTGCAAAATTTTGAACTAGAAACCCGAAAATAAACAGGAATAATCGATTTAGTATTTTTGTGCTCATAAACAGGTGGATTTAATTAATTTAAAAATACTTTTATGCTCCACTGTAATTTTACCTGCGTAAAAAATGAATCTGAATTTTACAGAACACTTTGCTTTTTTTTGGATTCCAAGGTTGCAAATTATTATACATTTCAGATATCTGATTGTTAATTGATTAACAGAAGCTGAATTAATTAATCAGCAAATTCTTAGGAATAAAAAAAAATTTGGGTAAAATTTACAAATAGGCTCTTTTTTTTGATAAAGTTACAACAAAAGAAAGCTTGACAAGAGTACTAAATACGTTAAAAAGCTATAAAAATCGATGAAATACATGTTTATAACTAAATTACATGAATTTTCTTATATTTAAATTGAACTTAAAAAACCTTAAACCATAAGAGCTAAGGTTTTAGATTAATACTATAAAAACAGTGTAAAAGTAGGTCGGGAATAAAGATTAGAAATAGGTAAGAAAATTTAAACCGCGAATTCTCTAATTAAATTTTTTCTTTTTTAATTAGCGAACTCGCGGTCAATTTTTTGCTAAAAAAAACAATTTGTAAGTGCGATTATAACTACTTCTTTTTGACATTATATTTTAAAAATCGAAAGAAAGGGCGGTGTTTTAAATACTCTAAATTGAGTTCATTGGCATAGGCTTCCCGCTCAAAACTGATGTTCCGATAGGCTATTTCAGTGTTTTTATACTGAATCAATCTTACAAGATATTCGAGAAAATACCAAATAAAAAAAGGAAGTACCAGTAATTCCACTTGCTGGCGGAGGTGAATTTTTTCGTGATTTACAAAAACCTGATCTTCTTTGTCGACCCGATATTTCACAAAGACAAAGGGAAACGCAGTCAATCCACGATACCCTTTGGGAATTAAATATTTAGTGACAATTAGAAGCATCTATTGGGTAGGTTTTGTGTTAAAGATTATAGATTACAAAGTAATAAAAATAAAATGCTTAAAAACAATAATAATAACATAACGGTCAACACAATAAAAATAAATTTTAAATATCACACACTCCACTTAAGCTAAAATTAATAATCTAGTTCGTCATCATCTGTTTGGGGAAATTATTTCTATGAAACTAATTGATTTACTTTTTTTATGACTCAATGTGCGAAAAGTAATGGTTTGCGTTTCGCTCGTATTAAAATCACGTATTCCCTTACAGAAAAAAATATACTTATTTGATTTTTTGCCCAATTGACGCAAAAAAAATTTGAATTATTTGAGCTATTCGAAATGTTCACTTATATCAAATCTATTTCTTACAAAAAATCGCATTTTTTATAATAAAAAAAATTTTTTTTCAACATTTAGAGGCAAAAACAGATACAAATTAATTTATCTTTTTTAACTTATAATTGTCTTAAACTACACTGAATTTCATAAAAACCTCATAATCATCGATGAAAGTAACAAAATACCCGATAAACTACATCAAAAAATATAACATTTAATCGTTAAAATGTTGTTTTACAAAAATCAATAAGGTACTTTTGCGGCAAATAATACCACAAAATCCTATGATCGAAAATTACTATTACAAAAATAAAATATGTAAGTTTTTTATTACTAATTATAGTCAAATTTGTTCTAAGACTACTGCAAAAACAACCAAAAATAAAACCCAAACTATCATAGCCTTTTTAAGTTTGTTCTTTTTATTTTTCTTAGGAAATGAAATGAATGGGCAAACGACTCTGTATACCACTGGATTTGAAAGTGGACAGACGGGAGTAATAGGTACAGCTAACAATTCCGCTTCATTTGGCACAGTAAGCTCTGGTGGTAATATTGCTCCTTATTGCGGACAGATTACGGCTGAAGGCGCTCCTTCAAAAGCATATGATGGGTCTATAATTACTAACACTACACTTTCATTTATTACAGGTAAATATTATGTCGTAACCGTTTTTGCAAAAGTTGCTAGCGCGTCGGGGAAATTAAGAATTATGAAAAGTTTGACGGCCACAAATACGGCAATGAAAAATGCTACAGGATCGGATATTATTCTAAATGCATCTTCAGAAAATGTTACTTCATCTTCTTGGGTGAAGTATACTGCAGGTTTTACAGTTGCCGCAAATGAGACAAAGTATATAGGTTTCCAAATGTTTCAATCGGGTACTCCCGGAGCTCAAATGCTTTTAGACGACATTTCTATTGTTGAATACGACAGTGTTCAACCGGAAAGTTATTGCACTCCAGCAGGGAATTTAAATTGTACTTTAAACGATTTTATTAGCAATGTAACCTTCAACACACTCAACACCACTTCAACTTGCGGTGCTGGTGGCTATACTAACTATGCTGCGGCAGGAACACAAACTACTACCGTACTTAGAGGCTCAAGCTACAACTTTAATCTAAGTGTTGGAAACGGTTCAGGCACACATGGTGCTGGCGTCTGGATTGATTTTAATCAGAACGGAAGTTTTTCAGATTCCGGGGAATTTTTCCTTGTCAGTAATACCATTAATCCAAGCACAACAAAAACAATTTCTATTCCTATTCCTGCGGGTGCAACCACTGGAATAACTCGAATGCGCGTCCGTTATGCATATAATACAACCGTTGCTTCAGGTTCAGGAATGAGTTGTACTATGCCAGGAACATACGGAGAAACTGAGGACTACACTATAAGTATAGCAAACACAACATGCAGCGCCCCTGCCCAAGCAACCGTATTTGTATTAGGAACTAAAACTAGTACTTCACTACCCTTTACATTTACGGCATCGTCACCAGCTGCAAGCAGCTATTTGATAGTTCGTTCATTAACAAGTACCCCACCCTCCCAGCCGGTAAATGGAACTATTTACACAACTGCTAACGTTGCCTCTTTAGGTGCTGCCTTCAGTTTTGTTCAAAGTGCTGCTACTACATCCATACCCGAAACTGGTTTAAGTTCTGGCACAACCTACTATTATTTTATCTTTGCTTATAACGATACCAGTTGTGCCGGCGGACCTGTTTACAAAACGGGTGGAGCATTAACCGGAACCGGCACCACCTTGACTGGATATTGTATTCCTGCTCCAAGTTCAGTAGATGCATCAGGAATTACTAATGTATCTTTTAGCACCGTAAATAATACCACAGCTGCCGAAACTACTAATTATGGCGATTATACCGCTATGATAGGTACTGGGATTAAAGGAACATCTGTACCTATAAATATAACTACTTCAACACTATCCTATGCTTATCAATTGATAATTTGGGTAGACTGGAATGATGATTTAGATTTTAATGATACTGGTGAAAATGTGTATTCGGGCAGCGTTACATCCGCAACTTTAGCAGCTACAATTGCCATTCCGTCAGGAGCCACAATAGGGAATCACAGAATTAGGATTGGTGCGATAGATTTGGGAACACCAACCCCTTGTTACACGGGAACATATGGAACTTACGAAGATTACACTTTAAATGTTACTGCAGCAGTCGCATGTACATTGGCACCTACAGTTACCACACCACCAAATAAATCTATTGCTTCAGGTACTAGCACTACTTTTACATCCACAATAGCAAATAGTCCGGATAGCATTATTTGGGAAGTAAGTACTGATGGCGGCACAAACTATTCAATAATTACAAATGGAGGTGTTTATAGTGGAGCCACTACAGCTACCTTAACCATTTCTGCCGCTCCGTCAAGTATGACAGGTTTTAAATATAAAGTAAAAGCAACTAATGCTTGTGGCAATGCAACATCAACTCCTGGTAATTTAACTGTTACACAAACTTATTGTGCTCCCTCTTCTACAACTTCTACAACTTACATAGATGGCCTAGCAACCACAGGTACATTACAAGATTTAGTAAGTAGTTCATCGGCAGGGTATAATGCAAGTGGGTATGACGATAATTCTTCGATAATTTTAGGTCGGCAAATTCCCGGAGGTGCAATAAATTTAAATATTGATGTTACAGGTCCTCAAGTGTCATTCATTTCCGTTTTTATAGATTGGAATTCCGACGGTGATTTTCTAGATGCAGGAGAAAAAGTTTACACAACCGGAATTACTGCCACAAACGACACTTCTTTCGGATTTATTGTACCAACATCCCAAAGCCCGGGTAATTATAGAATGCGGGTCAGAACCAGAAGTTATGGCGATTCATCCACTATATTAGCTTGTGATACAGGTTATTCTACAGGTGAAGCTGAAGATTTCACCATAAGTATTGTTTCTGATTGTGCTTCAAAAATAAGTCTAGTAACCGGAGGGACAAATTGCGGCACTGGAACTGTCAATTTAGGAGCAGCTAGTGACGGTGGTGCTACAGAATTTAGATGGTATTCTGCTAAAACCGGAGGGTCTTTATTAGGTACTACTGCTACTGGATCTTGGACAACGCCATCAATTTCCGCAACCACAACTTACTATGTATCTTCTTATAATGGTAGTTGCGAATCATTAGTTAGGGTGGCCGTAAAAGCTATTATTTATCCCATTGCCAATATTGCTTTTTCTCCCGCTTTACCAACCATTTGCGGATCTGGTACAATATTGACTATTGGTGCAAGCGGCGATTCTGCAATTGAAGATCTATTTACTGAAAATTTTGAAGGAGGAACTTTGGGAAATTTCACCTTAAATACCATTAGTAATATTAATACTAAAGGCAATACCCCTTTAGCGGAAGTATGGAATGTAAAAACTAGTTCTTATTTGCCAATAAATACCAATGTTTTTAAGCCCGCAATTAATTCAGGGGGAGCAGGTACTAGCGAAAATAAATTTGCATTTACTACTTCAGATACTGCAGACGGAACAACAGTAAACACCGCCATACAATCTTTTGTCATTAACACCAATGGATTTACAAATCTTACTTTAACTTTTGATCATTATTACGCTGACTACGGAACTTCCGATAAAATTGATATTGAAGTTTCAACAGACGGCGGAACAACATGGTCTACCACACCAGTAATAACTTATACAGCCGATGATGGAAGTGCAGGGAATTTTGCAACCAAGACTGTAGATTTTACATCTTTTATCAATCAGGCTAATTTAAAATTCAGATTCAGATATTCTGCTGGCTGGGACGAAGGTTACGCATTAGATAATGTAAAATTATTTGGAACAAAACCTTTGACTTCAACCTTTGTTTGGGGCGGTACTAATGTAGCTGATTTATATTCTGATCTAAATGCAACTATTCCTTATGATGGAAAGACCCCTCTTGCTACGGTATATGCAAAACCAAATGTAACCACAGGAACCCAGTGGGATTTTACAGCACAAACAACTTTACCAAATGGTTGTGTAATAAACAAAACTATTACTGTTCCTAATAATACCAAAACATGGAATGGATCCGTTAATTCCAATTATAATCAACCTAATAACTGGTATCCGCCTGGTAAACCTACAGCCAGCAACTGCGTAGAAGTTTCTAACGTAACTCCAAATCCAATTACTTCCGATTTAGCTTATGCTTATAATCTGACATTAACAAATGCAGCTTCCGTTTTAAATATCACTTCCGGAAATACAATTATTGTTATTGATAAAGTTACAGTAACAGCAGGAGGAAGTTTTAATATAGCCAACAATGCGAGTCTAATTCAAACAAATAATGTCGCTAATACCGGAATCGCAAATATTCAAAGGATAACGCAACCAATGTCTAAACTCGATTACACTTATTGGAGTACGCCAGTAACATTAGCTTCTAATTTTACTTTAGGATTATTATCTCCTAATAGCCCTTTGATGTTTTCTTGGATACCAACAATTTCAAATGGGCCTGGCAACTGGCAAAGTGAAACTTCCATCACAAAAATGGATCCTCGCAAAGGATATATTGTACGAGCCCCCAACACTTTTAGCTCAACTATTAAGACATCTTACACCGCCACATTTGTTGGCACCCCTAACAATGGTGATATAACAACTCCAATACAAAAAGGAACTCTAAGCGGTACGATAGGCCTTAACGACGAGGATGACGAATGGAACCTCATAGGTAATCCCTATCCTTCCGCGATTAATGCAGCAGCATTCTTAAATCTTGCTTCTAATGTACCTGTCATTGATGGGACTTTATATCTTTGGACACACAATGCCCAACCTAGCACTGTCTATGCGGATCCTTTTTATGGCGATTATGTATTAAACTACACAGAAAATGATTATGCTGTCTTCAATACGACTGGGGGAACAGCAACAGCTGCCGCAAGTACAGGAGGCTCCGTGCCAAGCGGCTATATTGCCAGTGGTCAATCCTTCTTTGTAAAAGCGGCTAATAGCATGACAAATGGTACAACTCTAAATGCAACTTTCAATAATAGCATGCGTGTGGGTACAGAGGGGAAAAATGGAGATTTTTTTAAATTAACTAACAACCAAAAAAACGAAGCCATTCCAAAGAGTGTTCCCGAAATAGAGAGACACCGCATTTGGTTAAACTTGACCAATAACTCAGGAGCTTTTAGTCAAACATTGTTGGGTTATGTAGCGGGTGCAACACAAGGTTTGGACAGGAGTTTTGACGGAGAATCATTGGGAGGAAACGATGTTAGCTTCTACTCTATTATACCCGAAGCTCAACTAACCATTCAAGGTCGCGGATTACCATTTGATGAAAATGACCACATCCCATTAGGCTATAATTCTGAAATTTCTGGAGAACTGTCGATACGAATTGATCATATAGATGGTCTTTTTGACACCCAAAACATCTATTTAGAAGATAAAGTTCAAAATGTTATTCATGATTTAAAAGAAGCGCCTTATGTTTTTAAAACAGAAATTGGTGGTTTTGACGAACGTTTTGTTCTTCTTTTCACAAATAAAACTTTAGGAACGGATACATTTAATTTGGCCACAGCCAATGAAGTAAATGTAATAGTAAATCAAAACGTGACCGTTCAATCGTCAAACCAACTGATAAAAAATATCGTTGTCTATGATTTACTGGGCAGAAAAATTGACAGTTATAAAAAAGTAAGCGCTTTAAAATATACGTTGAATCATTTAACCAAAATGACCGCAGGCTTAATTGTGAAAATCACTTTGGAAGATGACACCGTTCTCTCCAAAAAAATAATATATTAATCAAAAAGCATCACTGTAAAAGCCACTCCTAACCGAGTGGTTTTTTTTATAATAAGTTAAACCATTCCTCCTATTTTTTTTCATCATGCGTACTTAAAGTTCAATGTATTTTAATCAATAATTAATCATGATTTTCGAACCTGCATTATATTGTTCGCAATCCAATGAAACCTTCTTCAAAAAATGAAATTATATGGCAAAATAGGTTATTTCCTAGAAACTAATCTCACCAATAAATGTGTCAAAAAATCCAATTATTTTTATAAATAAAATTAGTCTCGAAAAATATTAATTTTTCTAATTTATTGAATGTAAATACCTAAGTACTACCAAGGATACCTATTTTTTAAATTTAATGAAGTGATGTAACGGTCGAATTTTCAACTACTGCTAGTTACTTTCGTACCAAATTGCCACAGGTTCAAAACTGATATTTCTATACGTCTGTTTGCAGGTTTTATATTAAAGTAAAACAAGTAAATAGTCAATAAGAAATTAAAAAGGGCAATGATAAAAATTCGAGTTACTTCTATCTGTCAATTTTTTCATGATTAATCATAAGTGGATTATTTTTATCTGCAGCGTATCACAAAAAAAAGGAAACGTGGTATGGCCATAAAAACCTTATGAAAACAGATATTTTCTAACTGTTGAACGCATTTTCATGTGGTTTGCAATAAAAGAAAGTTCTTGGCAAGGTAAAGTTTCCTATTTGTAAAATTGTTACAAAAATTTATGCAAATAACTTCGATTTGAGTCTTATGAAGCCCTGCCACAAGTTGCCTGTTTAAACTAATAATCAATTGTAAATCCAATTCGCTAAACATCTTACAGCCAGCTTTGTAAGAAGGAAAAAATTCGACAAAAAGCATTTAAAATCCGATGAAATCCAGTGTTACAAATCCAACAAAATAAACATTTTACTAACAAATTTAGCTCTGTTTAACGATTTTGTCGATTAACAGCCACAAAAACCCGTTCAACTACATAAAATTTTAGCTTTAATAACAGTACTTTTCTGATGTAATACGTTATTTTTGGATACCAAATCTTAGTTAAATTATTATGAAACAAATATACTTATTGTCAAATACTGTTTTGCCCAAACAGTACTTGCAAAGTGATACTAAAACTTCAAAATACAACAATTCATTGAATACCAAAATTTTATACAATTTGTGCCGCAGTATTTTAGCGCTGTTTCTTTTCCTTTCAGCCAACTATTCACAAGCGCAAACCAAGATAATTTATAAATATACTGGCACTTCTGGCTCATGGACCTGTCCGGTAGGTGTAACCTCAATTACCGTAGAGGCATGGGGTGCAGGTGCGGGTGGATCTCTAGGAGGAGCTACAAAAGGTTTAACAGGTGGTGGTGGTGGTGGTGGTGCTTATGCTCGATTAAGCACAGTAACCGTTGTCCCAGGCACTCCTTATAATTTTACCGTAGGTGGAGCATCTACAACATTCTACGCTACAGCAGGGACTTCAACATCAGGGAATTTTGGAGGCAGGGATATTTTAGCAGTTGGCGGAAATGTAGGTGAGGGTGGTAAAACGGTATCTACTGGTGGTAAAGGTGGACTAGCTTCTGCATGTTTTGGGGATATAAAATTTTCTGGTGGTGATGGCGGAACAAGTAAAGGAGATTCTAATTCTAGTGGAAGTGGCGCCGGTGGTGGTGGTGGTGGTGGAGCAGGTTCATTAGGAAATGGAGCTACGGGTGGCTCGCCTTCTGGTACAACCTTCGGTGGTGCTGGAGGAGTAGCAACAAGCGTTAATGGTGGTGCAGGTGGTAATGGCGGAAATGACAGGGGTGCCGGACAAAGGGCTTCAACTTCTGGATACGGTGGAGGCGGAGGTGGTAGTGGTGACAATAATGGACAAGGTTGGCAGACTACTGCTGGATTAGGTCAAGATGGCGCCCTAATTATCACCTTAAATTTGCCGTATGGCCCTGGAGGAGTTACTAAAAATTTACAGCTTTGGCTGCGGTCTGATTTATTAGACGGAACAACTTCTGTTGCTGATAATACAGCCGTTTCAACATGGAAGACGCAAGCATTGGGTGACGACGCGATAAAACCTACAGGTGTGGGCTCTCCAGTTTACCGTAACAATTTGACTTCTAATCTTAATTTTAATTCAGTTGTCGATTTTACTAATGCCTACAATTCCCCATCACAAACTTTTTTAGACACCGATAATACAAGGCAGTATCTAAAAGCCGCAACAGGTTTTTATAGCCAAGATATATTTGTGGTAACAATTCCAGATGTAACAGTAACAACTACGACCAGAAGAATGGATCTGTTTTGTGGCTCAAATTCAACAACTAATGATTATGATGACACGGGAATCGGTTTTGGAGATTACACTACCCGATTCAACAATGAAGCTTTAACTTATGCTGTGGGTGTCTCGCCAGATTACGGAATAGCAACAGCCACTTATGGTAATGCTGCCGCTATAATCAATACACGAAACAATGATGCTATTGCACCAACAGCGCAGGAACTTTTTTACAATGGAAATAATACAAACCCTACATCCTACCCGGCAGCTTTCTCTAATGTTACTAATAGCCAATATTGGATTGGCCGTAGCAAGGCATACACTGGAAATTTAGATGCGAGAGTTGCTGAAGTAATTACCTATGATACTAGAGCCACCGATGCGGAACGAAGTAACATACGTAGCTATTTAGCAATTAAATACGGGATAACGTTAGGGACCAATGGTACTTCCATGAACTACACTAACTCTGCGGGAAGCACGATTTGGAATGTAAACACGGGAGTTCCAGCCAATGATATTTTCAACTATGACATCGCTGGTATAGGACGAGACGATATCACCAAGTTAACGCAGAAACAATCGAGAAGCATTAACAATGTGAATGGAATCACCATTGGATTAGGAGATATTGCCGCTACAAATACCGCTAACACTAATGTATTTGATACCGATAAAAAATTCTTGGTTTGGGGTAATAATGGTGGCGCACTGACAGCACAAGCAGTAACGTTTAATTTAAGTTCAGGAATTTCGCCAACATTAAGTACTGATGTTAGTTACCAGCGAATCGCTAAAATTTGGAAAGTGGTTGAAACTGGCGGCGACGTATCTACTTGTAAAGTAGCGATTCCTACTACTCAAATTGCTGCGGCTTACACCGCTGCTGCGACTGCAACTGGGGATTATGTAATGCTTATTTCAAGCACTCCGACATTTGACGCCACCTCCGAAGCGAGAATTATGACTGTCAACGGAACCAATCTGGAAACTACTTATAACTTTGATGGAACTAAGTATATCACTTTTGGATACGCACCTGAAACACCTTATGTTCGTTGCATCAAATTCGATGGGATCAATGATTACCTAGATGCAGGGAATGTATTAAATTTAAACTCATCATTTACAGTTTCGGCTTGGGTAAAATCTACGAAAACAAACATGACAATCTTATCAAAGAGAAACAGTGCTTTCACGCAAGGATATGATTTGAAAATTAATACTAACGGCAAGGCGGAGATGAGCTGGAATGGTAACACTATAACTTCTTATTCTGCTATAAATACAGGAAAATGGCATCATATTGGGGTGGTATATGATGGAACAAACGCTAAAATTTACATTGATGGAGTAAATAAAAACAGTGTAGCTGCAAGTGCACCAACAAGTAGTAATAACTCGTTCTTAATTGCTGCTGCCAATGGAATTGCACCCACAGCATTTTTTGAGGGGTCTATTGATGAAGTTCGAATTTGGAATGTAGCGTTAACTGCAATGCAACTGAAGTATGTGATGAATCAAGAAATCATAAATAATGCAGGAATCACAAATGGTGTCATTATTCCCAATACAATTACACTTAACGAAATAAAGGCAATTCCTTGGTCTAATCTTACTGCCTATTATCCAATGTCTACTTTTTCTATTAACAACGTAAAAGACAAATCTGGATACGGATTAACTGCTGCCTTAAAAAACATTAATACAGTTGATCTTCAAACAGCGCCACTACCCTACGAAACGTCTACTACTGGGGAATGGTCGTCGTCAACCACTTGGGTAAATGGCGACGTTCAAGATATTCCAAATAGTGCATCAGTAGAAAATCCAAGCGGTACTGGTCCTCCTCCACCTAATGGATTAAGTGACGGTACAGTTGAATCTAATTCAGTTGACGGAACTATTATCCGAGTAAAGAGTGGCCATACCTTAACTTCATTGGGCAATAAAAAGGCTCTTGCATTATTACTTGAAACAGGCAGCAGTCTGTTAGCAACTGCAACTACAGCCACGCAAGCTACGGGATCAAAAATTGAAGTTTCCCATTACTTGAAATTAGATGGAAAAATCGATTTGGTTGGCCGTTCGCAATTAGTACAAACGGAAGGCAGCGACCTGGATGCAACAAGTGCAGGATCAATAGAACGAGACCAGCAAGGACAATCTAATAAATACAATTACAATTATTGGAGTTCCCCTGTAGGTACAATTAACAACACCACTAATAACAATCCATTTACAGTTGGAGGTGTTTTACAAGATGGTACAAATCCCGCTGTACCTATTGCTATAAATTGGGTTAATGGATACAATGGATCACCTGGAAATCCCATCAGTTTAGCCCGTTATTGGATTTACAAATTTGACAATGCCAGTAATAATTATGCCAATTGGATACAAATTCTGGAAACTGGTTCATTAACAGCGGGCAAAGGTTTTACCCTAAAAGGAAGTGGTGCGGCAACTGCTACTCAAAATTTGACCTTTGTGGGAAAACCCAATAATGGTACAATAACGAACACTGTTACTGCAAATCAATTGTTGCTTGTTGGAAACCCATATCCATCTGCCTTAGATGCAGACAAATTTATAAACGATAATATATTACGCATTGACGTTACAACAACTATCCCAGCTACTGATGGAGCACTCTATTTTTGGGAACATTACGCCTCAAATACCACGCACAATCTCTCAGGTTATCAAGGAGGGTATGGCATCTATAATATTTCAGGAGGTGTTGCCCCAAGTTCAACTGGTGTTGATTTTATTAGTGGAGCAGGTTCAACAAGCAAAGCTATACCACCCCAACCTTACATCCCTGTTGGACAAGGATTCTTCGTCTTTGGAAATGCCAGCGGAGGAAATGTTGTTTTTAAAAATAGTCAAAGAGCTTTTGTTAAAGAAGATAATGCTTTCTCCCAAACAACATACAGGATACCAGTAGATCCAAAAATTGCTGGACACTGGACTTTTACCGGTGATGACCCAGTTGCTAAAAAAACTCATAAGAAGATTCGTTTAGGTTTCAATTCTTATAATGAAGAGTTTCATAGACAAGTGCTACTCGCTTTTATGGAAGATAAAGCGGATAGCGATATGAATGATGGTTATGATGCCGTGAACATAGATGATGCGCCAAGTGATATGTACTTAATAAATGGTGAAAATGAATTAGCAATAGAAGGAGAAGGGTATTTTGATGCAGCTGCCTCCTACCCTATTGGTGTGCGAACTGAAAGTGCAGGAAAAGTATCTTTTGGCATAGATGCTTTAGAAAACTTTGATGAAAGTCAGCCCATTTTTATTCACGACGCAGAAACAGATACGTACCACACCATAAACAAAGATCCGTATGAAGTCACTTTGGCAGCAGGAACTTTCAACGATCGTTTCACTCTTCGTTTCACAGATAAAACATTAGGAACGGATACATTCAATTTAGCTAAAGCTGATGAAGTAAATGTAATTGGAAATCAAAACGTGACCGTTCAGTCTTCAAACCAACTGATAAAAAATATAGTGGTCTATGATTTACTGGGCAGAAAAATTGACAGTTATAAAAAAGTAAACGCTTTAAAATATTCCTTGAGTCATTTAAATAAAACCACCGCAGGTTTAATCGTCAAAATCACTTTAGAAGACGACACAGTTGTTTCAAAAAAAATAATATACTAATTAAAAAGTATAACTGTTGTAGAAGCCACTCCTAACCGAGTGGCTTTTTTAATATCTAATAACCAACAGCAATCAAACCAATTTAATTTGGTAAAAAAACGATCCTAACCTTCTTCGAATTAAATATTCAGTAACAATAAGCATCATTCATTATAAAATTTATAAATTTGTACCACTAAAATAATTCAATTTTAAGGAAAACTCAATCGTTTGAGTAGAACGTTTAAAATGGATTATGTTCAAAAAAATTTCAATAGAATACCCAACACATGATTGAATCGAATAATGAAAATAAATTAATTGAAGGCGAAGATTTTTATTACACGCCAGAAGGTTATAAATGCTTTACCGAAAAACACCACTTAAAAAGAGGGTATTGTTGTAAAAGCGGTTGCCGTCATTGTCCGTATGGAGGCCCGCTAACCCCCAAAGGAGCCAAGAGGAAAAACTATGAATGATAAATAGTGTTTTACGCTAAAGGGTAAGAATAACAGTTTAAGTTTTTAAATCCAAAAAAACAAAATGGATATTCGTTTTCAGAAATACAGAGTTAAAATTCATAAATCCTACCACACCGGTCGGATATTCGTTATCCATAGTATTTTAGTTACTGCACATAATCCAAGAAATAGAGTTGGTACCCAAATTTTTTTCTAAATGATAGACGAATTACATTTACACCATTATAGATATGAATACCAAAACTAATATAACATCCGATACAACCCCCCAGTTAAAGGCAACGGAGCTCTTCCAAGAACAAATCAAACAAGGAATTCCAACTGTATTGCCTCAGCCTAAACCATATGAGTCAGACATTAATCATGCTCCAAAGCGTAAAGAAATCCTTTCGGCCGAAGAGAAAAAATTAGCGCTTCGCAATGCTTTACGTTATTTTCCATCCGAACATCATGGGGAACTAATACAAGAATTTCGACAAGAATTAGAAACATACGGCCGCATTTATATGTATCGCTTTCGCCCGGATTACGAAATGCGCTCACGACCCATAAATGAATATCCAGGAAAATGCGAACAGGCAAAAGCGATCATGCTGATGATTCAAAATAATTTGGATTATGCCGTAGCGCAACATCCCCATGAATTGATTACTTATGGCGGCAATGGTGCTGTTTTCCAAAACTGGGCACAGTATCTATTGACAATGCAATACTTATCGGAAATGACCGATGAGCAAACATTAACAATGTATTCCGGTCACCCAATGGGATTGTTTCCTTCGCATAAAGAAGCTCCACGCGTTGTCGTTACAAACGGAATGGTAATCCCTAATTATTCTAAACCGGACGATTGGGAAAAAATGAATGCACTGGGCGTCTCGCAATACGGGCAAATGACTGCGGGAAGTTACATGTACATAGGTCCGCAAGGAATCGTTCACGGAACTACAATAACTGTTCTGAATGGTTTCCGTAAAATAAAGCGCAGTCCTTCAGGTGGTTTATTCGTAACTTCAGGATTAGGCGGCATGAGTGGCGCACAACCGAAAGCGGGTAATATCGCAGGCTGTATCACCGTTTGTGCCGAAGTAAACGCAAAAATCACACATATTCGTCATAATCAAGGATGGATCAATGAAGTGATCGAAAATATTGAGGAATTGGTAAAAAGAGTCGCTTTAGCGAAAGCCAATAATGAAATTGTTTCTATCGCCTATCTCGGAAACGTGGTGGATGTTTGGGAAAAATTTGACCAAGAAAATATCCATATCGACTTGGGCTCAGATCAAACTTCCTTAC
Source organism: Flavobacterium sp. CG_23.5 (assembly GCF_017875765.1). Classification (NCBI taxonomy): domain Bacteria; kingdom Pseudomonadati; phylum Bacteroidota; class Flavobacteriia; order Flavobacteriales; family Flavobacteriaceae; genus Flavobacterium; species Flavobacterium sp. CG_23.5. The sequence goes on along the minus strand of NZ_JAGGNA010000001.1, from coordinate 3,016,422 downwards.
ACAATCCTTGGGCTGGAGGATATTATCCCGCTGATATTTCTTTTGAAGAAGCCAATGAAATGATGGCTAATAATCCCGATTTATTCAAAGAAAAAGTACAGGAAACATTGCGCCGTCATACCACGGCAATCAACAAACATACTGCTAAAGGAACCTATTTTTTTGATTACGGAAATGCTTTCCTACTGGAAGCTTCCCGCGCCGGTGCAGATGTCATGGCTGAAAATCATATTGATTTCAGATATCCAAGCTATGTTCAGGACATTATGGGGCCCATGTGTTTTGATTATGGTTTTGGTCCATTCCGTTGGGTTTGTGCTTCTGGGAAACCGGAAGATTTGGCAAAAACCGATGCCATCGCGTGCCAGGTTTTGGAAGAAATGGCTAAAACTGCTCCAGTAGAAATCCAACAACAAATGCAGGATAATATTCATTGGATTAAAGGCGCACAGGAAAATAAATTGGTCGTTGGTTCTCAAGCCAGAATTCTATATGCTGATGCCGAAGGGCGCGTGAAAATTGCGGAAGCTTTTAATCAGGCAATTGCCAAAGGAGAAATTGGAACCATAGTTTTAGGTCGGGATCACCACGATGTTTCCGGTACGGATTCGCCTTACAGAGAAACTTCAAATATTTATGATGGCTCCCGTTTTACCGCCGACATGGCGATACAAAACGTCATTGGAGACAGCTTTCGTGGTGCCACTTGGGTCTCTATCCACAATGGCGGTGGCGTTGGCTGGGGCGAGGTAATTAATGGAGGATTTGGAATGGTTCTTGATGGTACAAAAGAAGCGTCAAAACGCTTACAATCAATGCTTTTTTGGGATGTCAACAATGGAATTTCAAGAAGAAGTTGGGCCCGTAACGACGGAGCCATTTTTGCCATAAAAAGAGCCATGGAAGCACAGCCATTATTAAAGGTAACTCTTCCTAATTTAGTTGCCGACAATTTGTTGGATTTTTAAAAATTTGGACGTATCTTTAGTAAAGAATTAATAATCAAATATTTATAACATGAAAGCAATTAAATTTATTCCGATATTTTTCCTTTTTATATTGGGTTCCTGCAGCTCGGTAAGAGTAAATTCTGATTATGACAAAAATGTAGATTTCAGCCAATACAAAACCTTTGCTTTCCATAAAAAAGGCATTGACAAAGTTGAAATCTCAGAATTTGATAAGAAAAGAATTCTTAACGCCATTGATTCCGAACTTAGTAAAAAAGGAATGACCAAAAGTGAAAATCCTGATTTGCTTGTTAATATATTAACCAAAGAAAGAGAACGCATCGACGTGGATCAATACAATGCCGGATGGGGTTATGGATGGGGCTACGGATGGAATCCTTATTTATGGGGCGGACGAACCTACATTTCGTCAACAACAGAAGGAACGCTTTACATTGATTTAATTGATGCCAAGAAAAAAGAACTCGTATGGGAAGGCGAAGGCGTAGGATACTTGACCGAAGATCGTTCTAAAAAAGAAAGTCGGATAAACGAATTTGTCGCTAAAATTTTAGCCCAATTTCCTCCCAAATCTAAATAACTGAAAATTCATTTTACTATATAAATGGCCTACCTTTGCGTAGGCTTTTTTTATACCAAATTATGACAATCCATACAGACATTACAACCCTACAAGACATCAAATTACTTGTTGACACTTTCTATTCGAAAGTTCAAAAAGACCAATTTATCGGACCTATATTCAACGAAAAAATAGGCAATCGCTGGCCCGAACATTTAGAAAAGATGTACCGCTTTTGGCAAACTATTTTACTCGAAGTACACACCTATTCCGGAAGCCCTTTTCCTCCACACAAACAATTACCGGTGGCTAAAGAACATTTTGAGCGCTGGATGGAAATTTTCACAGAAACCACCGATAGTTTATTTACAGGCCCATTGGCCGAAGAAGCTAAACTACGTGCTAAAAATATGGCGGAAATGTTCAACTATAAAATTGAGTATTTCAGGAATGCTGAAAAAAACTAAAATTAGTATTCAACAATTTCACAATTAGATGCAAACTCATATTCATACCAAATCATCAAAATAGAACTATGCGTAAAATACTTTTCCTTGTCATTATACAAACCATTTTTCTTTCTTGTTCCAATTTAAAACCGACTACTGGAAATACCGTAACTCCTAAATTAAAACTAGTCAGCACTATTGAAATTCCTTTTGATAAAACTTTTCAAGACACTAAGGTGGGCGGCCTATCAGGAATAGATTATGATAAAAAAAAGGATCTTTACTATCTCATGAGTGACGACAGATCCGTATTTAATGACTCCAGGTTTTATACCGTAAAAATTCGTCTAGTCGAAAATAAATTGGAAACCGTAGATTTTACAAATGTCATTACTTTAAAAGATGTAGCGGGAAAAAAGTATGATAATTGGAATACAAGCCCAACAACCTCTGCCGATCCAGAAGACATCCGATTTAATCCTAAAACAAATTCCTTGGTTTGGAGTAGCGAAGGAGCCCGCGTACTAACAATTGACAAAAATGTTCTGCAAAATCCGTGGATTAATTTTATTGATTTAAAAGGAAATTTTCAAGGCGAAGTTAAATTGCCTGCGAATTTAGAAATGCAGAAAGAAAACAAAGGACCTAGAAATAATGGAACATTAGAAGGGATAAGTTTTGATAAAAATTACAAAAACATTTATACCAATATTGAAGAGCCGCTTTTTGAAGATGGCAACCAAGCCAACACCAGCAAAGGAGGCTTGATCAGATTGTATAAATTTGATGCCAAAACAAAAGAGAACACTGCCCAATACGGGTACCAACTAGAACCAATTGCATTTGAGCCCAATCCTAAAGAGGCTTTTGCCGTAAATGGGGTTTCGGCAATTCAGTATTATGCAAAAAATCAATTGCTTGTGGTGGAACGCTCCTACTCTACCGGTACACAAGCCTGCACGGTAAAAGTGTTTTTGTGTGATTTGAAAAAAGCGACTAGTGTTAAAAATTACAACTCCTTACAAAACCAGAAATTGGAATTAGCTTCTAAAAAATTAATTCTAAACATGGATGATTTGGGAATTTTTATCGATAATATCGAAGGCCTTACTTTTGGACCAAAATTGTCCAACGGACATCGTTCGCTAGTATTTATTTCGGATAATAATTTCTCTGAGAAGCAAAAAACTCAAGTATTAGTTTTTGAATTGCAGGAATAGTAACGTCATTGTACTTTTGAAAACACAGTCTTATTTTTTGATTTACATCAAAAATACTATCGGCTAATTGTCATTCCGACAAAGGAGGAATCTCACAGTATTGAGGAATAGTTTTCATAATATACCTCCTTCTTAGGAAAGACAAACTGAGTACTGGAATTAGCAATTAAGTCCACTAAACTTCCGACAACCACATCTCCCGTAGCCCAGATTATAATGAAAAGCTTTTTGCGAAAGCCGTTTTGGTTTTTCTTGTTGTTGCAGAGCGACCAAAGGAAGCTCCTGCGGGAACATTAGAAAAACAAACGGGTTCGCAAAAACTTGCAATGAAAAGCTGGATATAGCTCCTGAAATTCGTACTTTTGCAGTTGAACTACAACGTTTTCGATATGAATACTACTATAGAAAGCAATCCGCTACTAGACCGATTGCCAAAACATTTAAAGCAATTTATTAAACCTCAAGATTATAGCGATTACACGCCTATAAATCAAGCGGTTTGGCGTTATGTGATGCGCAAAAATGTGGATTATCTTTCGAATGTGGCGCATAGTTCTTACCTAGAAGGATTGAAGAAAACGGGAATCGAAATTGATAACATCCCCAGTATGTACGGTATGAACCGCATTTTGACCGAAATAGGTTGGGCAGCAGTTGCTGTTGACGGATTTATTCCGCCAAATGCTTTTATGGAATTTCAGGCGTATAATGTACTTGTCATAGCTTCAGATATTCGTCAGCTTGAACATATTGAATACACACCCGCACCGGATATTATTCACGAAGGCGCTGGTCATGCGCCCATTATTGCGAACCCGGAATACGCGGAATACTTGCGCCGTTTTGGAGAAATAGGCTGTAAAGCAATCTCGTCTCATAAGGATTACGAAATGTATGAAGCCATCAGACTGCTTTCAATCTTGAAAGAAGCCGAAGATACGCCACAAGCGGATATCGATGCTGCCGAAAAAGCAGTGGAAGATTTGCAGAACAACATGGGGGAATTATCGGAAATGGCTCAAATTAGAAACCTGCACTGGTGGACTGTAGAATATGGTTTGATTGGTACCATTGAAAACCCTAAAATTTATGGCGCCGGCTTGCTTTCATCAATTGGCGAAAGCGCCTGGTGTATGACGGACAACGTGAAGAAAATTCCTTACGATATATCGGCAGCGAATCAGAGTTTTGATATCACGAAGCTACAGCCTCAACTTTATGTCACTCCAGATTTTGCTTATTTAAGTTTAGTCTTGGAAGAATTTGCCAATAAAATGGCGTTGCGAACAGGCGGATTGTCTGGAATTAACAAATTAATCCACTCGAACGCTTTGGGAACAATTGAATTGAGTACGGGTATTCAAATATCAGGCGTTTTCACCAATGTTATTGAAGCCGAAGGAAAACCAGTATATATCCAAACAACAGGTAAAACGGCTTTATCTTACCGAGAAAAAGAACTAGTAGGTCATGGAACCATCAAACATCCGGAAGGTTTTGGAAGTCCTATTGGGAAACTGAAAGGCATCAATCTTGCGATTGAAGATATGAGTCCAAGAGATTTAAACGCCTATTCTATCACAGAAAACAAAACCGTTACCCTAGAATTTGAAGGAGATATTACCGTAAAAGGGGAAATTATTACTGGCTCTAGAAACCTCCATGGCGAAATTATTTTAATCAGTTTAAAAAATTGTACAGTCACTCATGGAGAGACAATTTTGTTTCAACCAGAATGGGGAAACTACGATATGGCGATAGGTAAAAAAGTGGTTTCGGCATTTTCAGGACCTGCTGATGTGAAAAGTTTTGATTTAATTACGCATATGCCTTCCAGCAAAACGATTAAAGCAAAGCATACTGCAGAACGCGATGATTTAGAATTATTATATCATACTGTTAGAAGAATTAGAGAAACAAAAGACACAACAGCATCTTTGGATCCTATTTTTCAAAAGCTTAAAACAGATCATCCAAATGACTGGTTATTGGCTATTGAAATCACAGAATTTCTAAAAAATAGAAATGAACCTCAACTGCTGGAAGAAGTTTTAAATTATCTTGAAAGTTTAAAACACCAAAGACCCGAAGTAGCGCATTTGATTGCCGGCGGTTTGGATTTGATTTTTGATAAAGAAAAAGCGTAGTTCATTACAGAAATACTTATATAAAAAAACGTATCTGATCAGATACGTTTTTTTATACACTACAATTTTATTTTCTGTCCAAAGTCTTTCTCGCTTTGAATAACTGTTCCTTCATATTGCAATTTCCATCCCATCGTATTAGTGAGTATCAATATTTTGGATAATTCACTAATCAATCGATTCTGAGCATTTGTTTTCAAGCTTGATTTTTCAATTTTCTTAGCCAAATTCGCTTTTACTGATTTGTTTATTTTATTGTAATCATCCCCCGTAAAAGGATTCAATTTACTTTGTTCCACATTATAAAATTGAATATCTGGGCTAATTTTTATCTCTTCTTTTGGAATACTAATAATTGTGATGGTTTTGTTTTTTTCATCTATATCGTATTTCATTTTGTGCAAATCATAGGCAACTGTCACATCAGCATTTACAATAACTAATGCTTTTTTCTCAAAAGACAGCATGTCCAATAAATATTTTTGCTGATTTTTATAGGTAATGACTTCTGAAAAATGTCCTTCAGTAACCACTAGTTTACCCACGTTTAGAATTTGTTGCTGAATGAGATTTGTGTTATAGGTGATATCTTCGTCATCATTTTTTTTAAAATCACAAAATTTGAATAATAAAAATATTCCGAAAATCACTCCTATTCCGATAAGTATTCTTTTAAGCATAATTAAAATTTCATGAATGAATATTGAGATTCCAATTTAGTGATTTTTTCTCTGACTTTGGCCTCAAACTTTGAATGACTTTCAGAATCTGGGTTAAAAGGTTTGTGTGCAAGACTTTTTTGAAGACTTTCCACTTCATCGATTGTTGAGAAAGCAGTTTCCGAAATCGTCGTTTCCTTAAAACGTTTCCAAATATAGTCTATTGCCACTTGGCTAGGATGCAACATATCTTCGGCATAAAATCGATAATCGCGTAGTTCATCCATCATGATCTCGTAGCTGGGAAAGTAAGCCCCCTCCGCCCCCGAAGGGGGAACTTGCAAAGCACTGAACAAAGCCGAAATTAAATTTGCTTTGCTTACTTGATTTTCGACAAAACCATCCTTGATGTGTCTTACTGGCGAAACCGTGAAAATAATGTTGCAATTAGGATTTACAGCATAAATTAATTTTACTGCATTTTTAATACTTTTTTTTATTTCTTCAACAGAAAGCAATTCTTTATTGAACAACTTTTGTGGCACTTTATGGCAATTGGCTACAATAGAATTGCTTTCTATACTTTTATACACCCAAGAAGTTCCGTAAGTGACAATGATGTGTGAAGCTTGTTCTAATTGCTGTTTTGTTGATTCGATTATTGTGTTTAATGATTTTAATAATTCATCCTTATTTGAATTACTTAAATCTGAATGCGCATCAAAACAATGCCAACGTTCATTGTAAAAAAAAACATCGTTATCTGTGAATTGCTTTCCAGAAACTGCAAAATCAATTAGCTTTTCAATCGCTAACGGATGGAATAAAATTCCAAATGGATTACAACTATTTTGAAATTTAAAATAGTCTAATTTCTCGGACATATTTACCGCAAAGCAAGAACCCAAAGACACAATTTTTGAATTGTAATCAATGGGATAATTACTTTTAGAAATGGGAATTGGAGTTCTGAATTGCATTGCTATTTTATTTACTACAAATTTGAATAATTTTAGCGAATTAAAAGGGATTTAATTCTTTTTTCATTGGTATTAAAAAACCCTTTCATCGTCTTATACGCTGAAAGGGTTGTTGCAAAAACAGCTATTTTATTAGTAAAAATATTCCGATTTTAAGTAACCCGAATTACCATTAGCATTTTCAGTGATTTGCTCCGTAGGATAACCGTCTGAATCATATTTGAAACTACATTTATAAAAAGTAGCCGAAGAAATGATCTGGTCGCCGTTAGTAACACGCGTCATCTCTGTAATTATTAGACTATTATTTGATGAGATTGATTGATTTTGATCTAATAGTTTTTTGTATCCCGTTATACTATACAGCGGATTATTTTTAGCATCATAATCAAAACTTATGCTGTAAGTTGAAGTGACACCAACTGCTGTATTGTCTAAAATTCTTTCGTCTTTGATCAAATTATCATTTTCAAAATACAATGTTCCATGGTATACTTTTACTTCTTGGTTCCCAGAACCAATCGAAAAATTTTCATAAGAAACCGTTTTATCTGAATTATGAATGTATTTAAATCTATAATTTCCCAAAGATACAACTTCAACTAATTTGCCCTCAAGGTAAGTGTAATCAATAGTCTCCAGAAGCTGATTTGTTTTATTTAATTGTACAATTTTCGTAATTAAACCATCCGTATAAGTAAAATCCTTACGCTTCTTGGCACCGTCCATATTAACTATTTCATTTCCATTATAAGTAAACAAAGTTGTTTCTGATGTACCGCCCTCTGAAGTCTCAACGACTTTCTTTAGCAATTTTACACTTTCGTCATTATCGTTTGAACACGAATAAAGTGCCAACACAAAAACTGATAATAACCAAAATATGTTTTTTGTTTTTTTCATTATAATAAATAAATCGATTCACCTTTTCAAACCGTCAGGTGTAACATGAATCAAACCTAGATAAATAAACTAAAAGCGACAATATTCATCGTTGCAATCCCTATAATTCGGTTAAACTACTATTTCCAAACCTCCCTTAACACTATGTGAAGACCTCATGAATAGTGCGTTCCGCAAAAAAACAAAACCCTTTTAGAACTTATGCTCTAAAAGGGTTTCTACGATAAAAAATAAATGTGTTCTACTTTACAAATTCAATTGCTTTTTCTAAGGCTTGCTGAATTCCTGCAACATTTTTCCCTCCTGCTGTAGCAAAAAACGGTTGTCCTCCCCCGCCTCCTTGGATAAATTTACCCAATTCGCGTACTACTGTACCTGCATTCAGGTTTTTCTCAGCAACCAATTCTTTTGAGATGTAACAGGTTAGCATTGGTTTATCTCCCGAAGCTTCGGGATTCACTGTAGCCAAAACCAAGAACAGGTTAGTCCCTAAATTCCCTAATTCATACGCCAAATCTTTTGCTCCGTCCGGGTTCAAATCAACTTGTTTTGCCAAGAATTGAACGCCGTTTATTTCCTGTATTTCAGCAATTAAACTTGCTTTCAAATTTTTAACTTTGTCTTTTACCAAAGCCTCAATTTGTTTAGAAAGTTTGGCATTTTCTTCTTGCATCGACTGAACGGCTTTCAAAATATCCTGAGGATTTTTCAAAGCTACTTTTACTTCATTCAATATATCTTCCTGAGAAGCAAAAAATGCTTTTACCGCATCGCTTGTAATCGCTTCAATACGGCGAATTCCCGCAGCAACAGCTCCTTCAGAAACAATCTTGAAATGCCAGATTTCAGCGGTGTTTTTCACGTGGATTCCTCCGCATAATTCCATGCTTTCGCCGAATTTAATCGCACGAACGTGATCTCCATATTTCTCTCCGAATAATGCCATTGCACCTTCTGCTACTGCTTGGGCAAAAGGAATATCTCTTCTCTCAATTAATGGTAATTGTTCTTGTATTCTTGCATTTACAAAATCTTCGACTTGTTGCAATTCGGTTTCCGTCATTTTAGCAAAATGCGAAAAGTCAAAACGCAAATAATTTGGATTCACCAAGGAACCTTTTTGTTCTACGTGCGTTCCTAAAATACTTCTCAAGGCTTGGTGCATTAAATGCGTAGCCGAGTGATTTCTTGAAGTTGAAGTTCGTAAATTAGTGTTCACTTTTGCCACAAAACTAGCTTCAACATTCTCTGGAAGTTGTTTTGCAAAATGCAGAATTAAGTTATTTTCTTTTTTGGTGTCGATGATTTCAATCGTCTCGTTTGCCGAAACCAAAGTACCTTTATCACCCACTTGCCCTCCTCCTTCCGGATAGAATGGTGTATTATCTAAAACGATTTGGTATAAAATCCCGTCTTTTTTACTATCAATTTTACGAATTCTTGTGATTTTTACTTCATTTTCGGTTTGGTCGTAACCCACGAATGTTTCCACATTTCCGTCCCGAAGTCTCGGGATCAAAACCGACCAATCTTCCGTAGAAACTTCAGATGCGGCGCGAGAACGCGCTTTTTGCGCTTGCATGGAAGCGTCAAATTCGGCTTCGTTGAAAGACATTCCTTTTTCTTTCAAGATTAAGGCTGTCAGATCTTTTGGAAAACCGAAAGTATCGTATAATTCGAATGCTTTAGCTCCTGAAACTTCAGTACCTGTTGTTTTAGAAACCACGTTGTCCAATAATTGCAAGCCTTGATCTAATGTTCTCAAAAAAGAAGCTTCTTCTTCGCGAATTACATTGGTTACAAAAGCTTCCTGCGATTTGATTTCCGGGAAGAATTCTCCCATTTGATTGGCTAAAACAGCTACCAATTTATTGATAAAAGGTTCTTTAGTATCTAAAAAAGTAAACCCGTAACGAATCGCACGACGCAAAATTCTACGAATTACATAACCAGCAGCTGTGTTTGATGGCAATTGACCGTCAGCAATTGCGAATGCTACCGCACGAACGTGATCCACAATTACACGAATAGCAATGTTGGTTTGATTTTGTTCCTCGCTTACATTCAACACTTCATTGGATGTATATTTTGTTCCCGTAATTTGTTCTACTTTTTCAATAAGTGGCGTAAAAACATCGGTGTCATAGTTTGATGTTTTACCTTGCAATGCCATACACAAACGCTCAAATCCCATTCCGGTATCCACGTGTTGAGCAGGTAATTTTTCAAGAGAACCATCGGCTTTACGGTTGAATTCCATAAATACGTTGTTCCAAATTTCAACAACTTGCGGATGATCGTTGTTGACTAAACTTTTCCCTGCAACCAGTGCTTTCTCGTCAGCAGTACGTAAATCAACATGAATTTCAGAACAAGGACCGCAAGGACCTTGATCGCCCATTTCCCAGAAATTGTCTTTTTTATTTCCAAGAATGATTCGGTCTTCATCTAAAAGTTCCTTCCAAATATCCCACGCTTCCTGATCGAAGGGTACATTTTCCTCCGGGTTTCCTTCAAAAACAGAAACGTATAGGTTTTCTTTTGGAATTTTATACACTTCAGTTAATAATTGCCAAGCCCAGTTGATGGCTTCTTTTTTGAAATAATCACCAAATGACCAGTTTCCAAGCATTTCGAACATGGTGTGGTGATAGGTATCAAAACCTACATCTTCTAGGTCGTTATGTTTTCCTGAAACACGAAGACATTTTTGTGTATCGGCAATTCTATTGCTTTTTGGCGTGGCATTCCCAAGGAAATATTCTTTGAACTGCGCCATTCCAGAGTTGTTGAACATCAAGGTTGGATCATCTTTTAGAACTATGGGTGCTGAAGGAACAATTAAGTGTCCTTTTGATGCGAAAAAATCTAGAAATTGTTTACGTACGTCTTGTGATTTCATTTTTATTGTTTGTTCGGTTATTTGTTAATTTGGTCAATCGGCTGCATCGCATAAACGAATAACCAAATCAACGAATCAACGTTTTTTTGCCCCAGATACTAGTGAAAAGCTTCGCGGTTTTGAAATTTATTTTTTCTTGAGATGGCAGAGCGACCGAAGGAAGCTCCTGCTGGCTCATTAGAAAAAAAGATTTCAATACGAGGACTTGCAACGAATAGCTGGAATAGGCACATTATTATATTTATTCCTTAAAAAAGAGCAGAACAAATGAAACATTTATTAAATTTGTTCGACTAACCTTTTACTAGGTGCAAAAATAGGGTATTTTAAATCATGGCGAAAGTAAAATATTATTACGATTCCGAAAATCTAGCATACCGAAAAATAAAAATAAGAAAAAGAAAGAAATTTGGCGTTGCAGCTCTATTTCTTATAGCATCAGCATTGTTTGGATTTTTATGTTTCATTGTATTATTGAACACTCCTTATTTTGAAACACCAAAAGATCGTTTGCAAGCGCGTGAAATTGAAAATTTGAAATTAAATTATTCCATTGTAAATAAAAAAATGGATCAGGTAGATGATGTTATCGAAGCTATTGAAGACCGGGACAATAATATATACCGGGTTTATTTTAATGCTAAACCAATTCCTGCTGAAGAAAGAAAGGCAGGTTTCAGTAAAATCAATCGGTACAAAGCGTTGGAAGGATATGACAATTCTCAGTTGGTAATCAATACCACCAAAAGAGTTGATGTGCTGAGCAAGGAGCTAGCCATCCAGTCTAAATCACTGGATTATATTTTGAAATTGGCTAAAGCAAAAGATAAATTATTAGCTGCTATTCCTGCTATTCAACCCGTAAGGAATGAGAATTTGAAAAGTTTAGCCTCCGGTTTTGGTTATCGAACGGACCCTTTTACTAAGGTAAGAAAGATGCATGAAGGCATGGATTTTTCTGCAAAAATAGGAACTCCAATTTATGCAACTGGTGATGGAGTTGTTGAAAAAGCAGACAATACAGCATCAGGATACGGAAATCACATTGTACTAAGGCACGGTTACGGTTATGAAACATTATATGCCCATTTAAGTAAATACAATTGTAGAGCCGGCCAAAGGATAAAACGTGGTGATATTATAGGATATGTAGGGAGTACCGGAAGGTCTGAAGGTCCTCATTTACATTATGAAGTGCACAAAGATGAGAAAGTGGTGAATCCGCTTAATTTTTATTATGGCAATATTTCTGCGATTGAGTATGTTGCGATATCAAAATTGGCTAATCAAGAAAATCAATCATTAGACTAATACAAAAATAGTATTCAGTGTTCGGTTCGCAGTGTTCAGATAAAAGATCATAAAATAGTATTCAGTGACAATTCAACTTGACAAAAAATAAAAATAATATGCATATTGAACTTTCTAAAGACAAAAGATATTACAGCATTGGCGAAGTAGCTAAAGCATTTGATGTGAATGCATCGCTTATCCGTTTTTGGGATAATGAATTTGACATTTTAAAACCTAAAAAAAACGCCAAAGGCAACAGAATGTTCACGCCCGAAGACGTAACGAATTTACAACTCATCTTTCATTTAGTGAAGGAAAGAGGTTTTACGCTGGAAGGTGCCAAAACACATTTGAAAGAAGGACAGAAAAAAACCTTGGATAAATTTGAAATTATACGCAAACTAGAAACAATAAGAACACAATTAACAAATATTAAAAATCAACTTTAAAATTAAATAAACATGAAAAGATTTTTGCCTTGGATTATCGTAGCAGTTGTTATCATTGGAATTTACAGCTGGGTTAAAGGAATTAACAATACTGCTGTTGCATTAAATCAAACCGTTGAGCAATCTTGGGGAGACGTACAGACTGCTTACCAAAGAAGAAATGACCTTATTGGTAATTTAGTAAATACCGTAAAAGGAGCCGCCGAATTTGAAAAAAGCACTTTAACAGCTGTAATTGAAGCCCGTGCCAAAGCAACTTCAACAACTGTTGACCCAACGAATATTACACCGGAAAAATTAGCCGAATTCAACAAAGCACAAAGTGGCGTAAGCAGTTCTTTGTCTAGATTATTAGTAACCGTAGAGCAATATCCTGATTTGAAAGCCAATCAGAATTTCTTGAAATTACAAGATGAATTAGCCAGTACTGAAAATCAAATCCTTACAGCTAGAACCCGTTTTAACGAGGCGGTAAAACCATATAACTCTCACATTAAAACGTTTCCAAACAGCTTGTTTGCTGGTATTTTTGGTTTCAAAGAAAAAGCATATTTCAATTCTGTTGAAGGAGCTGATAAACCTGTTGAAGTAAAATTCTAAAAACGATTTCAGATTTTCGATTAACGATTTTTGATTGTAGAATATACTGCAATCAAAAATCGTTAATCTTCATTTAAAAATTTTTCCCATGTCAAAAGTAGAAGATTTTTTAACCAAAGAAGAAGAACAAGCCGTTGTGGAAGCTATTCGCATGGCCGAAAAAAATACTTCTGGCGAGATTAGGGTACATATAGAAAAAACAACTTCCAAAGTTCCGTTCGACAGGGCTTTGGAAGTATTTAATGAATTGAAAATGAACGAAACGCAACTTAAAAACGGTGTTTTATTATATTTTGCCGTTGCTGACAAAAAATTTGTGATTTGCGGAGACAAAGGCATCGATGATGTTGTTGCAAATGATTTTTGGGATACTACCAAAGATGTGATGGCTACACAATTCAAAAAAGACAATTTCAAACAAGGGCTTATTGATGGCATTTTGATGGCAGGAGAACAATTGAAAAAACATTTTCCATGGTCAGCAGATGACAACAATGAATTATCAAACGAAATATCTAAAGGATAATGATTTTACTAAAAAAGAATTCCCCAATCGTCCTACAATTACTCGTTTGTTTTTTATTTACACAAATTAGTTTTGCCCAATTTACAATTCCGGAAAAACCAAGTTTGCAAACTTCTGTTTATGATTATGCGAATGTATTAAGCGCGACCGAAAAAACGCAATTAGAAGAAAAACTCATTAAATATTCCGATTCCACCACTACTCAAATTGTGATTGTTACCATAGAAAGTCTCAAAAACGAAGATGTTAGCCAGCTAGCGACTAAATGGGGACAAACCTGGGGTATTGGAGGAACCGCAAAAGACGACAATGGTGTAATTATTTTATTGGCTAAAGCCGAAAGAAAAATAGCTATAAATCCAGGTTATGGATTAGAAGATCGATTGACGGCAGGAATTGGAGGCGAAATAATTAGAAATATCATCATTCCCGAATTTAAAGCAGGAAGTTACTACAGCGGACTTGACAAAGGTACCGATGCCATAATAAATGTTTTCAAAGGCAAATACAAAGGCGAAAGAAAACAAACCAAACAAGATAAAGGATTCCCGATCTTACCTTTCATTGTTATTATCGTTATTATCTTAATTCTAATTTCCAAAAACAGAAGAGGCGGTGGCGGAAATTCCGGCAATTCAGGAGGAGGTCCGAGTTTACTGGATATAATATTACTGAGCAGTCTCGGCAGAAATAGCGGTGGCGGAGGTTTTGGTGGTTCATCTGGAGGCGGATTTGGCGGCGGAGGCGGCGGTTTTGGTGGTGGATTTGGTGGCGGAGGATTCTCTGGTGGTGGTTCCAGTGGCGATTGGTAACAAATATATTTTACAATTACAATCTTAAATAAAAAGCTGCAAGTTGCAGCTTTTTTTGTTCGAGACTTTCTAACTATTGTACAGGGAATTTCTTTTTCATATTGGCGATATCAGTTCAAAAAATAAATACATACCATTTTATATAAATTCATCATTCTTGAAATTTACATAAATATACATTGATTATGAATACTTTAACTCTATTTTAATCAAACTTAATGTAACTTTAATAGAAAAAGCCATGAAAAATTCTGCAATTAAACTCGTGTGGTTTACCACTTTATATGTTTTTATTTTTGCTGGTTTATGTCAAACTAATGTTTCTTTGCCGGTAATAATGACCTTGTATTGCATTGGTATACCATTAATCTTGTTTATGGTATATACCGTTTTACATGATGATTACAGAACAGTAAAAACTTTTAAGGATTGGTATGAGGATCATCCAATGGAAACTTTAGAAGAAGAAGAAGAAAGCTAATCGTTCGAATCCATCTTAACTTAAAAAAATCCCCATTGCTTGGGATTTTTTAATAATATAAATACCAAAGTACACGATTAAAAATTCCAAATCATCTCACTTTGCTTTTCAAAACAAACCGGTGTAACAATTTAGGAAAAAATCGCTTCAAATAAACACCTAAAACTTCTTTTCCACCGATGTAAGCTTCAAACTTTGTAGATTCAACGGCATTGATTAATTTTTTAGCAAAAACAGCCACTGGCATACCATTTAAAGTAGCTTCATCATCGATATTTTGCTTCGATCCATTGGCAGTAAGAGCATTTATAGCTACATTAGTTTGAATAAATCCAGGACAAATTAGGGTGACATTGATACTGTCTTTTTGATGTTCCATCCGCAGTACGTCAAAAAAACCATGCAAGGCATGTTTCGCACCACAATAACCGGAACGATATGGAGAACCAAACTTTCCCATTAAGCTCGTTATGGTTACAAAATGTCCTTCTCTATTTTTGATAAAATGGGGCAACAAAGCCTTTGTTAAAGCAATAGTTCCCAGATAATCTACTTCAATCAGTTTTTTATCCACTTCAAAATCAGTTTCCGCTAAAAGTGAACGTTGACTTACTCCACCGTTATTTACAAGAACGTCAATTTTTCCGAAAGCAGAAATAGCACTTTCAACATGTTTTTTGGCATCATCAAAATCAGTTAAATCAAAAGGCAGGAGAACTACTGATGCATTTACACACCGAGATTTTACCCTTTCCAAATTTTCAATATTTCGTGCAGACAAAATGAGCTTGCAGTCTCTCTTGCTAAGTTCATAAGCCAAAGCTTCCCCTATCCCGCTTGAAGCTCCAGTAATCCAAACTACTTTACCATTTATTGATTTCATTTTTTTATAAAAATAAAAAAAGTTTACCGAGTTTTTGCAAACTCAATAAACTTTATAATAGAACAGCGGAAATAAAAATTACTTCTCTCTGATATAAATATCGATTGGCACTCCTGAAAAGTCCCAGTTTTCTCTAATTTTATTTTCCAGATAACGTTTGTAAGGTTCTTTTACATATTGTGGCATATTGGCAAAAAATACAAACTGAGGCGTTGGTGTGGGCAACTGCATACAATATTTAATTTTCACATACTTTCCTTTGGTTGCGGGTGGTGGATAGGCTTCAATCACTTTCAACATAAATTCATTGAATTTTGAAGTTGCAATGCGTTGTTGTCTATTTTCGAAAACTTTTACTGTTGCTTCTAATGCTTTTAATAAACGTTGTTTTGTTAAAGCAGAAACAAAAAGAATAGGCACATCCGTAAATGGCATTAATTCTTCTCTAATTTTTTCTTCATAATCACGGGTTGACATCGTTTCTTTTTCGACTAAATCCCATTTATTAACTAAAATCACAACCCCTTTTCTGTTTTTTTCAGCCAACCAAAAAATACTTTGATCCTGCCCTTCAAATCCACGTGTTGCATCAATAATCAAGATACAAATATCAGCATGTTCAATCGCACGTACTGAACGCATTACTGAATAAAACTCTAAATCTTCTTTTACCTTTGCTTTACGACGAATTCCAGCAGTATCAACCAAGTTGAATTCGAAACCAAAACGGTCAAATTTTGTATCAATAGAATCACGAGTAGTACCCGCAATGTCAGTAACAATGTAACGCTCTTTACCAATTAAAGCATTGATAAAACTTGATTTTCCAGCATTAGGACGACCTACAACTGCAAAACGAGGCAATACAATTTCTTCTTGAGTTGGCTCTGGTTTTACAGGAAAAGCATCAATTAATGCATCCAATAAATCGCCTGTTCCACTTCCAGAAATACTTGCAAAAGTATAATATTCACCTAAACCTAAATTATAAAACTCAATTGCATCTTTCTCACGCATCGCATTATCCACCTTATTTACAGCAAGTAAAACCGGCTTAGTCACTTTACGCAACAATCTTGCAACAGCATCATCCATTGGAGTAATGCCTTCTTCAACATCAACCACAAATATGATTACATCCGCTTCATCAATAGCAAGTTCTACTTGTTTACGGATTTCTGCTTCAAAAACGTCATCCGATCCACGAACATATCCTCCCGTATCAATTACAGAAAATTCTTTTCCGTTCCACTCACTTTTCCCGTAGTTTCTATCACGGGTAACTCCCGAAACTGAATCTACAATCGCTTCTCTTCTTTGTATCAATCGATTAAAAAGCGTCGATTTTCCTACGTTTGGCCTTCCTACAATGGCAACTATGTTGTTCATAATCCTTAATTCAAATATTTTGCAAAGGTAGGGTTAAATAACTTGAATATCAATATTTTTAATATATTAGCAATACCAAAATTTTTCTAACCAAATAAAATTAATCTTATGGATATTAATAATGAAATTAGCCTTCGTTTACGGTTTCATAAAGATATTCCGGAAAATGCAGATGTATTGCGCCAAAAATTTGCTAATTATACCCAAATAAAATCCAATGATTATTTTGTAAAAATACGAGGGTACCACATTTGGTTGAACCTAAAAGGCCCACAAAAAAAATATTACTCGCCTCACTTACATCTTGAATTAGAACCCACAAGTCCTACATTAACAAACATAAGAGGTTTATTTGGACCAGACCCAAACTTGTGGACGTTTTTTATGTTTCTTCATTTTATTACTGCTGGAATATTTTTAATTTTTGGCGGAATCGCCTACTCCAATTACATCTTAAAATTCGACACTACTTTCGATTTCATCATCATGATTCTAATGGTTATCGTTTGGTTTCTATTGTACTTCATCGCCACACAAATCAGAAGAAATGGCAACAACCAAATGGAATATTTAGAAGATTTATACAAAGAAATATTAAATTCTTAGCAGCTAATCCAGCTCTTCATTGCAACTCCTCACCAGAAGTTGTGTCTTTCTAAGCCGCAAAAAGAGCTTTCGTTGATCGCTTTTTCACGACAAGAAAAACGACAACATCTGGCTGCGGGGTTTTCATTTCTATCTGGGCTAAAAAAAAAATCAATATCGGAAAACAAATTCCAATATTGATTTTATATTTTTTTTTAAATTTCCATTCGAATTTTAAAAAAATCCAAACTCCTTTTCAATCGTTTTAATTAAAAATGAATCGGATTAGAACAATGCAAAGCTTTTTAGAGCTATTGTCTTTACTGATTGTACCCAAAACGTTTCAACATATTGGTATTACTTCTCCAGTTTTTATTCACTTTCACTACAAGTTCTATGAATATTTGTTTACCAAAAAACTTCTCCAAATCAGCACGGGACTCGGTCCCTACTTTTTTCAAAGCAGCTCCTTTATGACCAATGATGATTCCTTTTTGGGTTTCACGTTCGACCATAATTAAAGAACGGATTCTAATGATGTTCTCATCTTCAAAAAATTCTTCGGTAACTATTTCTACTGCATATGGAATTTCTTTGCTGTAATTTAGCAAGATTTTTTCACGAATGGTTTCGTTTACAAAGAAACGTTCCGGTTTATCGGTAAGTTGATCTTTTGGATAATAAGCTGGTGATTCCGGCAACAATTCTATTATTCTCCCAAAAACTTCAGGAACATTAAAATTCTGCAAGGCTGATATTGGGAAAATCTCAGCATTTGGAACCTTCGCTGCCCAAAAAGCAACTTGTTCCTCCAGTTGCACTTGGTTTGATGTATCAATTTTGTTCAATAAAAGAAGAACCGGAATTGTAGCGTGAATAATTTTATTAAAAAAAGCTTCATCTTTTAAATCTTGTTCGCCAATTTCGACCATGTAAATCAAAATATCAGCATCTTCAAAAGCCGACTTTACAAAATTCATCATGGATTCCTGCATTTCGTATGCAGGTTTGATGATTCCTGGTGTATCAGATAAGATTAATTGAAAATCTTCTCCGTTTACAATCCCAAGAATTCTATGACGAGTTGTTTGTGCTTTAGATGTAATGATTGACAATCGTTCCCCTACGAAGGCATTCATTAATGTTGACTTCCCAACGTTTGGATTTCCTATGATATTTACAAAACCTGCTTTATGTGACATTTTTATTATAATTTATTTTGCAAAGGTAGTTATATCAAGTCAATAGATGAAATAAAACATTTTATTAAATTTATGTTTGGGTTTCTTAAATTTAGTTGTACATTTGCACCCGAAACAACGCGGGATAGAGCAGTAGGCAGCTCGTCGGGCTCATAACCCGAAGGTCACAGGTTCGAGTCCTGTTCCCGCTACTAAGTAGCCTTATTGAGATTACAAAACGCACATCGCGGGATAGAGCAGTAGGCAGCTCGTCGGGCTCATAACCCGAAGGTCACAGGTTCGAGTCCTGTTCCCGCTACTAAGACAAAGCTTCAGAGAAATCTGAGGCTTTTTTGATTATATCATATAATTTATATGCTTTCCAAAACTTGTAATTAAGCAAAGTGCTGTAAAAATAGTAGTTGTTTTATTATCCAAAAAAAAGCCTGTAAAGTAAACTTTACAGGCTTCAAACAACTAAATTAATTAAAACTTACTTAAAAAAAACTAAAATTATTAAAACTAATTACAATTAAACAGGGTATTTTCAGCTTATGTTAATCTTCAGAAACGATAGCTTTATTTTCACTATCATTTACATCTAATAAAACAGTAATTCCTTTATCATTTAACATCGTCATATTTAATGTATCTAATAGGACCAAGCTTTTAGAAACTAGTCCATTAAACATATTATAAGAAATATTCATTTCTTTCAGATTATTCAGCTTTTCTAACTCAACTGGAACTTCCCCATTCATTTTATTATCAAACAAACTAAGGTTTTCAAGAGATTTTAAATTTGCCACTTCATGGCCCAATTCTCCAATCAGTTTATTGCTATTTAAAAGTAATACCTTCAATGACTTCACATTATAAAGTGAACTTGGTATTTGCCCCGTTAATCCATTATTAAATAAAGAAAGTATTTCTAAGTTTTTCAAATTCCCGATTTGCTGTGGCAATTCTCCGGAAAGATCATTCATGTAAAGCTCTAATTGCTTTAATTTATATATTTCACAAACGGATTCTGGAATTGTTCCTGACAAATTATTAAACGAGATATTTAATGTGGTAAGATTTTTTAAATTCCCAACTAACGAAGGAACCGTACCAGAGATATGATTTTTATGCAAATCCAATTCTTCTAAATTCACTAAATTCACAATGTCATTTGGGATTTCTCCAACTAAATTATTATTTGCTAAATTTATTGAAACTACTTTTTCATCTTGTAATGTAACTCCATACCAACTAGATACGGGTTTTGTCAAATCCCATTTTGTAATCCACTGATTTCCATTTGTTTTTTCATACAACTTCACTAATGCATCTCTCTCAGTAACAGAAACATTCGCAAACATCGAAAAGGAAAACAAAACAGTTAAAAACAGAGTAGATAAATTTTTCATAAATTGAAATATTACTTTTGGCACTTATAAATTTACACTCAATTTACTTCATCGGCAAATATAATCGACGAAATACATCTAAATTTAAATTCAAAACGTATATTTCCTACAAAAAAATAATTAAATGAGGTTAGTAATTAATTGTTAAATTTGATTTATCAACCTCTAAAAAATTATTTTATGGAAATGAATTTTCTAGCACTATTAGTTGCGGCATTTTCAACACTTGTTGTTGGATTTATTTGGTACAACCCAAAAGTTTTTGGAACTATCTGGATGAAAGAATCAGGAACGACAGAAGAAAAGATGAAAGGAGGAAATATGCTAATAATATTTAGTGCTTCCTTCCTATACGCCTTTCTCATCAGTGTCATTCTTCAATACTTCACAATCCATCAAACAGGTGCTTTAGGCATGGTTGGCGGAGATGCCAGCATAGCTAAACCATCCTACGTCGCTTTTATGGCAGATTACGGAATGGCATTTAGAACCTTCAAACATGGTGCCTTACACGGATTTATGGCTGGATTATTTTTAGCATTGCCGATAATAGGAACCAATGCATTGTTTGAAAGAAAAAGTTTTAAATACACTTTAGTAAACGGTGGCTTCTGGATTGTATGTTTTATGATTATGGGCGGAATTATTTGTGCATGGAAATAACAATAAAATATTTTCAAAAAAAACTCGACTTATTTTTAAAATAAGACGAGTTTTTTTTATTTAATTAGATCGATAGCTTTTGCCAAGTCAAAATCTTTTTCCGTAACTCCGTTAGCATCATGTGTATTCAATCGGATGTTAACCTTATTATATACGTTGAAAAGTTCCGGATGATGATTTCTTTTCTCGGCCATCAATCCTACTTGAACTATAAACCCCAACGCTTGCGTGAAATCCGAAAATTTAAATTTCCTTTCAATCGCATTATCAATAAATTCCCACTCTTTCAAGTCTTTTAGTTGGGATTGAATTTCTTCATCAGTATACTTTTTCATAATTTTCTATTTAGTAGTTAAAGTTAGTTAATTTCAAATCATATAAAAATACTTTAACTTAATTAACTAAATTTGAAAAATATTAAAATTCAATTTGAATCCATCTTTTTCCTATAAAATTTACGCCTCAACAGCTGAACTTCCAACAAACTGGGATGATCTAGCTACATCAACTATTTTTTTATCCAAAAAATATCTCCAAGTATTAGAAAAATCTTCTCCGGAAAATATGATTTGTCATTTTATAGGGATTTTCAAAAATGATCTTTTAGCAGGCATTGCTGTTTCTCAATTTTTAGATTTGAACAAACTAGAATCTTTTGGTGAACGTGATAAGTGCATTAAAACCGCAATAAGAAATTTTGCTTTCAAAAATTTCTCTTCCAATGTTTTATTGATTGGAAATAATATGCTGACTGGACAAAATGCTTTTGCTTTTTCCGATGAAATTGATAAAAAGGAAGCTATTAGAACATTGAAAACAGCTTCTTTAGCGTTAAATGAATTATTTAGATCCAAAGGCAAAAAAATACATATCACTTCGTTTAAAGATTTTGATGAAGAGGAAATTAAAAACTTTGAAATTTCAGAGTTCAAAAATAATTATCAATTTTCTACGCAGCCCAACATGGTATTTACCATAAATGAAAATTGGAAATCAGAACAAGACTATATAGACTCACTTTCAAAAAAATATAGAGATCAATTCAAAAGAGCTCGAAAAAAAGCGGATGTGATTGAAAAAAGAAAGTTGCATTTAGAAGACATCATCAAATACGAAGAAACTATTTACGATTTGTATTTTCATGTGGCAAAAAATGCTCCATTTAATACTTTTTTCCTTCCAAAGAATCACTTTAGAACCTTCAAGGAAATTTTTAAAGACAAGATTCTTTTTTATGGGTATTTTATCGACGGCAAATTGATAGGATTCAATACTTTAATCAAAAATGGTGAAGTAATGGATACTTATTTTTTGGGTTATGACGAAAGCATTCAACGTGAAAAAATGTTGTATTTAAATATGCTGTATGACATGATTGCCTATTCAATCAACAAAGGTTTTAAGGAAATTGTTTTCGCCAGAACTGCTCTTGAAATAAAGAGCTCAGTAGGTGCAAAACCAGTAAAAATGTTTGGATTTATAGAACATAGTAATGCATTGATTAATTCTTATATGCCTAAATTTTTCAAATATTTAGAACCCGAAACCATTTGGCAGGAACGAAATCCGTTTAAATAATTTCAAATAACAAATTACGGTATTGCTACTTTCATCTGTTTGTGTAAAATCTCAACATTGTATTCTGTTTCTGTACCACAATATTCGCCATCCATTTGAAAACTTACCGGGAAATTAGTTTTTATAAATGCTTGATTTGTTGATATTATTTCAACATCATTAGATTCAATTGGCATATTTCCTGTTACGATTTGCCCAAAAACATAAAGATCTAAATTTTTCAAAATTACTAATTCAAATTTTCCATCATTCATTTCTCCGTCAGGATTAATCACGACTCCGGTACCATATTTTTTAGAATTGGCAATTACGATCATTCGTGCAACACAATTTATAGTTTCATCATTGGCAGTTATTGTTGCGGTAAAAGGTCCCTCGAAATCAATTAACGTGTTTACGGCTTGCAAAGCATAACCCCATTTCCCACGAATTGTCGCATTTTCATAGTTTTTAACAAGTTCTGCATTAAGACCTAAATCACTCAAATGCAAACTAATTTTATCATTTATAGTAATTACATCTATTTCCATATAATCATTTTGAAATGCAATTTGAAGATTTTCTTCAGGAGTTAACATCAAATCTAAATCTACAGCTAGACCATTGGCAGAACCCGCAGGCAAAATCCCTAATATCACGTCCTCTTTTTGCATTGCCTCCGAGACCATTTTAATAGTTCCATCACCACCAGCAACAATAATTCTTTCTGGTTTATAACTTAGATAAAGCGCCTGAATGTTGATAATATCGTTTACTCCCGAAGTATTGTAAATCACAAGATTAAGATTTTCTTTCTCCGCAAAAGAAAATGCAGCATCAGTCAGTTCTGATTTATCCAAATCTCCTGAAATAGGATTTACAATCATTATGATATTCTTTCTCAAAATTTAGCTACATTTATTGGTTAAAAACATTTAATTTACAATACTTATCAAAAGTACAATAAATGAAGCCAATTTTAAAATTATATCGCGGGTATGCAAACGAGCAGGAATTAATTGTAATGGGACATGTTTTTAGACCAACGAGTGCAAAAGATTATAATTTTCAGAAAAAAAATTTTAAAAATGCCGCCTCCGTAATCCGGCTATTTAGAGTTAAAACACAAGCAAACGCTGATGTTTATTTAGAGCACAACAATGTGAAGATCCATACTAAAACTTTGAATGACGGCTATTTCAAATTTTGTGTGCCGTTAGACCAATTCACTAAATATGGCTGGATCGATTATTCAGTAAGTATTATTTACAAAAACGAAACAATAGTAACAACAGAAAGTTACATCCGTCCAAATAAAGGAAATTTAGGAATTATATCTGATATTGACGATACCTTTTTAGTGTCGAATACTGAAAATCCATTGATGAAATTATATATTTTATTATTTAAAAATATTGATAAGAGAAAAGTTTTTGAAGATGTTGTCCCTCATTACCAAGCATTGAGTTCAGCCGGAAGAAATAACAAAGAGGAACAAAATGCCTTTTTTTATGTTTCAAGTAGCGAATGGAATCTGTACCGCTTTATTGTGAAATTTACGGAAATTCATCAATTGCCAAGGGCTGTATTATTATTGAAGGATATTAAAACTAGTCTTACTGATTTCTTTATGACTGGAAGAGGCAACCATAATCATAAGTTTGACAAGATCAAACACATTCTGGAATTTTATCCAAATTTGGAATATGTGTTGTTGGGTGATGATTCGCAACATGATCCTTTTTTATACGAAGCTATTTGTAAAATATTTCCAGTCACCGTAAAAGCAGTTTATATTAGACAAACTGGAGAATATAAAAAAGAAAAAGTAGAGACTGTATTGAAAAATCTGGAGAGTTTGCAAGTATCGGTTTGTTATTTCAAAAATAGCAAAGAAGCCATTGCCCACTCAGAAATGATGGGATTGATTTAAAGAAAATCTTGTGTATTCCGATTTTTTTTTAGCCCGGATTGAAGTGGAAATCCTTTTAAGAAAAAAACTATTTTTTGCTGATTTTGCAGAGCGACCGGAGGGAGCTCCTGCAAGGTCTAACAAAAAAAGTTTTTTCTTTGAAAGATTGAAACGTAAAGCTGGATTGGCTACAAATTATCAATTTCTTCCTGAACCAATTCCCATTCCAACAATAATTTATCTAATTCTGCTTTTTTCTTGTTGTAAGCCATGAAAAATTTAGCGTCTTCAATATTTTTATCATAGTTTGAAGCCAGCATTTTATCATCGTTTTGAATGTCTTTTTCCAATTGTTTGATTTGGCTTTCGACTTTACTCAACTTATTTTGCAGTGATTTCCCTTTTTTCTGATCTTCGTAGGAAGCTTTGTTGCTTTCTTTTGGCGCCGAAGCTTTTAGTGCATCCTTTTTCTCGACTTCACGCATATTTTCCATATTGCGTTGTTCCAAGAAATAATTGATATCGCCTAAATATTCTTTTATTTTTTGATCTTTGAATTCATACACCAAATTTGACATGCCTTGCAAGAAATCTCTATCGTGAGAAACCAACAGTAAAGTTCCGCCAAATTTTTGTAAAGCGGCTTTCAAAACATTTTTGGATTTAATGTCCAAGTGATTGGTTGGCTCATCCATCAACAAAACATTTATGGGCTGCAAAAGCAATTTACATAGCGCCAAACGGTTTCTTTCGCCCCCAGAAAGGACTTTTACTTTTTTCTCTACATCATCGCCACGAAATAAGAATGAACCTAGCATATCGCGTACTTTAGAGCGATTGGTATCGGCAGCTGCATCCTCCATCGTTTGTAACAACGTAATTTCACCGTCTAAATATTCGGCTTGATTTTGTGCAAAATACCCCAATTGTACATTATGACCCAGTTTTATGCTTCCTTGGTATTCAAATTCGTCAACAATTGCTTTTATAAACGTTGATTTTCCTTGTCCATTTTGTCCCACGAAAGCAATTTTGCTTCCACGTTCCACTAATAGATTAATGTCTTTCAAGATGGTTTTGTCACCGTAGCTTTTAGTCACATTTTCGGCTTCGACCACTACTCTACCCGGCTCTTTTGAAACAGGAAAAGTGATGTTCATTACTGAATTATCATCTTCATCAACTTCAATGCGCTCTATTTTATCGAGTTTCTTAATCATCGATTGTGCCATGGAAGCTTTGGAAGCTTTGGCGCGGAATTTCTCGATTAATTTCTCGGTTTCTTCAATTTTTTTGGCTTGGTTTTTTTGTGTTGCCAATTGTTTTTCGCGAATTTCATGACGTAATTCTAAATATTCAGAATATGGTTTATTGAAATCGTACGCTTTACCAAGTGAAATTTCGATAGTTCTATTGGTCACATTATCCAAAAACATTTTATCGTGAGAAACGATCACCACAACTCCGGGATAATTGCGCAAGAAACTTTCTAACCAAATGATACTCTCGATATCCAGGTGATTCGTAGGCTCATCCAGCAACAAAACGTCATTGGCCTGCAATAATAATTTGGCTAATTCAATTCGCATTCTCCAACCTCCAGAAAATGTCTCCGTTTGATTGTTGAACACCTCTCTTTTAAACCCCAATCCCAAAAGAATCTTCTCTGTGTCGCCAACATAATTATACCCACCTAATAATTCAAAACGATGTGTGTAGTCGGATAAATCTTCAATTATTTGGCTGTATTCCTCACTTTCATAATCAGTACGGGTCACAAGCAAATGGTTGATTTCTGCCAGTTTTTTTTCTACAATTTTAATATCTGTAAAAGCTTCATACGCTTCTTCAAGAACGGTCCTTCCTTGCTCAAAATCAATATCTTGGCGCAAGAATCCCATTCGAACTTCTTTCTCTTGAGCGATGCTTCCCGAGTCAGGAGCAAAATCCTTTGCTAAAATTTTAAGCATGGTGGATTTTCCAGCACCGTTTTTACCTACGAGACCAACACGGTCTCCAGCACCTAAACGAAAGGTAACTTCTTCAAATAAATAAGAACCGCCAAACGAAACAGATAGATTGTGTATATTGAGCATAATTTGTGATAATGTTACATCGGTAGGGTTTCAAAAACTGTACCTTTGTTAAAAATTTTTGCAAATGTTAAAAAAAGGATCCAAACTAAATAGTATTTTAACAGGAAGTTGTCCTAAATGTCAGAATGAGAGTATGTATTTGGATAAAAATCCGTTACATCTGAGTAAGATTTTAAAAATGCATGAAAATTGCAGCCATTGTGGCTTTAAATATCAAATTGAACCTTCGTTTTTTTATGGTGCAATGTATGTGAGTTACGGATTAAATGTTGCCATTGGAACTGCCGCTTTCATAATCTCCTACGTAATCTTTAAGTCCGACATTAAAGTAGCATTTATCTCAATCATCGTCTCCCTTATCGTTTTATTCCCTTTTGTGTTACGATGGTCTAGGAATATTTACATCAATATGTTTGTTTCTTATGACCCTAAAAGTGGTTTGAAATAATATTATTTTTTGACTTTATTTAAAAACCTTTTTATATCAATCACAATATCTAAAGGTTTTTGAAATTCAATAAATTCAAACAAAGCTTTGGCCATTGAAGGTCCCAGCATAACACCTCTTGTGCCCAAACCATTAAGTAGGTGTACTGTCTTGTAATCTTGATGAGTTCCCACCAATGGTCTTCTGTCTTTGACAGTGGGCCGGACTCCAGCAAAATGGGCTACAATTTCAAATTCACATGCGATAATTTCTTTTATTCTTTCGATTAATTCTGTTTTTCCTTCTTCAGTAGGTAAATCTGTTTTATCTTTCCAATTGTAGGTTGCACCAACTTTGAACAAATCATTTCCAAGAGGAAGAATAAAAACACTAGTATTGACGATTACATCCAATTCTAATTCCGGCGCTTTTATAATAAAAAGCTCTCCTTTTGTTCCGTCCAACGGCAAATTTTTAAAATAAGGATTAGCATGCATCCCAAAACCTTCTGCAAAAACAACATGCCTTGCCTGAATATTTTTATAGCGAATACTATCGTTTCTTATCTGTAAAGCATCATAATCAAATGATTCTTCCTGAAATAACTTTTCCTCAAGAAGATATTCCTTGTACTTTTCCAGCAACAATGCTGTATCCACATAACCTGTTTGCAGTACTTCACCATAACCATACGGGGAATCAATTCCCTTATACTTTTTCGAAATTATTTCAGTAGATAAAAAAGGAGCTAATGCAAATTTATCAGAAGCTGCGAACCAATTATTTTGCTCTTCAATTGAGAAAAATTTCCTCAAAATCGGCTTTTTAAAATCAACTTTACATTTTAGTTTTTCTTCTAAATTAGTATAAAATTCATTCATCAAAAGCAATTGTTCCTGAGCCTGCCATACTTCGCTAAAGCGTTTTAAAATAACAGGGTTGTAAAGTCCCCCGGCAATTTTGGAAGAATTTTGAGAATTATTGTCTAAAACAAAAATGGTTTTGTCATTTTGCAAAGCCGTTTCTGCAAATGATATTCCTGCTAAACCTGATCCAATTATTAAGTAATCTATCATTTGAAGTGGTACCTTTTTTAAAATTATTCAAAGGTAAGGGTATTAAAACAAAAAAACTCTTACCATTACGGTAAGAGTTTTTCGTATTTATCAAATGAAATTTAATAATTCCACATATCCGACTCAAAATTGCGAATTTTTTCTTTCACTCTTTCTGACTCTAACAATTGATTCTGTGCGTTATCTTTCATGTAATCCTTAATCTCTCTATCACCATACATATTTTCTTCTTTATAAATGGTGCTATTAAAACGCCTTGAATTTAGAATTTGATCAAAAGAAATTGGCATCGCTGAATTCTTATCATTGAAAGCTTTTGCCTCATGCAAAACCTCTCTCGCCGATGGAAAAAACACCCAAAATAAATCGATGTAATCTTTCTCATCGCTGTTCATCGTGTAAACATCTGGAGTTACCGGACAAATACCTAGTAAACGATATTTCAATTCACTTTGGCGTTTATCAAAATACCAATATCCTTTAATTTTAAATTGGGTTACATCTTGAGCCGTAAGATCTTGTTTTAAAATATTTTCTGCTGCTACTGCTTGACCAGCATTTATTTGTTCTCTCCCTACATCTGTAGTATCAATACGAGAAAGTGAACCCTGAATGTCTTTTAGAGATTTTTTTGTATTGAAATAACTATCCGTGTAAACTTCAGTGATTTTGCCATTTTTCATCGCTTTAGTAAGCACATCATACAATGAGCGTCTATCCGAACCAATATTTGCAGTATCAATTGGAAAATATAAAGCAAAATTAATTTTTTCGCTTAAGTCAATAATTTCCCAAGTTGTTTTACCCATCAAAACATCTCTATCGTGAACATAACCATATTCTAAAGGTTTGTCATTATCCGAAATAAGTTGTGCAGCGGATTTAAGCCCTATTTGATCCGGGATCTTTGCATTAAGCAAATTAGATTGTGCTACAGATGCAAAACTCCAAGTAACAGAGATAATAGCTATTAAAAAATTTCTTACGTTCATCATGGTTTTCATAATAAGATATTGAAGTAGGTTTTTCTTTAAACGTACTTATTATTGTATTTCAAAAATAACTGGAGCAGTTCTTGGTAATAAATAACTACCTGCACCTACTAGTTTAGTTTTAATTTCAGAAATGGTAACTTGATCACCTCTTCCTACTTTAGAAAGAACTGCTTTACATTGTGCATTCAATTTATTACCTGGAACAACAACTGTAGGCTGGCCAGTAACTTTAAAATTAAATCCAACAACATTTAAACCAACTTCAAAATCAAAATCAACTAATTTTGCTCCAATTGTTGCAATTTCTAAATTTGATTTAGGACCTTTTACCACTCCCATTTCTCCTCTAATTGTTCCAGTAGGACCAGGAATACCTTTAATCCTAAAAGATTTTTTATCAGAAACTTTAGAACCGTCAGGAAGTGTTGCAGTAACATTAATTACTGTTTCTGTTCCTCCACCTGGACTCATGTTATATTTTCCACCACCAGCTGAACTTAATCCAGGAGCAGAAGCTGAAACTTTATCCGCTGAAACTCCTGCAAAAGAGATTGTCATAGGGTTTACAACACCTCTATACACAACATTCATTTTATCTGCAGAGATAGTTGCCGATTTTGGTCTGGCAACAACAACATATTTATCTTTTATAGGCAAACTTACAACCTTACCATTTTCATCAAAATTGAAAGAACCTCCTATTGGGTGTTCCCCAATATTACCTGCTCCAAAAGAGAAATTAGCCTGACCTGCTTGTGCCGCAATACTTGAACCATTTACAATAACCGATTTAGCTTTTAAAGAAGGATCAAATTTACCCAAAATGATTTTTCCCTTTACCGCCTCACCTTGAAAGAAAACAGATTTTTCAAGAACAACTATCGGTTGGTAAGCTGTAAGTGAAGCTGCCGCAACCAAATCCGATTGAAACATCCCAGTCATAACATCACTTTCCGTAGTTTTAATATCCGCTTGCAATTGAGACAATTTTGTAATAGTTGCAATAAGTGGATATCCCTTGTAATTATAATCTATCCAAGGTAATTTTGCACCCGCTTTTTCAGAATAAACTGGATTTGTAGCAAATCTCGCTTCAATTTTTTTCATTTCTGATTCAGCAATTGAACTACCACCAATCTGTTTTATTTGGACTGAAAAGTTATTAACTTTATTCAAAAATTCTTGACCTTCTTTAGAAACTCTATCACCAGTAAAAAACTTTCTATCAATTAAATCCCCTTTATCCATTTGTTCGTAAGGCAAATTCCCTTCAGCGTCTCTAACAAATTTCTTGGTTACATCCGTTTTTAAGTTTTCAATATAATCATTAAACTCTTTGGATACTGCTCTAATCTTCTCTACTTTAATTTTCTTGTCACCAAATTGACCTGGTTGATCTACAGCTTTCTGAGACAATTGCTCAAAGGAAGATTGATTTCTAGTATCTGTAATAGAGTTCGACTCTACAATTTTAATGTTTAAAATCCCAAAAGCCGATAAGACTTCTTTGGACATATTTAATGCTAACATTGCGATAAAAACCAAGTACATTAGGTTAATCATCTTCTGTCTAGGGGTTTGTTTTCCTCCTGCCATATTTTCTACTAATTAGTTTATTGTTTTTATATAGTTCGAAACTAATTATCCTTTATTATTCATTGCAGAAAGCATTCCACCATACACATTGTTAAGTGATGAAAGGTTAGAAGTCAAAGATTGCATTTGGTCTTTTAATTTTAAATTATTTTCAGCAACTTCTTCATTTATTTGTGCATTTCTTGAAGCACTTTGCAATTGGATTTTATATAAGCTATTCAAAGATTCCATTTGTGCCGCAGCCAAAGTTAATTCTTCGCTATATTTTTTTGTAGAATTTATAGAATCTACGGTTGGCGCAATACCTTTAGCAGCTGATTCGAAATTTTTAATACTGCTACCTAAACTAGCCATTAATTCACCATCAATTTTAGCGTCTTTTAACATAGCATCTAATTTTTGAGACAATAAGCCTTGAGCATCTGAAGGAGTTTCAACTTTTTTCTTCGGAGCTGCACCTTTAACACCATTAGCCAATTCAGGATAAACCAAAGTCCAATCTAAATCGTCATCAACAGGTTCAAATGCAGAAAGAGCAAAAATTGCAGCCTCAACAACCAATCCAATGGTTAACATTAAATTTCCAGTAATAACCCCAAATTCAAGGTGTGTAATTTTGAATAATGCTCCAATAATTACAACTGCCGCTCCCATCCCGTAAGCGAAATTCATTGTTTTTTTGCTAAGTAATGCCATAATGTTTTTTTTTAAAGATTTATTTGATAGATTTGAATTGGTCAGTTTATTTATTTTTTCTTTGCACCGTTTCCAGTAGTTTGCAATCCCATGTAATCTTGAACAGTTCTAAAGCCAATAAAACTTCTTGCAGAATCAGCATATTCAAAATCTCTGGTACTTACTTGTAGGAAATAAGCAACATCTTTCCAAGAACCGCCACGAACTACTTTACGTTTGTTTGACGCATCCAAAACATTTGGATTCATTGAAGAAACATATTCGTAAGCATTTGGATCATAAGACGAATCCGTCCACTCAGAAACATTTCCAGCCATGTTATAAAGACCGTAACCATTTGGCTCATACGACTTCGCCTCCACTGTATATAAGGCCTGATCGGCAGCGTAATCTCCTCTATTTGGTTTGAAATTTGCTAAGAAACAGCCTCTATCGTTTTTAGTATAAGGACCTCCCCAAGGATATGTAGCAGATTCTAATCCACCTCTAGCGGAATATTCCCATTCTGCTTCAGTAGGCAATCTAAAAGAATTTATCAATTCACGACCTTTCTTTTTAGATTTTATGTACGTGTTTTTATTTAAAGTTCTCCATGCACAAAATGCTTTAGCTTGTGTCCATTTAACTCCAACAACAGGGTAATCTCCGTATGCTTTATGCCAGAAATAGTCATTATGCATTGGCTCATTGTACGAGTAAGCAAAATCTTTTATCCAAACAGTTGTGTCAGGATAAACATTCACTTCTTCTGTTTTTATGAAATCTTTTCTTTTTCCAACTTTTGCTTTAGCTGCAGCTTGAATATCCATCCAAGAATAACGAAATTTTAATTTATTAACATCAATAGTACGCAATCCATTATAAGAAGCTTCTATAGGCAAATACATAGAATCCATTACTTCACTGTAATACTCATCTGGATACAACTTAGTATCTTTAATAAGTTTTACTTTTTTGTTTAATTTCCTTCCAGCGTAAGGATCATCAGCCGTTCCTACGCTATAGTAGTTATCATACATATATTTGTCGTAAGCAGTCATTTTTTCAGGATCAGAATCATTAAACGCAAAATCGCCAATACTACCGGCGTTTTTACCTTTACCCTTTCCATCTCCTGCTTTTTGTCCACTTTCGTCAGCAAGAATTGCCAAACGAACTCTCATCGTAGAATCTTTTACCCATTCTACGAATTGACGGTATTCACTATTTGTGATTTCAGTTTCATCCATGTAGAAAGAACGAACAGTAACCGTTTTAGTAGGCGCGTCCTGAACATCAGCTAAATCGTCATCCGATTTACCCATTATAAAAGCACCACCAGGCACTAAAGTCATACCATAAGGTTTCTCAGGATGCCATTTTCCTCCAGCCGCACCAACTAATTCCCCTTTATCGCTTGATTTACCACAGCTAATTAACAAGGTCAAAATTGCCGTAAATGCAATGAACTTCTTCATATAAATTTGGATTATCTATTCATTATTTTTAAGTGTGTAAACCTATTTATTATTTATTTAAAAAACAATTTTTTCACACTAAACAAGTTGTTTTTTATTAAATATCTTCTTTAAAGCCCCAAAAAACCTATAATATGTTTTTCCTTTGGGCTTTCCACCATCTTTCTGGCAATTCTTGATTACATGCCAACAAATATTCGTCGTAAGAACATGGTAATAACGTATTTCTTTTTAGTTTATTACTTCCATTCGAAATAAAAGGAATTTCTATCCACCAACGGTCCGTTTTGTCACTTTTATAGAAAACAAGTTCTTCCTCTTCCAGTGGAACTATGTACTTAATATAATTGTCTCTGCTTCCAAAAGGATATTCATAAGAACGATAATGAAAACCCTCAATAAAATACCATATAATTTGCGCTATTATCGCTGATTCTTGTGCTGAATTATTATGATTAAATATCCCAAACAAAGATACTTTATCACTTATTCCTGCATATCTAGCCAAAGAACAAATCTCTTTTCCATTAAATCCATTAGGTGTAAACGAAATGAAATTTCCTGAATCTGAGGATTTAACAGCACTCAAATCAATACTCACCAAATCCGCATCTCTAAAAACAGGCTCGGAAAGAGAAATATTATTAGATATTTCTCCCAATCGGTACCCATCAAAAAATAATTTTTCAATCAGATCAATTTCCTCTTGGGAATTATAATAGGTTTGATAACCAATATTACAGTAATTAAACAGATTATTAGGTTCGTCAATAATTATTTTTGTCAAATAAGAAGAGGCCGAAACTTCTTCACTTTCTTTTCCAAAATCAAACTTATTATCAATAGAAACCATGTTAACCATCTGCTCCAAATCATCATATGCCCTATAAAGTGCATAGGTTAAATCTTGAGAACCACCAATGACGATAGGGATGATTTTTTTCTTGATTAAACTTGCAACTACTTTTTTTACTGCAAAATAAGTGTCTTCAATAGAATTCCCAGCCAGAATATCTCCTAAATCAGCTATCGAAGTATCCCAATTGCCAGGAAACAATCCATACAATTCTTTTCTTACCGGTATTAAATCGATATCTGAAATCGCATTTTTATCGCCCCGGTTTTCAAAAACGCCAATAATGGCAATTTTAATTTTATTTAAATCCGGAAATTGTTCGTTCGTGTGCAAAACAATTTTACTTCCCAATTGCTGGGAAGTCGATCCATTTATATAATGTAGGATTTCATTGTCTATCGGCCTTAGAAAATCAAATTCCATTTAATTATTTTTTTGCAACTGGTTTCTTAACTACTGCTTTTTTCGCAACCGCTTTCTTTGCCGGCGCCTTTTTTGCAGCCACTTTTTTAGCGGGCGTTTTCTTGGCAATCATTTCTTGAACTTCTGCTAATGTCAATTTTGTAGCATCGACATCTTTACTCAATTCAATTTTGATTTTTCCTTTGGTAATAACGGAACGACCCCAACGGGCTTTTTCCACCAAAATTCCTTCATCTTCCCAATTATGCAAAACCTTATCAATATTTTTCTGCAATTTATCTTCAATCAAAGCTTCAACATCTAATTGTGATAAATTATCAAAATCATATTTCTTACTTACATTGATAAACAAACCGTCCCATTTGATAAAAGGACCAAAACGACCAACACCTTTTTGCACTCCTTCGCCTTTATAAATAGCGATAGGCGCATCGGCAATTGCTTTTTCATCGATTAGTTCCTTTGCTCTTTCGAAATCTACATCTAGTGGATTTTCTCCTTTCGGCAAAGAAACAAAAGCTGCTCCATGACGAATGTAAGGGCCAAAACGACCATTACTCACCTCTACTTCTTCATCTTTGTAATTTCCAAGATTTTTTGGCAACAAAAATAAATTCAGCGTTTCCTCCAATGTGATGTTCCCAATATTTTGATCTGCCATTAAACTGGCAAATTTTTTCTCTTCATCATCCGCAGCTCCAATTTGAGCCATCGGTCCAAATTTTCCTAAACGAACCGAAACTGGTTTCCCTGTTTTTGGATCTGTTCCCAGAATTCTTTCTCCACTTTCTCGCTCCGCATTGGCTTCCACATCTTTCACATTTGGATGAAATTGATCGTAGAATTCCTGCATCATTTTTGTCCAAACGATATTTCCTTCTGCAATTTCATCAAAATCCTGTTCCACTTTGGCAGTGAAATTATAATCTAATATATTCCCGAAATTCTTCACTAAGAAATCCGTTACAATAGTTCCAATATCTGTAGGAACTAATTTTCCTTTATCAGAACCTGTATTTTCTTTCAACAACTTTTCTCCTACTTTTCCAGATTGCAAAGTAAGTTGCGTATAATTACGTTCCTGACCGTCAAGATTTCCTTTCTCAACATAATTTCTGTTGATAATGGTAGAAATCGTTGGCGCATAAGTAGAAGGACGACCGATTCCCAATTCTTCTAATTTTTTTACTAAAGAAGCCTCCGTATATCTTGCAGCTGCACGAGAATATCTCTCGGTAGCCGTGATGTAATTGTTTCCTAATTTCTCATTGACTTTCATCGCCGGCAACATTCCTTCTTGCTCCTCTTCATCGTCATCATGACCTTCCAAATACACTTTCAAGAATCCTTCAAAAAGCAAAACTTCTCCAGATGCCGTGAATATTTCACCGTGATTATTTGCTTCAATTTTCACGTTTGTGCGTTCCAATTGCGCATCACTCATTTGCGAAGCTAAGGTTCTTTTCCAAATCAAATCATACAACCGCGCTTGGTCTCTGTCGATATCTACCGTATGACGTGACATATCCGTAGGCCGAATCGCCTCGTGTGCTTCCTGCGCTCCTTTGCTTTTATTCACGAAAGTCCGAGGTTTTGAAAACTCTTTTCCGTAGGATTTGATGATTTCTGCTTGAGCAGCATCCATCGCATCTTTCGACAAGTTCACACTATCCGTTCTCATATAAGTAATAAGTCCAGCTTCGTATAAACGTTGTGCGAGTTGCATCGTAATACCAACCGGCAAATACAATTTTCTAGCCGCTTCTTGTTGTAAAGTCGAAGTGGTAAAAGGTCCTGTTGGTGATTTTTTGGTAGGTTTAGTTTCTAAATCTGCTACCTTATATGTAGAACCGATATTTTTATTTAAAAAATCCTCGGCTTCTTTTTTTGTATTGAAATTCTTCGGCAGTTTTGCTTTGAATGCTTTTCCTGCTTCGTTAGTGAATTCTGCTACA
Organism: Flavobacterium sp. CG_23.5; assembly: GCF_017875765.1. Classification (NCBI taxonomy): domain Bacteria; kingdom Pseudomonadati; phylum Bacteroidota; class Flavobacteriia; order Flavobacteriales; family Flavobacteriaceae; genus Flavobacterium; species Flavobacterium sp. CG_23.5. The sequence continues at coordinate 2,980,309 of NZ_JAGGNA010000001.1, read as the reverse complement.
ATAGAATAAGTAGCGACAGCTTTGAAATTTTGAATTTCGCGTTCACGCTCCACAATCAATCGAACAGAAACGGATTGCACACGTCCGGCAGACAAACCTCCTTTTATTTTCCTCCATAAAACAGGAGACAATTCATAACCTACTAATCTATCAAGAACTCTTCGCGCCTGTTGTGCGTTGACTAAATTATAATCGATTTCACGTGGATTATCAATCGCTTTTAGAATCGCTGTTTTCGTAATTTCGTGAAAAACAATTCGTTTTGTTTTGGCCGGATTTAATTTTAATTCTTCGGCAAGATGCCAAGAAATAGCTTCCCCCTCGCGATCCTCATCACTTGCTAACCAAACCATTTCGGCATTCTTGGCTAACGTCTTTAATTTGGAAACCAACGCTTTTTTATCAGCAGAAACTTCATATTTAGGTTTAAAACCATTTTCTACATCTACCCCAATTTCTTTGGAAGGCAAGTCGGCAATATGCCCATAACTTGACTCCACTTGGAAATCACTTCCCAGAAATTTTTCAATTGTTTTTGCCTTTGCAGGTGACTCAACTATAACTAAATTCTTTGCCATGTCCCGATTGTTTATGTCGGCAAAAGTATATGATTTTTTTAAATTTTGAGTTTTTTAAATTTTAAAAGTCAAATTTCTCGTTGAAATGCACAAAATGCAAGCTCGATAAATATAATTTTAAACACTTTAAAACAGGAAAATAGACGCTCATTTTATCGTCCGTATTAAACTCACGAAGATCAACAAATAGATTAAATGTGTTTTGGGCGCGCCCGCAAGGGTCGGGCTATTCGCTGCAATCTTATTTTGGCTAAAAAGCCTAAATAAGGATTTCCGCTTCTATCCCTCGCGCAAAATCAACTCAACAATACTATTAATTCAGGAAAACCAACACCTTCAGGATCTTTTAGGTCTATAGCTATAATTTGAAACAATAGTTTATTACTGATTAAAGCCAATTCACTAGTCAGCCTTCCGGAAATGAAATCTTTTTTTTGCCATTCCATTAACGAAATAAAAGATTAAAACATTACGCATGCTTTTAATTACCTTAGCTAGTTCCCATCCAAAATATAAACAGCTATAAATGCACTATTTAAAGTGTCATTTATACCTGTTATTAAATGAAGAACCGTACTCATTGAACAGAGTACCTTCTCACTACTTGCTGCTATTTCCCCTTAAAAGAGCTACTATTATTATGATAAAAACTGCACCACCTACAACCAAAATCCATGGTTGCGCATACCAATCGCTTCCGCCTTTATCCACATTCAAATTTACATCTACTGTTTTATCTTGTGCCCATAGAATACTTTGAGAAAAGAAAAGTGCTGCGATTGCTAAATACTTTTTTGATGTTGCGCTAATGTCTAATAATTGTTTCATATTGAAAAAGTTTTAAATTAATGATTATTATATTGTTAATGGTTTTACTATTACAAATATAATATTATTTTTTTGCGATTATATTACACAATTAAACAAAAAGTTTATACAATTCATGTTTTTTTAACTTAAAACCCTGCATATATGATTAAATAAAAAGCAGATTTTCCAAAGCAGATTTTCCACTTTTTCCACCGCAAAATGTTTTACTCCGATCATTTTAATCATTTCATATAGTAATTAATGTGGTTTTAGTGATTGTTCTGAATTCACGATTTCAGACTTTTAATCTCTAGCTGGTAAATAATTTTACCACTGCCGCGATTGAAGTGAAAATCCCAAAGTAAAAAAAAGTTTTATTTTCTTGTTCTAAAAATGCAACCGCAAGAAGCTCTTTTTGTAACTTTAGAAACTGTACTTTTTTTGCTCTGGTATTGTAATCTCGTCTTATGGACTAGACGGGAAACAACTCTTAAAATACAACTGCGCAGAATGCCTAAAACAATGTTAAATCTTAGTCTGACATCTTGTCATATTTATTGGAATTGCGTTATCTTTGCACTTTAAATTAAGTAATGGAGAAGATTATTGAAGAAAGCAAACAAGGCGAAAGTCTCGTTCTAGAACATAAACCCGAGAATACAAAGAAACTTTTTATCGAGAGTTACGGCTGTGCAATGAATTTTTCGGACAGTGAAATTGTAGCTTCTATATTATCCGGAAACGGATATAATACGACGCAAATTCTGGAAGAAGCCGATTTAGTTTTGGTGAATACCTGCTCGATTCGCGACAAAGCAGAGCAAACGATTCGTAAACGTTTAGAAAAATACAATGCTGTAAAACGTATTAATCCAAAGATGAAAGTTGGGGTTTTGGGTTGTATGGCAGAACGATTGAAAGACAAATTCCTAGAAGAAGAAAAAATTGTAGACCTTGTTGTAGGTCCTGATGCCTATAAAGATTTACCGAACTTATTGGCGGAAGTCGAGGAAGGACGCGATGCCATCAACGTGATTTTGTCGAAAGATGAAACCTATGGTGATATATCGCCGGTTCGATTGATGAGCAACGGAATTACGGCATTGGTTTCTATCACGCGTGGTTGTGATAATATGTGTACGTTTTGCGTGGTGCCTTTTACCCGCGGACGGGAGCGCAGCCGGGAACCACAAAGTATAATGAAGGAAATTCAGGATTTATGGGATAAAGGTTTTAAGGAAATTACCCTTTTAGGTCAAAATGTCGATAGTTATTTGTGGTACGGTGGCGGATTGAAGAAAGATTTCGAAAATGCCTCTGAAATGCAAAAAGCTACTGCAGTTGATTTTGACCAATTACTAGAAATGGTAGCGGTTGGTTTTCCAAAAATGAGAATCCGATTTTCGACATCCAATCCTCAGGATATGCACGAAAGCATTTTGCATGTTATCGCTAAACATCCAAATATTTGCAAGCACATTCACTTACCGGTACAATCAGGAAGCAATAGAATCTTGAAGGAAATGAACCGTTTGCATACGCGCGAAGAATACATGACTTTGATTGATAAAATTAGAAGCATTGTTCCCAATGGTTCTATTTCGCAGGATATGATATCGGGTTTTCCTACCGAAACGGAGGAAGATCATCAAGATACGTTGAGTTTGATGGAATATGTGAAATATAATTTTGGTTATATGTATTCGTATTCAGAACGCCCGGGAACTTTGGCAGGAAGAAAAATGGAAGATGATGTTACGGAAGAAACCAAAGCCAGAAGATTGCAGGAAATTGTCGATTTACAGCAAAAACATGCTTGGTTGCGTTCTGAGGAATTCATCGGGCAAACGGTTGAAGTTTTGGTAGAGAAAGTTTCAAAAAAATCAACTGAAGAATTTTCCGGAAGGAATTCACAAAGTATCACTGTGGTTTTCCCAAAAGAAAATTATAAAATTGGGGATTTTGTGAATGTAAAAATTATAAGTTGCACTTCAGGCACACTTAAAGGTTTGGCTGTTGGATTATCTGAAATGAATTAAAAAAGTGTAAAGTTTAAAGTTTAAAGTTTACCTCAATTGGCTGACTTTAAAATTTAAACAAAAACAACTTTAAACAATATAGAACATGGATACAGTTCAAAACATAAAACAACGATTTGAGATTATCGGGAATGACCCGAAGCTCAATCGTGCAATAGAAAAAGCCATTCAGGTTGCTCCTACTGATATTTCAGTATTAGTGGCAGGGGAAAGTGGTGTTGGGAAAGAAAACATTCCCAGAATTATTCATTCGCTTTCGCATAGAAAACACGGAAAATATATCGCTGTAAACTGCGGGGCCATTCCGGAAGGAACTATTGACAGTGAACTTTTTGGACATGAAAAAGGAGCATTTACAGGAGCAACCGGAACACGTGAGGGGTACTTTGAAGTGGCTGACGGTGGAACCATTTTTCTTGATGAAGTAGGTGAATTGCCTCTGACCACTCAAGTTCGATTGTTGCGCGTATTAGAAAATGGCGAATTTATAAAAGTCGGTTCTAGTCAGGTACAAAAAACGGATGTTCGAATTGTAGCTGCGACCAATGTCAATTTATTTGATGCTATTCAAAAAGGGAAATTTAGAGAAGATCTGTATTATCGATTAAGCACGGTGGATATTAACTTACCGCCTTTGAGAGATAGAAAAGAAGATATTCATTTGTTGTTTAGAAAGTTTGTTGCAGATTTTGCTCATAAGTACAAAATGCCTCCTTTAAAATTAGATGAAGTTGCCATTCAGTTGTTGCAAAAATTCCGTTGGAGCGGAAACATTCGTCAATTGAGAAACGTAGCGGAACAGATTTCCGTTTTGGAAACTAATCGTGAAATTACGGCGGCAACATTGCAGTCTTATCTACCACAAGAAGGAACTAATTTACCATCTGTGATAAAAGATAAAAAAAGTGATAGTGATTTTAGTAACGAAAGAGAAATTTTGTACAAAGTGCTTTTTGACATGAAAAGTGACTTGCATGATTTAAAAAAACTTACTTTAGAGTTGATGGAAAACGGCAGTTCTAAAGTACAGGAAACCAATAAAAAACTAATCACTAAAATTTACGGTTCTAAAGAAAATGACAGTGAGATAGATTTTGAAGAAGAACCTAGAACCAATCTGATTACAGCACAAAATAAAGAAGAACAATATCAGGAGAATGACGATAATTACTTGTTTGCAGAAACTATCGAAGAGGAAGAAGAAATATTGAGACTGGAGCAAAAAGAAATTGAAATGATTAAAAAATCATTGGAAAAAAATAAAGGAAAACGAAAAGCTGCAGCTGATGAATTGGGAATTTCCGAAAGAACTTTATACCGAAAAATTAAACAATTTGATTTGTAATTTTTTCAATAAGTTATAAAGTCACGAATGATTTGCCTAAAATGAATATCTTTGGTTTTTTAAAATATAAAATGAGACACTTACATTACATCTTCGCTATTACAATTATTTTCACATTAAACAGTTGTTCGGTTTATAACTTTACTGGGACCGGAAAAATTGACGCCAAAACTTTTCAAGTCAATTTTTTTCAAAATAATGCTGAAATAATTGAACCTGGAATAGACAGAACATTTACCCTCGCCTTACAAGATTTAATTCAGAATCAAACCAATCTAAATTTGGTGAAAAACAGTGCTGATTTAACTTACGAAGGGGAAATCATAGATTATCGAATAAGTCCGATGACGGCTACCGCCGACCAAAAAGCGGCACAAAACCGTTTAAAAATCAGAATAAATGTCCGTTTTACCAATAAAAATAAAGAAAAGGATGATTTTGAAAAAACATTCGAATTTTACTATGATTATCCTGCTGAACAACAACTGGTAGGATCTACTTTAAACAATGCTCTAAAAGAAATTTTTGACCGAATTACGCAAGATATCTTTAATGAATCTTTGGCCAAATGGTAAATAAGGTTTTGATTCAGTCATTTGTTGATTCCGTTAATCGAAGAACAAATAAACGAATAACCAAATAAACGAATAACCTTTATGAATGTAACCGATTATACTTATTTGATTAATAAACCAAATGCTGTTAATGAGAAGCAAACGGTCGTATTGGAAAAAGTACTAGATGAATTTCCTTATTTTCAAAGCGCCAGAGCATTACAATTAAAAGGGCTTTATAACCAAAATAGTTTCAGGTATAATTTTGCTTTGAAAGTTACTGCAGCGCATACAACAGATAGAGCAGTGCTCTTTGATTTCATTACATCAGATACTTTTACTGCGATACAAAAAGAATTCTACGATAAAAAAACGCTTGAACTTCTCGAGATCAATGTAATCGATAGTGAAATAATTGTTCACGAAGAAAAATTGGAACACAAAACAAATACATTAGAGCGCTCCATTCTTACTTCTATAAGGGAAGCTTTACCATTAGAATATGATGACACTAACAAAACTGCAGAAGAAAAATTAGCTATCGGTCAACCTTTGGATTTTTCTGTAAATGAACAACATTCTTTTCAAGAATGGCTACAACTATCGCGAACGCTACCTATTAATAGAGAATCTGAAAATAAGATTAGCCCAAAAACGCTGCCAATAGATGAGAACAAAAAGAAAAAAGCGGAATTAATCGACAAGTTTATAGAAACTAGTCCTAAAATTTCGCCAGTGAAACATGGCGTTCCCTCTACCGTAACTTTCGACCTAAATAAAGATGACAACTCCTATTTGATGACCGAGACTTTGGCGCGAGTTTATTTGGAACAAAAAAAATATCTAAAAGCGATTCAAGCTTATCAAATATTAATTTTGAAATATCCAGAAAAAAGTAGTTTCTTTGCAGACCGCATAGCGGATATTAAGATTTTACAACAAAATAATAATTAAACAATGAGCACATTTTCAATTTTTTTAGTTTTAATAACAATAGTTTGTTTTCTATTAATCGTAGTTATAATGGTTCAAAACCCTAAAGGTGGTGGATTGTCTTCTACAATAGGTGGCTCTCAAATGTTAGGTGGTGTACAGAAAACAACTGATTTTTTAGACAAAAGCACATGGACACTTGCTACTATTTTAATTGTACTGATACTTCTTTCAAGTTTAAGCTTTACTGGAGCATTAAGTGATAACGATTCAAAAATTATTGAGCAAACAGAAACTACTGCACCAACTACTGCTGCTCCAGCTTCTCCAGTTCAAAATACACCTGCTGCAACAAATCCAGCAAAATAAATTATTTCCCCTTATTCTAAATGCCAGCCTGTCAAAGCTGGCATTTTTTATAAGAAAATGTGTCAGTTTTAATAGGCTGGCACAATTTCTGAAATCCTATTAGCATTCATTAAAAAAATAATTTAAAACATAAAATCATGGCTTTAAACATCAAACCTCTTTCAGACAGAGTTCTTATCGAACCAGTTGCTGCTGAGACTAAAACTGCATCAGGGATTTTTATTCCGGACACAGCTAAAGAAAAACCACAAAAAGGAACTGTTGTTGCTGTAGGAAACGGTACAAAAGACCATACAATGACTGTTAAAATTGGAGATTCTGTCCTTTATGGAAAATACGCTGGAACAGAATTGAAATTGGAAGGAAAAGATTATTTGATAATGAGAGAAGACGATATTCTTGCAATTATATAATTAGAATTAAGATAAAAAAGTATTAAGTATTAAGATTTTAAAACCTTAAACACTAAACAAAATTTAAAATGGCAAAAGATATAAAATTCGATATAGAAGCACGTGACGGATTAAAACGTGGCGTAGATGCATTAGCAAATGCTGTAAAAGTAACCCTTGGACCAAAAGGTCGTAATGTAATTATTGGAAAAGCATTTGGTGGACCAACCGTTACTAAAGACGGTGTTACAGTTGCAAAAGAAATTGAGTTAAAAGATCCCTTAGAAAATATGGGTGCTCAAATGGTTAAAGAAGTTGCTTCAAAAACTAATGATTTAGCTGGAGATGGAACAACAACTGCAACTGTTTTAGCTCAAGCTATCGTAAAAGAAGGCTTGAAAAATGTAGCTGCAGGTGCAAATCCAATGGATTTGAAACGCGGTATTGACAAAGCGGTAGAAGCAATAGTAGCTGACTTAGCTAAGCAGGCAAAAGTAGTAGGAAGTGATTCTGAAAAAATAAAGCAAATTGCTTCGATTTCAGCTAATAATGACGAAGTAATTGGTGAATTAATCGCTGCTGCTTTCGCAAAAGTTGGAAAAGAAGGTGTCATCACTGTTGAAGAAGCCAAAGGAACAGATACCTATGTAGATGTTGTGGAAGGAATGCAATTTGACAGAGGATATCTTTCTCCTTATTTTGTTACCAATCCAGAAAAAATGGAAGTGGAATTGGAGAATCCTTACATACTTTTGTACGACAAAAAAGTATCTTCATTAAAAGAATTATTGCCAGTATTGGAACCTGTTGCACAATCGGGTAAACCTTTATTGATAATTGCTGAAGATGTTGATGGTGAAGCGTTATCTACATTGGTAGTAAATAAATTACGTGGAGCATTAAAAATTGCTGCAGTAAAAGCACCTGGTTTTGGAGACAGAAGAAAAGCAATGTTAGAAGATATTGCCATCTTAACAGGTGGAACTGTAATCTCAGAAGAAAGAGGTTATACTCTTGAGAACACTACACTAGAAATGTTAGGAACTGCGAAAAAAGTTACTATCGACAAAGACAACACGACTATTGTAAGTGGTGCTGGTGAAGCTGATATGATCAAAAATCGTGTGAACCAAATCAAAGGTCAAATGGAAGCTACCACTTCTGATTATGACAAAGAAAAATTACAAGAACGTTTGGCTAAATTAGCTGGTGGTGTAGCTGTACTTTATGTTGGAGCTGCTTCTGAAGTGGAAATGAAAGAGAAAAAAGACAGAGTGGACGATGCGCTTCATGCAACTCGTGCTGCTGTTGAAGAAGGAATAGTTGCTGGTGGTGGTGTTGCGTTATTAAGAGCCAAAAACGTACTAAGCGCTATTAAGGCTGACAATGCTGATGAGGCAACAGGAATTCAAATTGTTTCTCGTGCTGTAGAATCTCCTTTGAGAACTATTGTTGAGAATGCAGGTCTTGAAGGTTCGGTAGTTGTTGCAAAAGTGGCTGAAGGAAAAGGTGACTTTGGATACAATGCTAAAACAGATGAATACGTTGATATGCTAAAAGCTGGTATTATTGACCCTAAAAAAGTAACTCGTGTAGCATTAGAAAATGCAGCATCGGTTGCGGGGATGATATTAACTACTGAATGTGCTTTGATCGATATTAAAGAAGAAAATGGTGGCGGAAACCAGATGGGTGGTGGTATGCCAGGAATGATGTAAAATCTGTTCCAAGTTAAATAAAAAACTCCGTCTCGTTATTGCAACGAGACGGAGTTTTTTTATGATTAGGATTCAGGATTATTTTAAATGTATATTTTTTTTCAAAAGCTTGAATAAAACGGGAACCGTAGTTATCAAAACAATTATTATTATAATATATTCTATATTCTTTTTTAAGTCAATTCCAAATTCATCCAAAAAGATGCCATACAAATAATGACCTGAAAAAATTAAAATGAATGACCATAAAAAAGAACTCAAAATATTAAAAAACATGAATTTGCTCTTATCCATAGATACTATTCCGGCAACAATAGGTGCGAAGGTTCTAAAAATAGGTAGGAAACGGGCAAATATTATAGCTTTTCCTCCATACTTCTCAAAAAAATCTTTGGACTGTATCAAGTATTTCTTCTTAAACCAGAAAGTATCTTCTTTTTTAAATAAATAATAGCCACTTTTCGCTCCAAACCAATAACCGACCGTATTCCCAAAAATCCCTGCTATTGCAACCAAAAGAGATAATATGGTAACATTTATGAAATCACTATCGATAGATATTAAATTTTGAACTAAATCTCTACTGTAGATTCCCGCAAGAAAAAGCAAACTGTCTCCAGGAAGAAAAAAACCGGCGAAAAGACCAGTTTCGGCAAAAATTATAAATAAAACTATATATAAACCTATTTGAACTCCTCCTATTTGAAGGGTAATATAAAATTCTGGATTAAGTAATTGTGTCCAATCAAAATTATTCATAGAGCAGCTTTGTAATTAAATTTATTGGTCGTGAAAGTAAGAATAATTTACCTTAACCGCAATTTATTGATATACTTTAAAGTTTAATTAACGCTCGAAAGCATTATAGCGACGATCATAATTAACAACATAATCCAAATATAGCTTTCAATTCATATGTAATTTGCCGATGGTAGATTTAGTCAAAAAAAATATTTATTAGAAACGCTACCTCTTGTCAGTAATAAAAAAATTCACTTTAAATTCCATCTAAATAACAAAATTAAAAGCCCAAAGCTTTCACTTCGGGTTTCAAAATTATTTGCGCTCATATAAGCAGCAACTATGAAGACTTTCATAATCTTCTTTTGTTGCCTTCACTTCATCAGTATCATGGCCAACTTTTGCAATCGCTTTTTTTACATCTAAAGGAGTAGTTTTCTCTTCATTCATAATCAAAGCCAATTGATGTGTTTCTATACTCCAAACTGCCGATTTCACTCCGACCACTGAATAAGCTGCTTTTTGAATTCGCTTCTGGCATTGTTCACAATTGCCGTTTACTTCAGTAACGTACTTAGCGTTTTTATTCTTTTTATCTTGGGCATGAGCCGAAAACCCAATAAATGTTACAAGGAGAACTACAATTATATTTTTCATATTTTCTTTTTTAATATTTATATTTTTGACCTTTGAAATTGATTTTTGAAACTGACTTTTGAATTATTTTATTTTAAATCGCAATCCTGCATAATACATTTGTCCAAAAACTGGTGCATATACAATTGATGCATCAAAATTAGAGCCAAAAGGGTTTTCACTTCCAAGAATAGCTTTTTCTTGGGTATAATTTCCAATATTCTCTCCTCCAATATACATTTCAAATGTAGAAGAAAAAGTTTTGGTAATTTGCGCATTCATTAAAGAATACGATTTTGAAAATTCAGGTAATCTATCATTTACAGGATTTGAAGCTGTAGTAGGCAATTGTTGCTGACCAATCCAATTGAAAGTGTAATCAAATTTCCACTGATTTCCATTTTCACCAATGTGTGTCTCATATTCTAAATTACCAAAAAAACGATGTTTCGCCTGTAATGGCTTTTGGTAATTCCCAGAAAGATAATCGGTTCTCACATCATAAAATTTATAGGCTGAACGTAAATTTAAATGTTCCACAAGTTCATAATTGAATTCCAATTGCAAACTATTGGCAAAAGATTTTCCTTTCAAATTATAGAACAAAACCTGTTGAGCACTTTGCATCACATCGACCACAGCCTGATTTTGAAAATCGGTTCTGTAGAAATCAAATCCAACATCAGCATTTTTACCAAAGAGAGAGAATTTTTGCGCAAAGCTAAAACCGTAATTCCACGCAATTTCAGGATTCAAACCATAAATTTTTCCGTTGGAATCTAAAATGTCAAAGGTTCTCGAACTGGCAAACAGCGGTTGGTTTTCGGCAAAAATATTCGCTGAACGCTTTCCTCTTCCTGCTGAAAATCGCAAAACTCCTTTTTCCCAAGGATTGTATCGAACATGTAATCGTGGTGTTAGAAATGTACCTAAACGATTATGATTATCAACTCTTCCGCCAAGAATTATACTAAAATCATCTGCGTTATCATAAGTGTATTCAAAAAAAGCACCAACTGAATTATCAATTCTGCTATAATCGTTTATATTAACAAATTCTTGGTATTTGTCATAGGTAAAATTCAAACCCGCCGAAAATTTATTCATGGTATTATTGATAATCGAATTGAAAATCAAATTCGAATAATAACTGCTTTGCTTTATATTATATTGGTTTAAACCAAAGTAAGAACGTTGATCATGACTGTTAAAAGCATTTTGAAAACCAATACTTTGATATGGTAAATCTTTAAAAACATATCCTACTTTTGTGGAAACATCTAAACGTTCGGTATTGATTTCAGAACCCCAATAATTGGTTGTTCCTTTATCTCTTTCGGGACTGAAATTTAATTCTCCTGTTTGTTTTTTATCATTCATATATCTGAAATTGATAAAACTTACCCAGCCTTTTTCCGCATTATAATACTGGTATCTATTGAGAATATTAATTTGTTTTGCCAACGGATTATCCAGAAAACCATCGTCATTCATATCGAGTTTAGCCAAGCGCGCATTCCCGTGAAGAAACAAACTACTACTCCATTTATCCGAAAGTTTAGTATTGAAATGGGTATTTAACTCAAATCGGGAATCAGTCGAACCATAAGCATTCAAGAAAAATGGAATGTCGTTAATGGGTTTGATTAACTCCGTATTAATTTGACCAGAAATACTTTCGTATCCATTGACCACACTTCCTGCACCTTTTGTGATTTGGATACTTTCAACCCAGGTTCCAGGTGTAAATGACAAGCCATACGCTTGTGAAGCTCCTCGAACCGAGGGAACATTTTCTTCGGTTATCATTAAATACGGACTTGTCAATCCGAGCATTTTGATTTGTTTTGTTCCTGTTAAAGCATCCGAAAAATTGACATCGATGGATGGATTTGTCTCAAAACTTTCGGCGAGATTACAACAAGCAGCTTTCAGCAGTTCTTTGCTCGTAATGAGTGTAGTGTTTCCTGTTACTGTAAATGATTTTTGAATTCCTTTTCGTTTGTTTACGACTTTGACCTCTTGTAGATTTTCTTGCGAAAAAACAGGAACCGACATCAAAATCGCTAGAAAAAGTATTATTATTTTATGCATGATGAAATATTTAATGTTTATAAAAAGTATATTCAAATCACAAGAAATGATTTGACTTTTAAAACATTAATATCAGGCGTAGAAAATATATTGGTTGTACAGCTTAAAAAGTGGCGGCGCATTAGCATCGCAGAAAAAAGAAGTAACTTGGGTAGTTTTGAAATTTCTATTTGAAGAAATTACAATCGTTTGCCATTCCTGTATCAGAAAAGAAAAATGGGAATCAAAGGAAAATGCTTTAGCGGTTGCGTTATCCGATTTTTTTTGAAAGTTAACTACTTTATCTTTACAACAACTATCCTTTTTGGCAACGATTTTTTCGCAACAGCCTTTATCTGATTGTTGAGAAACAATTGTATTTAAGGAAACCGAAGCAATTTCTTTTCCACAATAATGCACATTAAAAGCCAACCCTACATTGGAAACCAATAGTAGAAAGGCCAAAAATAAACTAGTGCATTTTTTAATATTCATGACACAAAATTAGTTAATAAAGTGACTCTTAAATCTAAAAATAGTGTTAAAAATCACAATTCAAATTCTTGTCCCATTAAAGGAATTTTACAATCAAAATGATATTGTTCATTAATTTTTATACGAAGTTCATCCAGCGGCTCATTTTCGCCATGAACCAAAAATACTTTCGTAGGTTTATTTTCTAATGCCGATAGCCAGTTAAGCAAATCCTTTTGGTCTCCATGAGCCGACAAACTTTCAATTTCGACAATATTTGCCAATACCGGATAATATTTACCATGAATTTTAATTTCTTTGGCTCCTTCCAATAATTTTCTTCCACGCGTTCCTTCGGCTTGAAAACCAATAATAATTACAGTAGTTTCCGGCAAACCTATATATCGTTCTAAATAACTCAACACTCTACCGCCAGTAATCATTCCGCTGGCAGCAATTACCACTTTAGGTTGTTTATTGTAGATAGCTTCAATAGTTTCCTGATAATCTGTAATCATGGAAAACATTTTACACATGGCAATGTATTCATGCTCGGGCAATTTATGCCATTTTCTATTGTTTTCGAAAATTTCCAAAACACTTATTCCCATTGGTGTATCAATAATGTAAGGAATATTAGGAATTCTATTTTCTTCTTTAAGTTGCCATAATAAATACATAACGGTTTGCGCACGCTCTACAGCAAAACTGGGAATAATGATGGTTCCGCCTTTCTCAACCGTATTGTTAATATACATTTCCAGTTCCGCTTTGACATCCGTATCAGGATGAAGACGATCTCCGTAGGTGCTTTCCAAAAATATATAATCGCCTCTTTTGGGCTTGGTTGGCGGATACATTAGCACATCATTATCACGGCCAATGTCTCCTGAAAAAACTAAGATTTTATTTTCAAGCTGCAATTCAATGGTACATGCTCCAAGGATGTGTCCAGCATTCGTATAAACCGCAGTAATTTCGGCATCCAAAGGAATTGATTCGTTCGTTTTTATAACTCTAAAAAGAGGAAAAACTTTTTCGGCTTGAGCAACATTATAAAGCGGTTGGGCAATTTCGTGTTTAGAAAATTTTCCTTTATTGGCTATATTTGCTTCTTCCTCTTGAATTTTAGCACTGTCCAATAGAATCAGTTTTGTTATATCTTTAGTGGGACTCGTGCAATAAATTTTACCTTTAAAACCCTGATCAACTAATCTGGGCAACCAGCCACAATGATCTAAATGCCCGTGAGTCAGCAAAACAAAATCTATTGTGGATGGCAAAATGGGCAATGGCTCCCAATTGAGCTCTCGCAAAGGTTTAATCCCTTGAAATTGTCCACAGTCTATCAATATTCTAATCCCATTGCTTTCAATTAATGTTTTCGAACCGGTAACGGTTCCCGCTCCACCAATAAATTTGACTTTCATTTTCCCAGATTTAAAATTAAACAAATCAGTAATCTCTATTTCTAAATGTATCTACATAATTCAGAAGCTTCTTTTAAAACATTCTTTATGCGATTTGAACTCAATCCAATTCTTTCCAAAGAATCAGGATTATTTACTATTTCTTTTACCAAAATCACATCCAATATCAATAATTTATCTTTTTCGGCGAGGGTTAAAGTGGTTAAACAAGTTACTGGATAAAGAAAATTATTGTCGTTTTTTGTTTTTAAATTATTGTCCGCCGGATAATTCCAACTTAACAAATTTAAGCCAGAACATTTTGCAAAATCAACTGCATCGGACGTAAATCGGTTATTAGTGACAATCCAACAACTGGAAACCATATCTTTCATTGTAAAAATAGGATGCTTTCTATCTTTCAAATCATTAAATCGAGATAAAATATACATGGGAATTTTCACATCGGTTGCCAAATCTCTTCCTACGTGAAACTTACACTCCACCATCGAAATAACATCATTCTTTTTTATCAATACATCAATTTCATGGGACACGCACTTTCCAAACAAAGTCAAATTAGTCACTGTAGTATAATGCTCTGAGGCGAAAAGTCGGGCAATATATTTTTCAAAGAAAAAACCTGCAGGACCTAATAATCGGATTGCTTCCCTTAAATTATAACGTGCTGCATGAGAATTAGCCGTTTTTTTCAATAATCCAAAAGCCATTTTGTAAATTTGCTTAGTGGAAATTCCTTCGTAGATCTCGTTTTGAATCGATTGCAGAATAATTTCAACCACGTTAACACTTGCCCCAGATTTCAAAAGCGAACTTTTAAGTTTGTCAGGATTAAAATCAACAATAACCCCAGAATGTTTGACTATCTTCATCTTATTATTTATTTGATAATAAACAAATTACACAAACTAAAGATACAGATAAAAGACTACTTAATTTTGTTTTTGATAAAAAAATCCAGGAACAAACAACAAAACAAAAATGGGTTGAATGAGAAATCTTCGAACATAAAAAAGGGTTAAATAATGATGTTCTACATTAATGAAGAGAATAGCGAAGAAAATAATAATTAAAATCAAAAAGAAAACAATATATAAAATGGAAGCAAATTTGACCATTTCGATTTCTTTAAAAAGAACATAAATAATTCCTAATGATATTATGGAATTCAAACCATACCGAAACAATAATCCACCAAATAATAGAAGAGAATCATAGACTGGCAAAGGCAAATTTGTAAAATCATTTTTAAAAAAATCCAAAAAAGGGTCATAGAATAATTGATCTTCAAATGCACGAATAAGCACCAACAATCCTACCAAAAGAAGGAATAAGGCTAATCTGATTTTATTATTTAATATTTTTCGAAGCATATTTTGAAAAATTACGTACCCATATTACCCATAAAATAAAAACTACCCCATATATAAATAACGGAAAAAGTACACCGTGTAAAATTTGCTTTTGATTTGGAAAATGAAATATCAACATGCACAGTAAAGCTATTCGAATCACATTTAAAACATATATAAATAGGCTTCCGCCAAAAATAAACAGCAAAGTAGGCTTTAGCTTCCCAGAAAATGAGACCACAAAAGAAACAAACAAAATAATTACGCTGATTGCATTACAACCTTCAATAATTCGAGCTACATATTTTTGATTATATATCAACTTAATAAAGGAATGGGATTGATTATCTTCAATTGTAAAATTAACACCAAAAAATTGCAATAATTGATTCGTGTTCTCGCCGACCATTCTTGTAATAGTATCTAATTTATTTTCTCCAAAACTATTTAGATACCCCTGATAAAGCACAGTTAATACTATATAAGTAAAAAAAAAGGTGCCTAAAAAAAGCAAAAAAGGTTTATATCGAATAAAATATTTTTTCAAAATCAATTTTTTAACAAATTTATACAAATTTTAAAACCGGCTTTAAATACTTTTGCATAAATAAAAATAAAACCATGACATTTCAAGAATTACAACCAAAAGTAATCGAAATAACATTAGATACAACTTTTTCAAGAGACGAAAAACTAAAAGCTATTTGTCAGCTTTTAAGCGACTCAATAGAATATTACAATTGGGTAGGATTCTATTTTGCCAATCATGACACTAAAACACTACATCTTGGACCTTATGTTGGCGCCGAAACGGATCATACGGTAATTCCTTTTGGAAAAGGGATTTGTGGACAAGTGGCGGTTTCTAATCAGAATTTTGTGGTGCCAGATGTTTCGGCTCAAGATAATTATATTGCTTGTAGTTTTACGGTAAAATCAGAAATCGTAGTTCCGCTTTTTGTAAACGGAGAAAACATAGGACAAATAGATATTGACAGCCATGTTATCGATCCATTTACAGAAGTTGACGAGAAATTTTTAGAATTTGTAAATCAAGAAGTTGCAAAATTATATACAGTATAACACACTGCAAATTAAATTCTTAAAGCTTAGAGAAATTTTCTCTTGCCTTTTTAAAAATAAAGATTATCTTTGCACCCGTCTTACAATGGATGTATGACATACATAAAAATCATTAAACAAATATTGGAATGTATTTAACTAAAGAGATTAAAGAAGAAATTTTCGCTAAACACGGAAATGTTACAGACACAGGAAAATCAGAAAGTCAAATTGCTTTGTTCACCTTCAGAATTAGCCACTTAACTGAGCACTTGAAAAAAAATCGTCACGATTATAACACAGAGCGTTCATTAGTATTGCTAGTTGGTAAAAGAAGATCTTTGTTGGATTACTTGAAGAAAACAGAAATCAACAGATATCGTGAGATTATCAAAGTATTGAATATCAGAAAATAATCAATACAAAAGAGGTGCGAAAGTGCCTCTTTTTGTTTTTACATACAATAATAAAAAAAGTTTGGTTTTTCATTGGGTTTTAGGCATTAACTACGCAAACAACAACTACAACACAACTAGAACCCATGTTTAACTAAAAAATTAAATTTATGATTCCACAATTATTTGTAGAAAGTATCGATTTAGGTGATGGCAGAAACATCACAATCGAGACAGGTCGTTTAGCCAAACAAGCGGATGGATCTGTAGTAGTAAGAATAGGTAAAACTGTTATTTTAGGAACAGTTGTATCTTCAAGAAAAGCAAGTCCAGGTATCGATTTTCTTCCGCTTACGGTAGATTATCGTGAAAAATTTGCTGCAGCAGGACGTTTCCCAGGTGGTTTCTTCAAGAGAGAAGCGAGACCAAGTGATAACGAAGTATTAACAATGCGTTTAGTTGACCGTGTTTTACGTCCACTTTTTCCAGATGATTACCATGCAGAAGTTCAGGTAATGATTCAATTAATGTCTCATGACGAAGACGTAATGCCAGATGCATTAGCAGGTTTAGCAGCATCAGCAGCTTTAGCTTTGTCTGACATTCCATTTGAAACGTTAATCTCTGAAGCTAGAGTTGGTCGAGTTGACGGAAAATTCATTATCAATCCAAGTCGTGCTCAATTAGAATTGTCTGACATCGATATGATGATTGGGGCTTCTATGGATTCTATCGCAATGGTAGAAGGAGAGATGAAAGAAATTTCAGAAGCAGAAATGCTTGAAGCAATTAAATTTGCTCACGAACATATTAAAAATCAAATTTCTGCTCAATTACGTTTACAAGCTGCTTTTGGAAAAAAAGAAACTCGTACTTACGAAGGAGAGAGAGAAGACGAAGCAATTTACGCTAAAGTAAAAGCTGCATCCTACGATATGTGTTATGCTATCGCAAAACAAGGTACAGCAAAACAAGAAAGAACAGCTCAATTTGCAGCAGTAAAAGAAGAAGTAAAAGCTTTATTTACAGAAGAAGAATTGGCTGAAAACGGCGATTTAGTTTCTAAATACTTTTATAAAGCAAATAAAGAAGCAGTTCGTAATGTAACCCTAGATTTAGGAACACGTTTAGACGGAAGAAAAACTACAGAAATCAGACCAATCTGGTGTGAAGTAGATTATTTACCATCTGTACACGGATCTGCATTGTTTACACGTGGAGAAACTCAAGCATTGGCAACAGCTACTTTAGGAACCTCTAGAGAAGCAAACCAAATTGACTCTCCATCTCAACAAGGTGAAGAGCGTTTCTACTTACACTATAACTTCCCTCCTTTCTCAACTGGTGAGGCACGTCCTTTAAGAGGAACTTCAAGAAGAGAAGTTGGTCACGGAAACTTAGCACAAAGAGCCTTAAAAAACATGATTCCTGCTGATTGTCCTTACACAATCCGTGTTGTATCTGAAGTATTAGAATCTAACGGTTCATCTTCTATGGCAACAGTTTGCGCTGGAACATTAGCATTGATGGATGCTGGTATCCAAATGATTCGTCCCGTTTCTGGAATTGCAATGGGATTGATTACTGACGGAGAACGTTTTGCAGTATTGTCTGATATTCTTGGTGACGAAGATCACTTAGGAGATATGGACTTTAAAGTAACTGGAACTTCTGAAGGAATTACTGCTTGTCAAATGGACATCAAGATTGACGGATTGAAATATGAGATTATGGAAGCAGCATTGGCGCAAGCTCGTGACGGTCGTTTACATATCCTTGGAAAATTAATTGAAACTTTGGCATCGCCTAAAGAAGATGTTAAAGCTTACGCTCCAAAAATTATTACAAGAAGAATTCCTAATGCATTTATTGGTGCGTTGATTGGACCTGGAGGAAAAGTGATTCAAGAATTACAAAAAACAACAGGGACAACAATTGTTATCAACGAAGATCCAACTACTGAAGAAGGTGTTATCGAAATCTTAGGAACAGATCCTGCTGGAATTGAAGCAGTATTGGCTAAAATCAAGTCAATCACTTTCAAGCCACAAATGAATGAATCCTATGAGGTGAAAGTAATCAAAATGCTTGATTTTGGTGCAGTAGTAGAATACCTAGAAGCTCCTGGAAATGAAGTATTACTTCACGTTTCTGAGCTTGCATGGGAACGCACAGAAAATGTTTCTGATGTTGTGAAAATGGGTGATGTTTTTCAAGTGAAATACTTAGGTATGGATCCAAAAACAAGAAAAGAAAAAGTGTCAAGAAAAGCACTTTTGCCAAGACCTCCACGTGAGGAAAGAAAAGAGTAATCAGATCTTAGTTTACTAAAGGTTTATTTATAGAAAACCCCAATTCATTTATTTGAATTGGGGTTTTTCGCTTCTAATTAAATTATTTTCAAAACAATTGTAACTTTTTTGAAACCCTATACGTATAACCATTTGTACACTTAAAAAATTGAGGAGACAAAAACATGAGACAACTTAAAATCACCAAGCAGGTTACGAATCGTGAAACTGCATCATTAGACAAATATTTACAAGAAATTGGAAAAGTTGACCTTATTACCGCTGACGAAGAAGTAGAATTAGCACAAAAGATTAAAGCTGGGGATCAAAAAGCCTTAGAAAAATTGACAAAAGCTAATTTACGTTTCGTGGTTTCGGTAGCAAAACAATACCAAAATCAAGGACTTACACTTCCTGATTTAATTAACGAAGGAAATTTAGGATTGATTAAAGCAGCACAACGTTTTGATGAAACACGTGGTTTCAAATTTATCTCGTATGCCGTTTGGTGGATTCGTCAATCGATATTACAAGCATTGGCTGAACAATCTCGTATCGTTCGTTTGCCTTTGAACAAAATTGGTTCTATCAATAAAATCAACAAAATGTACGCTTTATTAGAGCAATCTAACGAGCGTCCACCATCTGCTGAGGAAATTGCAAAAGAGCTTGACATGACCGTAAATGACGTAAAAGAGAGCATGAAAAACTCTGGTCGTCACTTATCAATGGATGCACCTCTTGTAGAAGGAGAAGATTCAAACCTTTATGACGTTTTACGTTCAGGTGAATCTCCAAATCCGGACAGAGAATTAATCCACGAATCATTGCGTACTGAAATCGAGCGTTCATTGGAAACATTGACTCCAAGAGAGGCTGATGTAGTTCGTTTGTACTTTGGTCTTGGCGATCAACACCCAATGACTCTTGAGGAAATCGGAGAAACTTTCGACCTAACGCGTGAGCGTGTGCGTCAAATCAAGGAAAAAGCAATCCGTAGATTAAAACACACTTCAAGAAGTAAAATACTAAAAACCTATTTAGGATAAAACAAATCCCAATATTTGAAATTCCAAATCCCAATTTATCTTTTGGAGTTTGGAATTTCGAATGTTGAGATTTTACAGTAAACAACAGTTTGATTGACTGTTCGTTTTTTGATTGATGATTGAAACTCCGGCTGATTACCGGAGTTTTGCTTTTTAGCCCCCTAACCCCCGAAGGGGGAATTAGAAACTTCTAATCTTTCTTTCTATTAAAAAAAAAATGCTTTTTGGATTTGATTTGGGCGTGCCCCTTCGTAAAAACTTCGGGTCGGGCTTTCGGCTTTATCTCTCCGCTACGCTACGAGGATACCACCTCTATCCCTCACGCATATATAGTACGGACAGCTCGAGCTGTCCCTAACGAGCCATCCCGATAAAAAAACTTTCGCATTAATTGTAAAAAAGTTACTTTTGCAGAAACTACAACTTTGTAAAGACGCACTGCAGTGCATCTCAACGTAACAAACAACACAATGAAAAACACAATAATTGCGCCATCAGTACTTGCAGCTGATTTTGCTAATCTGCAACGCGACATCGAAATGATTAACAACAGCGAAGCCGATTGGTTTCACATTGATATCATGGACGGCGTTTTTGTTCCCAATATTTCTTACGGAATGCCAGTTTTGGAAGCGATTACAAGACATGCTAAAAAAACAGTCGATGTTCATTTAATGATTATTGACCCGGACCGCTATATTAAAACTTTTGCTGAATTAGGAGCTAATATTCTAAGCGTACATTACGAAGCTTGCACGCACCTTCACAGAACCTTACAAGCGATTAAAGCCGAAGGTATGAAAGCCGGTGTTGCCATTAATCCACATACTAATATTGACTTATTAGAAGATGTAATCAATGATATCGATTTGGTTTGTATCATGAGCGTAAATCCAGGTTTTGGAGGTCAATCTTTTATTGAAAACACCTACGCAAAAGTTAAAAAGTTAAAAGACTTAATCAATATAAAAGGGGCGACTACACTTATAGAGGTTGACGGTGGCGTTACTAATAAAAATGCAAAACAATTGGTAGAAGCAGGAGCAGATGTTCTTGTTGCTGGTAGCTTTGTATTTAAAGCGGAAAATCCAACAAAAACGATTGCTGATTTGAAACAATTGACAGCTTTGTAGAAAGACTAGTCTCCAATAAAAAAGTCCCGTTCTGCTAAATTATCAGAACGGGACTTTTTTTATTGTTATAATATTCTAAAATGAGGACACAACAAATCCAGAACTCGATTATTTATCCGTGTAATTAATCATTGTTCTTACTTTTTCAAAAAGTTCAGGAAATTCTTTGTTGAAAATATGAGGTGTTTCGAAAAAATGCTCTAAAACTACGGCCATAAATTCTATCTGATTAGTGTAAGCGTAAATCCTGAAATAATTTGATGCAACAAGATTATTAAGAACATAGGGTTGGACTAAATATTCTTTTATTTCAACATAAGCATCCGAAAAAACAATGCTACTTTGATCCCTTCCTTTCAACCCATGAAAATATAAAGCGTGTGAAAACTCATGCAAGCCAAGATTCAGATTGTCACTTTCAAATTCAAATCCTTCCAAGAAATCCTTCCAGGACAAAACTACGGTTTTCATTCTCGGATTAAATTCTCCTTTATGGTATTCTTGATTAATGGTAGAAAAATAGGATTCCGGATACACAATAATTCGATCAAAAACATTGATTAAATAATGCCGCATTCCAAAAGTCAGCATTACGAAAGTAGCAGAAATGAGTATCCTCACTTGATCAGTAACAAAAAAATCTCCTTTCCCTACAAAATCGTACTTGGCAATAAATGCCGCCACACGATGCTCAAAAAATTGCTTTCTTTTAATGGATAACTTTTGGTAAAAGGTAAATTCCTGTTCGAGAATATATTTTTGTGAAGGAGTAAGTTTGCGCGCTATTGGGTACCAATGAATGTAAAGCGGTTTATTAAAAACAAGCACATACAAAGGTTCGATGATAATACTAAAAGCCCATCCAGCTATCAAAATGCTGAAAAATACTATCATGAAAATTTGAAATGTATCCATCTGTTTTATGGCCTAGCATAGGTTGACACACCTAAACTACAAAACTCTAGTTTGAAAACAAAAAAAAGCCACAAAACAGCTAAAGCGAGCTTTACTATTTTATGGCTAATCAAAGTTTATTAGTGGCCGCGACAGGGTTCGAACCTGCAACCCTCAGAGTCGAAATCTGATATTCTATCCAGTTGAACTACGCAGCCAGTTGATTTAAGATTGTTGATATAAAATCGTCAACCTTAAATCTAAATTTTATGTCAATAGCTTTTTTACTATTGTAGAAATGGTTTTCCCTTCGGCAGTTCCTCCTAATTGTGCAGAGGCCAATCCCATCACTTTTCCCATCGCTGCAATACCTGACGCTCCAGTTTCCGCAATGATTTTTGCAATTACAGCTTCAACTTCTGCTTCGCTTAATTGTGCTGGCAAGAATTTTTCGATTACTGCGATTTGTGCCAATTCTGGTTCAGCTAAATCCAAACGATTTTGTTCTGTAAAAATTCTAGCACTTTCCTTACGGGTTTTTACCAATCTCTGAAGCAATTTAACCTCGTCGTCTTCCGTAATTTCTTCTTTTGAACCTGTAGCCGTTTGTGCTAAAAGAATTTCAGATTTAATAGCTCTTAGTGCTTCCAATGCAACAGTATCTTTGGCTCTCATGGCGGCTTTAAGCTCGTCCATGATTTTTATTGATAAACTCATATTAATTTTAGATATTAGATTCTTGATATTAGATTTCCCATTCCACCTGAAAAACTGAACACTGCAACAGAGCACTTAAAAATTGCCCCAGATGGTAGTAAAAAGCCTTTTTGGGAGAAATTGTATTTTTTCTTGAACTTAAAAAGCGACAAGCGGAAGCTCTTTTAAGGGCTTAGAAAAAACCATTTTCGAGAAAAAGCTTGAAACGACAGCTGGATTAAGGCCTGACAAATTTAAAGAAATTAACTGGAATTAACAATAGATTGCTTTCATCTCGTTACACAAAAAAAATAACCCGAAAATTAAATTGAATTTTCGGGCTATCTCATTTTGGTTTGAGTTAGTTAATCTACATTGTCATGTAAATACGAATTGTTTGAACGCAACTGTAAATCATTGTTGCTGTCTGTCCCCACAGAAATTCTCGAATTTGTATTGTTTGGTTGATTGTTTGAGATATCAATACCTAATCTTTTGTAGGCAGGTTCTTTCTCATACTCATCAATTTTAGAAACATTATTATGAAACTTGTAATTGAATTCTTTTAGTTTTTTTCTTCTTTCGTCCGCTCTAAGTTTCAACGTTTCCTCAATTGTCATTTCCATTGGAGAAATACTTTCGAAATGAGTTGGTGCATTTGTAGATGCGTCTACTTGTTTCATCGTGATATTTAACTCGGCTGGAACAGGAACTTCAACTGCTTTCGCAATTGGTTTGGCTGCAAAATCATTCTCAACTTCCATATACTCTTCAAGAGAATATTTGATAATTCCTCTGTCAGACAATTCTGTTACTGGCACAAATTGAACTGCTTCGTTTACTTTAATCTCACGAGTTTCATTCGTTAGTTCAAACAAAACTTTATTTTCTTCCACTTGAGCTACTGGTTCCGTTTTGAAAAGTGGCAGGTCAAAAGAGAAAGCAGTTTGTTCTTGTCTTTCTATAATTTTTGGTTGTACCGCTTTAACTTCTGGTGCAGTGAAAGTAAATTCAATATCCTTAATTGGTGAAACGATTTCAAAAGTCACATCTAAATTTTTTATAAATTCAGACATAACCGTCAATTCTTCTTTATTAATTGTTGGAGCCGTAACGACTGGCGCAGGAGCTACTACTGGTTCAGCAACTAAAGTTGTATCTTCTAATAAATCAAAAACAATTCTTTCGTTAGAACTAGATGCTGGCGTTTCGCTATTTAAATCGAATGCAGCAACTGTTTTATTACTTAGATTATGAACACTTCTTTGCTCGTCCTCTAGGGTATGAATAATTTTTTTAGGTTCTGTATTTACAATTTCATTTTGTTGTTCAATATCAAATCCTGTCGCAATTATAGTAACTGCGATAGCATCCCCAAGTGATTCGTCTTCACCAACCCCCATGATAATATTGGCATTATGACCTGCTTCGATTTGAATATGATCATTAATTTCTCCAATTTCGTCAATTGTAATTTCATTAGTTCCAGAAACGATAAGCAACAATACGTTTTTGGCACCGGTAATTTTATTATCATTTAACAAAGGAGAATCCAAAGCAGAAACAATTGCTTCTTTAGCTCTATTCTCGCCTGAAGACACAGAAGATCCCATAATAGCCGTTCCGCTATTATACAATACTGTTTTAGCATCTCTTAAATCTATATTTTGAGTATAGTGATGTGTAATTACTTCAGCAATTCCTCTTGAGGCTGTTGCCAAAACTTCATCAGCTTTTGAGAACCCAGCTTTGAAACCAAGATTTCCGTACACTTCTCTTAATTTATTATTATTGATAACAATTAACGAGTCGACTTGTTTACGCAATTTATCTATTCCGATTAAGGCTTGTTCCTGACGCACCTTTCCTTCAAATAAGAAAGGTAAAGTCACAATTCCTACCGTAAGAATATCTCTTTCTTTAGCCAATTGCGCAATTACGGGAGCTGCTCCAGTTCCAGTTCCACCACCCATTCCTGCAGTGATAAAAACCATTTTAGTATTGCGATCCAACATTTTTTCTATTTCGGCAATACTTTCAATAGCGGATTGTTGACCTACATCTGGGTTTGCTCCAGCACCAAGTCCTTCAGTCAAATGCACTCCTAATTGTATTTTATTAGGAACTGAACTACTTTGGAGGGCTTGTGAATCAGTATTGCAGACGATAAAATCTACGCCTTTAATCCCTTGTTTGAACATGTGATTTATAGCGTTACTACCGCCTCCACCTACACCAATTACTTTTATTACATTTGATTGATTCTTTGGTAAATCAAATGAAATACTTCCAAATTCTGAGTTGCTCATCATTTTATTTGGTTTTTAAATTCTTGTTTAATTCTTTTTTCTCTACTAAAAGCTTGGGGCAAAAAGGAGATTTAAAATATTATTTATTTTGCTGTTATTCTGCGTTATCTAAGAAATCTTTAATTTTATCAACATATCTGTCAAAAAACGATCTTTGGATTTTATCCCCGGTAGACTCTTCTTGTTTACCTCTAAAGCTTTTTACTTCCTCTTCCATCTCTATTCTAGGAACTTCCACCTCAGTATTTTGCATAACTGGCGGTCTGTAAACAATAGTTTTTGGAGGCTCAATAGCATCCATTCGTACTGCACTTTGAGAATTATTTTGAATGCTATTCATCACCAATCCTACTGCCGTTGCATATAAAGGACTTGAAATCTCCTCATCAGAATCTCCAGCTAAATGCTCGTTTGGATAGCCAATTCTGGTATCCATTCCAGTAATGTATTCCACTAACTGCTTGATGTGTTTCAATTGAGCACCACCACCGGTAAGCACAATCCCAGCAATTAATTTTTTACGAGGATCTTCATGACCGTACGCTTTTACTTCGGTGAAAACCTGATCTATAATTTCTACTACACGAGCGTGAATTATTTTAGACAAATTCTTTAAAGAAATTTCTTTTGGTTCTCTACCTCTCAATCCTGGAATAGAAACAATTTCGTTGTCTTTATTTTCTCCTGGCCAAGCAGATCCAAATTTAACTTTCAATAACTCCGCTTGCTTTTCAATTATAGAGCAACCTTCTTTAATATCATCTGTAATTACATTTCCTCCAAAAGGTATTACAGCAGTATGACGAATAATACCATCTTTAAAAATGGCCAAATCCGTTGTTCCACCACCTATATCGATAAGTGCAACTCCAGCTTCTTTTTCTTCCTGACTTAAAACAGCATCAGCAGACGCTAATGGCTCCAATGTCAAACCTGACAATTCAATTCCCGAACTTTGAATACATCTTCCTACATTACGTATCGATGATGCTTGACCTACCACAACATGAAAGCTCGATTCTAATCTTCCGCCATACATTCCAATAGGCTCTTTAATTTCCGATTGCCCGTCAATTTTAAATTCCTGTGGTAATACATGTATAATTTCTTCGCCAGGTAACATGGCCAATTTATTTACTTGGTCAATTAAAAGCTGAATATCATTCCCTCCAATTACTTCTTCGGGATTATTTCTGCTAATATAATCTGTATGTTGAATGCTACGAATATGCTGACCAGCTATCCCAACAACGACATCTTTAATCTTATAACCTGAATTATTTTCAGCTTCCTGAATTGCTTGTTGGATAGATTGAATAGTTTGAGTAATGTTATTCACAACACCTCTTGCCACACCCAAGCTTTTGGATTTTCCAATACCCAAAATCTCTAATTTTCCGTACTCATTTTTCTTGCCTATCATGGCAACTATTTTGGTTGTCCCAATATCTAGACCTACTGCAATATTCTCTTTTTCCATTATCTATTATTTAGTGCAAACTACTTGTTCCGTAAATCTGAGATCTATTTTTTTATATTTATACAACGAACTATCTAAAACTGCTTTTTGAAAAAAAGCTTTATAATTTTTAAATTTACGCTCGACATTTATCATTCTGCCAAAATCAATTTGGTAATCAAAATTTCTGTTGAGCATTAATAAGCTACCATTCGGCATAATTTGAATCCCAATGATGTTTTTTTTCAAAAACGCATCGTCATAGATTATGCGAAATAAATCGGCTAAATCTTCGTTATTTTTTTTATTAATCCCCCCCGAAACAAGTGGAACTCTAGCTGTAAAATTTGCTGACAATGGCATTCTACTTCCTTTGTAATCAATATAGAAAGACCCTTCATCATTAAAAACTCTGGCTATAGGAGTCTTTTGTTTCACCACTGCTTTTAGAACACCGTCTATACTCACAAATACATCTGATTTTTCAATCATTTCTTGTGCATCTAGAATTCTTTCCAGCTTATTCAAATCTAAATTAACTTTTTGAATGCTCGATGCATCTTTTTTATTTTCTATTAACAATTTATTAACCGTTTCTTGTCTTACAAAAGGAGCGTCATCTCCTACAAAAACAACGACAGATTTACTCACTTTTCTATTCGCGTTTCGATTTGACGTAAACGAAAACAGAAAAATCACCAATGCAAACATGAGTACTAATCGAATATTTGTCCAATTAAAGAGTTTCATTTATCGCTTTTTTAATTGTTGGTACCATTTCTCCAATATCTCCTGCGCCAATAGTTACAATAACTGTTGCATCGCTGGCTAAAATGGTTGGAACTAAATCATTTTTATTTACCAATTTTTTATTATCATTCGTCATTTTATCCATCAACCATTGCGATGTTATCCCCTCCATCGGTACTTCACGAGCAGGATAAATATCCAACAAAACGACTTCGTCAAAAGCAGATAAACTTTTCGCAAAATCGTTTGCAAAATCTCTGGTTCTGCTAAATAAATGGGGTTGAAAAATAGCCAAAACTTTTTGATTTGGATACAATTCCCGAACCGCCTGATGCACTGCATTTATTTCCGTTGGATGATGCGCGTAATCATCAATGTAAACTAAATTATCTGTTTTAATTTGGTAGGAAAACCTTCTTTTTATTCCTTTAAATGATGCTATGGCTTTTGCAATGGCATCGGTTGGGGTGCCGAATAATTTTGCCATTGCCATAGCCATTAATGCATTCATTAAATTGTGTCTTCCAGGTAATCCAAATTGCAAATCTTTTATAATTTCGGTTGGAGTTTGCACATCAAACACATAACTTCCATTTCCTATTCGAACGTTAAAAGCCTTATAAACAGCCTCTTCATTGACCGCACAGGTTATACCTTCAATAGGCAATTCCTTCGTTATAAAAAGATTGCTTTTATCCTCTACTTTAGATGCAAATTCTATAAATGATTCTTCTATCGCTGCTGTTGTTCCATAAATATCCAAATGATCGGCATCCATCGAGGTAATACAAGCAATATTAGGATGCAAATGCAAAAACGAACGATCAAATTCATCTGCTTCAACAACAGTGACTGTTTTACCGCTTCCTATTAAATTTGAATTATAATTCTCTACAATTCCCCCAATAAAAGCAGTAACATCAGCACCACTTTCATATAAAATATGCCCTAAAATACTTGAAGTTGTTGTTTTACCATGAGTCCCGGCTACTGCAAAGCAAAAAGTGTCCTTAGTAATTATTCCTAATACCTCTGCTCTTTTTTTAACATTATACTCTCTTTCCAAGAAATAATTCCACTCGGAATGAGCTTTAGGAACTGCTGGAGTAATAATAACTAACGTGTTTTCCAAGAAGTAATCTTTTGGAATCAAATCAATATTATCTTCAAAATGAATTGAAATACCGCTTTCTATTAATTCATCGGTAAGCATAGTTGGTGTTTTATCATACCCCGAAACTTGCTTTCCGATATTTTTGAAATAACGAGCCAAAGCACTCATACCGATGCCTCCAATTCCTATAAAATAGACGTTATGTATTTGATTTAAGTTCATTTATTTAGGTCTTTAATCTATTATCTATTCTTTTTTTTATCTAATTAACTTTACAATTTCATCAACAATTTGTTTTGTTGCTTCAGGCATTGCTAATTGTTTTATATTTTCACTCAGTTGATTTTGTTTTCCCTGGTCTTTGAGTAAGGCTTCAAAAACAAGACCAAATTGCGAATCAAGTTCACTTTCCTTCAACATAATCGCTCCTTTTTTCTCAACAATTGATTGGGCATTTTTAGTTTGGTGATCCTCAGCAACATTAGGCGAAGGAATAAAGATTACAGGTTTTCCCACAATGCACAACTCCGACACTGAAGATGCGCCTGCACGAGAAATTACGATATCAGCGGCAGCATAAACTAAATCCATTCTTTCGATAAAAGCAATTACCTGAACATCACCTTCATTATATTTATTATAATCGTCAAAATATAATTTCCCGCATTGCCAAATAACCTGAACATTCTGAGAAAGTAAATTATTTAATTCTTTTTCAATTAATTGATTTACTCTTCTCGCACCCAAACTTCCTCCAAGAACCAACAATGTTTTTTTGTTGGTATCCAAATTAAAATTCAGTATTGCTTCTACTCTTTTGTTTTCAATTCCAATTAAATCTTGACGCACCGGATTCCCTGTCAAAATCATTTTGCTTTTAGGAAAAAAACGTTCCAGATTCTCATAAGCAACACAAATTTTGTTTGCTTTTTTACTTAGCCATCTATTTGTAATTCCCGGATACGAGTTTTGTTCTTGAATCACGGTGGGAATTTTAGCAATCGCAGCGACTTGTAATAATGGTCCGCTTGCAAAACCTCCAGTTCCTATAACAACATTAGGTTTAAACTCTCTGATTATTGTTCTGGATTTTAATAAACTTGCAAATAACTTAAGTGGAAAAAGTGAATTGTCAAATGTCAATCGTCGTTGAATACCAGAAATCCAAAGTCCTTTAATTTTATAACCAGCTTGAGGGACTTTTTGCATTTCCATTTTATCCTGAGCTCCTACAAAAAGAAATTCAGCATCTGGAAAACGAGATTTTAATTCATTGGCAATCGCAATCGCAGGATAAATATGTCCTCCAGTTCCGCCGCCACTTAATATGAATTTGTATTGTTTCATTTTTATAATGTTACTGAGTTCCTACGTTTTCAAAAATTATTTAATCCTAAAATTGATTACTTATTTAAAACTGCATTCATTGGATTCTTAGCCTTATCCACAATGGAATAAACATTATTTGTAGTCTCCTCCTCCTCTAATTCTCTGTCAATTAATTTTTGAAGCGCTTCTTCTCTCAACGCAGAATCTTTTAGTTCCTGAGCAATTTCTTCTTCTTTTTTGGTTACACTTATTATTATTCCAAGTGCAAAACAAGTCATCCAGATGGAACTTCCTCCACTACTTATCAACGGCAATGTTTGTCCCGTAACCGGCAATAATTCTACTGCAACTGCCATATTAATCATCGCCTGAAATATCATCGGAAAACCTAATCCTATAACTACTAATTTGCCAAACAACGTATTCGCTTTATGAGATGCAATAACAAATCGAAACAACAACAATAAATATAAAGCAAGCACTCCTAAACCTCCTAGTAGTCCATATTCTTCCACAATAATGGCATAAATAAAATCCGAAGAAGATTGTGGTAAGAAATTCTTCTGAACACTTTTACCTGGACCTAAACCATATATTTTACCAGATGCAATTGCGATTTTAGCCTTCTCGATTTGATAATCATCTTCATCGGGTTTATCCGTGCTAAAATTATCTATTCTGCTTTCCCAAGTATGGACCCTACTAAAAAACCTGGAATCTGGAAAAGCCTTAGAAAGCAGTACAAAAAAAGCAAGAAATATTATTCCTGTTCCTATAATAATTCCAATATATTTTAAAGGATATTTACCTATAAAAGCCAACATCAATATCATTGAGAAAATCAGTGCTGTTGTAGAAAAATTGGCAGGTAAAATCAAGATTAAAGTAAAAAATACGGGCAACCAAAGTTCCCATAAAGAGGACTTGAACGTAATAGGTTCTTCTCTAGTTTTGGACAAATAACGAGCTACAAATATAAATAACACAATAGAGGCTAATGTCGACGTTTGAAATGTTATCCCAATAAATGGTACTTGAATCCATCGACTGGCATTGGCGCCAGCTATAACTGTTCCTTTAATTAATGTATAGGCTAATAATATCCAAACAACAGGTAATCCTACTTTAGAAATTGCTCTAAAATAATGATACGGCACTTTATGAACCAAGTAAATAATGGTAAAACCAATACAAATGTGAGCCAGATGTTTTACCAAATACCCCAATGTATTTCCGTTTCCTTGACCTATATAAGCCAAATTACTACTCGCACTAAAAACAGGCATAAACGAAAACAAGGCCAATAAGGCCACAAATGACCAAATCCCTTTATCTCCTTTTAAATTGCCTATTAGTTTTTTCATTCTTTCTTTTTGTTTAAAGTTTTTTTCGTTTAAAGTTTAAAGTTGGCCAACTTAGAACGAAGAAACTTTTTTATAAATTCTTAACCGCTTGTTTAAATTGATTCCCTCTGTCTTCGTAGTTTTCAAACAAATCAAAACTGGCGCAAGCCGGCGACAATAATACCGTATCTCCTTTTTCTGTTAGACGTTGTGCCATTTTTACTGCATCATTCATGTTATCCACTTCAACCATGATATCAACGACATTCCCAAAAACATCTATGATCTTTTTATTGTCAACTCCAAGACAGATAATTGCTTTTACTTTTTCACGAACTAAAGACATCAATTCGTTATAATCATTTCCCTTATCAACACCACCCACAATCCAAACTGTAGGTGTATTCATGCTGTCTAATGCAAAAAAAGTTGCATTGACATTGGTTGCTTTGGAGTCATTGATGTACTGCACATTTTGAATTTTCAAGACTTTTTCAAGACGATGCTCTACTCCTTGAAAATTAGATAAACTTTCACGTATTGTAGATTTTCTAATCTGCATCAGTTTCGCTACAGAGGTTGCTGCCATTGCGTTTTTCATGTTATGTTTTCCTTCTAAGGCAATATGCTCTGTATCCATTTTAAACTCTTCTTGATTGATGGTTATTTCCATTTTGTTGTTTTTTATATAAGCTCCTTCGCTGAAAGTTTTAGTCAATGAAAAAGGAATTAATTTAGCTTTAGTTGTATGCGTTTTAAACCATCCCGCAATGGCTTCATCATCTGCGTCGTATATGAGGTAGTCTTCCTCCGTTTGATTCATAGTAATTCTAAATTTTGAATCAATGTAATTTTCATATTTATATTCATATCGATCCAAATGATCCGGACTGATATTAGTAATAATTGCAATATGCGGTTTGAAATCTTTGATTCCATCTAACTGAAAACTGCTCAACTCCAAAACGTATGAATCAAATTTATTATCAGCGACCAGCCAAGCAAAACTCTTTCCAATATTTCCTCCCAATCCTACATTTAATCCGGCAGATTTCAACAAATGGTAAGCCAGCATAGTAGTGGTGGTCTTCCCGTTACTTCCTGTTATTCCAATAATTGTCGCATCCGTAAAGGGTGCTGCGAACTCAATTTCTGATATCACTGCAATTCCTTTCTCAATAAGTTTTTTTACTATTGGAGATTTTTCAGGTATTCCAGGGCTTTTCATGACCACATCAGCATTTAGAATCAGAGCTTCCGTATGCTGCTCTTCCTCCCATGCTATTCCATTAATAATAAGAACTTCTTTGTAATTTGCTTTTATCTTTCCAAAATCAGATACGAATACATCATATCCTTTTTTCTTACCCAGGATAGCAGTACCTATACCGCTTTCTCCTCCTCCTAAAACAACTAATCTCATACTATCTTAGTTTTAAAGTAACAATTGATAATATGGCGAGCATGATAGCAACAATCCAAAATCGAGTGACTATTTTACTTTCGTGATAGCCTTTTTTCTGATAATGATGATGCAATGGTGACATTAGAAAGATTCTTCGGCCTTCACCAAAGCGTTTTTTAGTGTATTTGAAATAGCTAACTTGTAATACGACAGATAGATTTTCGACAAGAAAAATTCCGCATAATAGAGGGATTAGCATCTCTTTTCGAACAGCAATTGCCAAAACGGCAATAATTCCGCCTATTGTTAAACTTCCCGTATCGCCCATAAAAACCGAAGCCGGATAGGAATTATACCATAGAAAACCAATTAATGCTCCCACAAACGAAGCGATAAACACCGTCATTTCCCCCGAACTCGGGATATACATAATATTCAAATAGTTAGAAAAAATAATATTTCCAGAAACGAAAGTGAAAATCGCAAGCGCCAAGACAGAAATCGCTGAAGTTCCCGCGGCTAACCCATCAATTCCATCGGTTAAATTAGCACCATTAGAAACCGCAGTAATAATAAAAATAACTATAGGAATAAAAACTAACCACGCCCATTTTTCATAACCTTCGCCTGTCCATGCCAATAATTCAGCATAATCAAATTCATTGTTTTTAAAGAAAGGAATAGTCGTTGCAGTAGATTTTTCTTCAACTGGTGCCTGAACAATCACATTTTCTGTTGGTGTTTTAAAAATATCCGTTTTACCAGTATCTTGTCTTACCGTAACTGCCGGACTAAAATAAAGTACCGAACCTACAATTAATCCCAAACCAACTTGTCCAAAAACTTTAAAGATTCCTTTCAGCCCTTCTTTATCTTTTTTGAAAATTTTAATATAATCATCTATAAAACCAATTGTTCCCATCCAAAGCGTAGTAACAATCAATAAAACAATATAGATATTGTGCAGTTTTGCAAAAAGTATAACAGGGACCAAAGTGGCAAATATGATAATCAAACCTCCCATCGTAGGCGTACCTGCTTTTTCATTTTGACCAGCTAAACCAAGCTCACGCACTGTTTCTCCCACCTGTTGTCTTTGAAGGAATGCAATGATTCTTTTCCCATAAATCGTGGACAATAGTAGCGAAAGCATAAATGCTAAAGCGGATCTAAAAGTTATGTATTGAAAAACACCCGTTCCAGATACATTTAATGTTTTGTCTAAATATTCAAATAAATAATATAGCATATTCGGTTATGTGTTTATTTGGTTATTTATTAAGTTGTTCTAAAATTTCCTTAACCGTTTCCATGTCATCAAAATGTTGACGAATGCCTTTAATCTCTTGGTAAGTTTCGTGTCCTTTACCGGCAATTAATATAATATCATTTGGCTGAGCCAATTGACAAGCTGTTTTTATAGCCTGTTTCCTATCGCTAATCGTTAGCAATTTTTTATAGTTTTGAGGCGCAACACCTTGTTCCATTTCGCTAATGATAACATCGGCATCTTCATCTCTAGGATTGTCCGAAGTGAGGATTGCTTTATCACTAAGTTCAGATGCAATTCCTCCCATAATTGGGCGCTTCGCTTTATCTCTATTTCCTCCGCAGCCTATAACTGTAATTAATTGTTCGTTTTTTGTGCGAATATCATTTATAGTTTTTAGTACGTTTTCCAAAGCATCCGGCGTATGAGCATAATCCACAATTGCAGTAATATTGGTTGTAGAAACAATAAATTGGAAACGACCTGAAACACTTTCTAAATCAGATAACAATCGCAACACTTCTAAACTTTCTAAACCCAATTGAACTGCAGCTCCGTAAATAGCCAATAAATTATACGCATTGAATGTACCTATAAGCTTAACCCATACTTCATTTCCATTTATTTTCAACAACAAACCTGACAATTGATTTTCCAGGATTTGCGCTTTATAATCTGCATACGATTTTAAGGCATACGTAAGTTTTTTGGCTGCTGTATTTTGCAACATTACTTGCCCATTTTTATCATCAATATTTACTAATACAAAAGCTGCTTTAGGCAAATTATCGAAAAACGACTTCTTAACATCCCTATATTCTGCAAACGTGGGGTGATAATCCAAATGATCGTGAGATAAATTGGTAAAAATACCTCCAACAAAATGTAATGCTTCTGTTCTTTTTTGATGAATCCCATGTGAACTCACCTCCATAAAACAATATTCAACACCGTTTTCCACCATTTCTTTCAGATAATGGTTAATTGTGATTGAATCCGGAGTGGTATGTGTCGCTTTATATTCTTTCTCATCCACCAAAATTTTTACAGTAGATAATAATCCAACTTTAAAACCTGCTTTTTTAAACAATTGATACAACAACGAAGCAATTGTCGTTTTACCATTTGTTCCTGTAATACCAACTAATTTCAGCTTTTCAGAAGGGTCACCAAAATAATTTGCAGCCATATATGCTAGGGCTGAATTAGTGTCTTTTACCTGAACATAGGTAATTCCTTTGACAAGAACTTCTGGAAGTGTATCGCAAATAACTGCCGCAGCTCCTTGCTGAATTGCTTTTTCTATATAATCATGTCCGTCTGAAATAGAACCGCGAATCGCTATAAAAACATCATTTTTTTCGATTTTTCTAGAATCGAAATCCATTTTGTCAATAGCAATATCTGTCGAACCATTAACGGCAATGATAGCTACTTTGTATAATATGTCTTTTAAAATACTCATGATAATTCTAATAGTATAGTTGCGTTTTTCACAATGTTTTGGCCAGCCTGAAGCGATTGTTTTTTTACTTTTCCTATTCCGACAACTTTCACTTTTACACCTAAATTCT
Source organism: Flavobacterium sp. CG_23.5 (assembly GCF_017875765.1). NCBI lineage: Bacteria > Pseudomonadati > Bacteroidota > Flavobacteriia > Flavobacteriales > Flavobacteriaceae > Flavobacterium > Flavobacterium sp. CG_23.5. The sequence continues at coordinate 2,944,792 of NZ_JAGGNA010000001.1, read as the reverse complement.
CCAATAAAGCTAAGGCGTCCATTCCTGACATTCCTTTTACATCAGGTATGAATTGAGACTTATTTTGTGATTTTACAAAATAAGAGTCATAATTACTTTCCTGCTTTGGTATCTTTCTGTCTAAATTCTTAATCTTATTAGTCGAAGGAGCATCAGTAAAAATTTTTTGCGCAATCCTTTTAAAAACAGGACCTGCCACATCCGCACCATAATAATTGTTATTTACCGTACTAGGCTTATGAACGACAACTATACAAGAATATTTTGGATGCTCTGCTGGAAAATAACCAACAAATGAAGATGCGTAATATTTTCCTGCTCCACCATCTTTTGCATAATTTACTTGGGCCGTTCCTGTTTTACCCGCCATAGAAAAATCTTTAGAGTAAAGCTTAGCACCCGTTCCTTTTTTAACAACATTCAACAAAACGGCTTTTAGTTTCAAAATAGTTTCTTGCGAGCATACTCTTGGATTTAAAACGACTTTGTCAATTTTTTTGATTGTTTTATTCCATTCTTTTATTTCCGAAACAAACTGAGGTTTTACCATCACACCGTTATTGGCAACTGCATTATAAAACGTAAGCGTTTGCATAGGTGTTACCGAAACGCCGTAACCAAAAGCCATCCAAGGAAGCGAAATATTAGACCAGTTTTTATCCTTTGGCTGGGGAATTCTGGGCATTCCTTCTCCTTTTAAATCAAGACCTAATTTTCTGTTCAAACCATATGAATCAACATGATTTACAAATTTTGAAGGATTATTTTTATAGTTATTATAGACTGCTTGTACCATAACTGTATTAGATGAAATTTCAAATCCTCTTGCTAACGAAATTTTTTGTGGTCCGCCTCTATGAGAATCTTCAACCTTTTTACCATAATAAGTAATTAACCCTCCTTTTCTATCATAAACAGTGCTCGTATCCGCCACTTTATCTTCAAGAATAGTCATTAAATCAACCAATTTAAACGTAGAACCTGGCTCGTGAGACTCGGCGACTGCATAATTAGTAGTTTCATAATAGGTTCCGTCCTTGCCTCTTCCTAAATTCGAAATTGCCTTAACTTGTCCTGTACTTGTCTCCATAACTACTACACAACCGTGGTCTGCCTGATAATCTTCTAATTGTTTTAATAATGCATGATGCGCAATATCCTGGATAAAAACATCAATTGTAGAGATCACATCGTAACCATCCTGTGGATCAACTTCGTTAATGTCACGCAACGGTTTCCATTGTCCTTTTGCAATTTTTTGTTTTAAAATGTTCCCATCTTTACCATTAAGATAATTACGGTAAGCCCATTCTATCCCTTTACCGTCTGAAGATCCGTTTGAATTTCTTCTTTCATAGCCAATGGTACGTTCTGCAATTTTTCCTATTGGATGTTTCCTAACCGTTTCTTGTTCAATGATAATTCCACCTTTGTTGCTTCCCAAATTAAACAATGGAAACCCTTTAATTTTAAAATATTCTGTGTAGCTTAAATTTCGTGCAATCAAATAATATCTATTTTTGTTTGCTCTTGCTTTTCTTAATTCATTTTGAAAATAACTAGACGGTTTTCCTAAAATTAAAGCTAATGAATCCGATAATGGTTTAACATTTTTTTCGAATGATTCCGCTTTTGGAGTAACAGCATCAAAACGTATTTCATAATTAGGAATAGAAGTCGCTAAAAGACTGCCGTCGGCGGAATAAACATTTCCTTTATTAGCAGGAATTAGAAAATTTCTAACCGTTCTTTCTTTGGCTAGCTTTCTATAATAATCCCCTTCTACCCACTGAATATTTGTCAACTTAACAGCAATCGCAATGGCCATCAAAAAGATAGCGAAAGCGACCAGATAAATTCTGTACGATATGTGTTTATCTTCTACTGCCATATTTTTTTAAAGAAACTTTTTTCTTCTTCTTTTTTAACTTCTATTTTAACTGGAGGAACTGTTGATGGAAAAATGTTTTTTTCTACCATTTTTTCAGAAACAGTCGATTCCATTTTCAGTTTCATTAACTCTGATCGTCTGTCAACAAATTCTGAACGTAATTCTTTTACTTGATTTGTTAATTCAGCAATCTTAAAAACTTTTTGCTCAAAACGCTGTGTATTTGCAATCATAACTATAGCCAAAACAATAACAAAGACAATGAAACGCCAATTCTTAACAGCATCATCATCTATAAGAAACCTCGCTTTTAATAGACTATAAACTCTGTTTTTCATTTTCATATAACTAACTATCTCTTTTCAGCTATTCTTAATTTTGCACTTCGAGCTCTATTATTAATTTTTATCTCAGCTGCATCCGGAACTATTAATTTTCCAATAGTTTTAAATGGAACAGAAAAATTACCGAAAAAATCGCGCTCAGGTTCTCCTTCAAACATTCCGTTTTTCACAAATCTTTTCACTAATCGATCTTCCAATGAATGATACGATATGACAGATAATCTTCCGTTTGGATTCAATATTTCTAACGATTGTTCCAAAAACTCTTTCAAAACATCCATCTCTTGATTCACTTCAATTCGGATTGCCTGATAGATTTGAGCCAATATTTTATTTCTGACTCTTTCCGGTAAATATTTCGTTAAAACCTCTTTCAATTCATCTGTTGTTTTGATTGGACGCTCCTCTCTGGCTTCTACAATCGTCCTTGCCAAAGCTGGTGCATTTTTCAATTCCCCATAATCCAAGAAAACTCTTTTTAGATTTGCTTCATCATATTCATTAACCACACGATATGCATTTAAATCATTTTTCTGACTCATTCTCATATCTAATTCGGCATCAAAACGAGTAGAAAAACCTCTTTCTGGCACATCAAACTGATGTGAAGAAACGCCTAAATCCCCTAAAATTCCATCAACACTTTTTACACCATAAAAGCGTAAAAATCTTTTTATAAATCTAAAATTTTCATTTATTAGCGTGAACCTTTCGTCTGGTAATGCATTCGCTAATGCATCTTCATCCTGATCAAAAGCAAATAACTTTCCGTTTGGACCAAGTCTTTTTAAAATCTCTTTTGAATGACCACCGCCTCCAAAAGTCACATCTACATAAATGCCGTCTGGTTTAATATTTAAACCATCTACTGATGCTTGAAGCAAAACCGGATTATGATATTCCATACTCATTGTCATTTATATTTCCCATTACTTCCTCTGCTAAATCTGCAAAATCAACATCGTCGCCGCTTATTGATTTTTCGTACAAATCTTTATCCCAAATCTCAACAATATTTACTGCTGATGAGAATACAACGTCTTTTGCAATAGTTGCAAATTGCACTAAATCTTTTGGCACTAATAATCTACCCAAAGCATCAATATCAACCACCTTGACTCCGGCGGTAAACCTTCGAATAAAGTCATTATTTTTCTTTACGAACTTATTCAGCTTGTTGATTTTTTGCATCACCAAATCCCATTCTTTCATAGGATATAATTCTAGACATGGCTGAAAAACGGAACGCTTCAAAACAAAACCGTCTTGAAGAGAAGAAGCCAATTGCTTTTTTAAAGGCGCTGGCAAAAGCAGCCTTCCTTTAGCATCAACTTTACATTCATATGTTCCAATAATTGTGTCCAAGCAAAATGTATTAAATGGTGTAGAGCAAAAATAGAAAAAAAACTACCACATTTTACCACTATATACCACTTTGTTAATAAGTTTCACCACTTTAGACTAAAAACCCTTAATTTTTGGACAATCAGAACGTTAGACCTATTTTGTTTTATTTGTAAGAAAGATAACATCAATAAAAAAGAAGCCCATAAAACATTATACGAATTCAATTTTACTTTTGGCAAAAAGAGCAAATAATTAACAATTCGCGCCTTAAAAAACCAAATAATAGCAAAATTAACTGACGATTTAAAAACAATTAAAATTGTTGTAAAAAATTATATTTATTTATTAAATCATATATTTGTCAAAATTGAAAATCCGCATTCTAGAAAAATGGAAAAACACTATAAAAAAGAAGGTAAATACAGCTATTATGAAGCTGGAGAAGGAATCCCAATCGTCATCCTTCACGGCTTGATGGGAGGATTAAGTAATTTTGACGCCGTTGCTAGTTATTTTTCTACCAAAGGATATAAAATAATAATCCCTGATCTTCCAATATACACACAAAGCATTTTAAAAACTAACGTTAAGGCTTTTGCTCGTTACGTTAAAGATTTTATTACATTCAAAGGTTTAGAACGAGTAATTCTTTTAGGAAATTCGTTAGGTGGTCATATTGCACTTTATCATACAAAAATGTATCCTGAAAAAGTAGCGGGTCTTGTAATAACCGGAAGTTCTGGTCTTTACGAAAGTGCTATGGGTGATAGTTATCCAAAAAGAGGTGACTATGAATACATCAAGAAAAAAGCTGAAGATGTTTTTTACGATCCAAAAATCGCTACTCCGGAACTTATTGACGAAGTGTATGCTTCCGTAAATGACCGAATAAAATTAATAAAAACATTGACGATTGCCAAAAGCGCCATTCGTCATAATATGGCAAAGGATTTACCAAAAATGCATGTTCAAACCTGTATTATTTGGGGCAAAAATGACAAGGTTACTCCTCCTGATGTCGCTATAGAATTTAATAAACTATTACCCAATTCAACCTTGTATTGGATTGACGAATGTGGTCATGCGGCCATGATGGAAAAACCCGAAGAATTTAATCGTTTGTTGGAAGAATGGTTATCCGTAACTCATTTACAAGTACACGCTTAAAAAGAATAATTACATACGCAAATCATGAAAATTAATACTGCCGAATTTATTATCAGTAACTCCGATGTAACAAAGTGTCCCAAGGAATTTTTGCCGGAATATGCTTTTATAGGCCGATCAAATGTTGGAAAATCCTCCTTGATAAACATGCTAACGAATCACAAAAAATTAGCCAAAACATCCGGAAGACCTGGAAAAACCCAATTAATTAATCATTTTTTAATTAATAGCAATTGGTTTTTAGTCGATTTACCAGGTTATGGCTATGCCAAAGTTTCTAAAAAAACAAAATCTGTTTTTCAGGAATTTATCACTGATTATTTTGAAACAAGAGAGCAATTAGTTTGTGCTTTTGTGTTGATTGATATTCGTCATGAGGCACAAACCATCGATATTGAATTCATGTCCTATATGGGCGAAAGTGAAATTCCTTTTTGTATTGTTTTCACCAAAGCCGATAAAATCAGCAAAGTGAAAATCGATTCTCACGTTGCGGCTTACAAAAAGAAAATGTTCGCAAACAACTGGGCCGAAATGCCTCAATATTTCGTTACCTCCGCTACAGAATCAACAGGAAAAGAAGAATTACTTTCCTATATAGACGACGTAAATCAGGAAGTTTTCAAAAACAACAGTCAGTTTTAAAACGTTCTAAACACACGAACATGATTAAAAAAAACAGCACATTAATCCCTGTTTTAGTTGTTATTTTAGTATTATTTGCTTCTTGCAAAAGCAATACTTATATCCTCACCAATACTAGTTATAAAACTGGTGTTGATTTCACAAAAGGGAAATGGCTACTTAATCAATTAGATAGTCCAAGTTACAATACCGAAAAACTAACCGATCAGGCTACTGCTTTTTTTAAAGACAATTTAAAAGACCGCTATTTTTACAGAGACAACGTTGACGGTTTATTAATATCTTATCAAATCCCATTAAACCCAAATAAACAAAAACTTAAAGAACTAAAAATTGGGACGGGTTTTGATTATTTTATTAATATCTCTTCTAAAAAAAATAAAAGCGAAATAGGCACAATTGGCTTATATGAAGACGAAAATTCAATCGGCTCCAATCAAAGCGAGGTAACATTAGAAATATATGATTTGAATTTACAAGAAATAATCTATTCCCAAAGAGCGATCGGAAAGGTCTCAGCAAGAAAAGAAAAGTCAGTCTGGGAAACCAAAAAATCTGATAAATTAATCGACAACATTTCTTTTCACAAAAGTTCAAATGCGCTAATGACTGGAAGTTTGAAGAAAATTTTAAAAGATCTAAAAAAGAAATCCATAAAAAATTAAAATTATTTCAGTCTTAAAGACCATATAACAACAAAAAAAACTGCAATTGAAACGAATCATATTGCAGTTTTTTTTGTTTAAATTCTAGAGTTAAAATTACTTTATAAAGATTTGAGATCAAAAATCCGTTATTTCGTCAACTCCAATTTCTCTGCAAAATAATCACAGAAATCCTTCATTGTATCCGCCATTTTCTCATCATCTGTGGCACGTTTAAAAGTTTCAGACATAGCCACTAAAGTTTGATGAAAGAAAATTTTCATTTCATCGACCGGCATATCTTTAGTCCATAAATCAATCCGCATGCTTTCTTTAGCTTTACTGTCCCAAATAGACAACATAATAGCTTTAGCTTCCTGCGCTTCCACTCCGCCGTCTTTAGCAGACCACATTAATTTTTCCGGAACACGGTTATCGTCTAATTCGATTAGAAATTTAATTTCTGATGTATTTTTATCTGACATTACTTTTTAGGTTTGTATTTTGATTTTTCAAATATTTCTTTTGCATCTGTTTTTAATAACTCGGTGATAGGTACCTCATTATTTTTCATGTAAGAACGAATAATTTGCCAGCCAATCCAAGCGCCAACACGTCCCGGTGACTCATTATCAATTTCTAAATAAAATTTAGAAAACGGAGCCGGACTGATAAATCGCGGCAGCAGCTTTTGATCATCACTGTAGAGCATTTCCTTTTCTATAAAATACCGCCACATATAACTTTCATTTTCTTGACACCATTTTATTTGTTCGGGTGTATAACCCATTTTGTCTGCGTCACTATAATTTGGCAATAGTAAGTCTTTTAAATATAGCTGTTTTCCAAAATAAACCATTTGATTCAGCAAATTTTTATCTGAAGCAGGGGCTATTTTACGTGCCGAAAAACTTGAAACTATATCTGGCATTATTTGACTTTGTTCCAAATTCTGCTTTATATAATTTGGAAATTGATAAAATTTATGTTCTTTTCCCAAATACAGTTCAAGAGAAATAATTACCAAACTATCAGCATATATAGCCTTATTGTTATAATCCATTTCAGAAATTATGGTAACAACTTTTGGCGTTTTAGTGTTAGGAAAATAATATTTAATATGTTTAAAAAGCTCCTCAAGTTCCACTTTTACGGGTTCGAAATTTGAATATTTCTTTTCAACTTCGGTATATAACTCGCGCCATAAGGGATCTTGCATCTTATTTAACCAAACACTATCATCATTGCCTTGAGGGAAAAAATAGGGATACTCTTTTTTCAAATTCCCCAAATCTTTGGAAGGAGTTTCAAAAAATATTTTGTCAAATCGTTCAATTTTAAGTTCTAAAGGAATCGCATCAACTGCTTTTTCTGTTTTACTTTTTTTATCACAAGATAAAAAAAGTAAACAAAAGGCTATGGACAATAGATGTATTTTCATATTTATTAAGTAAATTTGTAGCCAAAGTAATAGTAAACTAATAAACTACGAATTGATTTGCAAATATACATTCCTACTTTTTAATACCTAAACTATTATGATTAAAAATACCACTATGCAAGTTGAAAAAATAAATACACATATTGTAAATTGGTTAAAAACATATGCCGAAAATGCCAATGTCAATGGATTTGTTATAGGAATCTCAGGCGGAGTTGATTCAGCGGTGACCTCAACGTTATGTGCACAAACCGGGTTGAAAGTTTTATGTGTGGAAATGCCTATACATCAAGCGCATAGCCATGTTACCCGCGGACGGGAACACATTGACCAATTAAAAATGAAATTTCCTAATGTGAGCAGTATTGAAGCTGATTTAACTTCGGTATTTGAATCATTTAAAAAAGTAGTTCCAGATGATGTTGAAACACATAAACTTCATTTATCCTTAGCTAATACTCGCGCTCGTTTACGAATGACCACACTGTATTATTTTGCAGGCATTTATGGATTATTGGTTGCTGGAACTGGAAATAAAGTGGAAGATTTTGGTGTTGGTTTTTATACCAAGTACGGCGATGGCGGTGTCGATTTAAGCCCAATTGCCGATTTAATGAAATCCGAGGTATATCTTTTAGGGAGTTATTTAAAAATACCGAATTCGATCTTAAACGCGTCGCCATCTGATGGATTATTTGGAGACGAAAGAACAGACGAAGATCAACTAGGAGCCAGTTATGACGAGCTGGAATGGGCGATGATTCAAGACGAATCAGGAAAATCAGCCAATAATTTTTCAGGAAGAGAACAAACCGTTTTCGAAATTTACAAACGATTGAATACAATTAATCAACATAAAATGAAACCAATACCCGTTTGTTTAATTTAAATGAACAAAATATTTACATTTTATGCTGATTTTCAGTTATTTACAGAAAATATTTATTAAATTTACTATCCAAAATATAAACAACGCTAAAAATTAAAACTATGATTAAAGTATGTGTTGCCGACAATTATCCCGTAGTGCATTTTGGAGTAAAATCTTACTTTAAAGATCACGCAGAAATATCAATAGTTGCTAATGTAGGTAATTTTTTGATGGTTCGGGATATACTCCTTACTAAGGACATTGATGTATTAATAATAGACCTGGAATTGGAAGGTCTGTCGAGTATTTTTGAAGTTAAAAATGTCTTGAAAAACTTCCCTAAGACTAAGATTATTATTTTCAGTGGTCTTTCAGAACAAATTTATGCACCTAATGCTATTAAAGCCGGTGTTTCTGGATTTATTCACAAAAAAGAAAAACTAGAAACTTTAGGCATTTCGATTATTAAAGTCCACCAAGGTAAAATAATCATGAATGAAACGGTTAAGAAAAACCTAGCATTAATTGCAAAACAAAGTAAGAGCGAACGATTATATCGAAAGCTTTCTAACCGTGAAGTAGAAGTTTTACGTTATTTAAGTGATGGAAAAAAGAATCACGAGATTGCTGAAATTCTAGGTCTTAACGAAAAAACAATAAGTACGTATAAATTACGTCTTTTGACAAAATTAAATGTCACAAATTTAGTCGATTTGGTAAACAAAGCGAAAACACTAGAAATAGTTTAGTCTAGTAATATCTAGACATTACTCTTCCTAATTTTTTGGAAAACGAATGGATTAATGTGTTGTAATCCATTGTTAAAGAGAGAGGCTCTGTATTATCTGAACCAGGTTCCGATGATAGAGAGCTTTTTAATTCTTCGATAATTTTGCCCACAAGAAACCATCGTAATGTTAGAATCGTTTCGGACACATTTTGACTTATAGATTCGCTTTTAGACTTTGGAAAAATATTCTGTCCTTCCCAGTTATGCAAAACTATTCTTTCATCTTCCATTAAAATATCAGTAACTTCCTGTGCAAAATCCGGTTGTAAATGCATTAAGTATTTCTCTAAACTGAAATTTTCGTTTTGATGGTAAAAGTTAATTATATCGTTAAATATATCTCTAAATAAAGGATTTGCAAGCTCAACCTCATCTTCCTGCAAGCTTAAATAGATCCTTTGATATACTTTGTATTCTTTCTTTTCTATAACATTTTCGATTTCACCTTCTGCATTTGTTTTCAAAAATGCGTCTTCAAATTCTTCTGTTTTATTTCCGTACAACAATAGAATTTCAATAATTTTTCTTTCCAAACGATATAAAACATCAACTTTTTCTACATCTGTAGGATTTTCTGTTTTTACAATTTCTAGTGCTTTATATTCTTGAATTTTCTTTTTACCAACCTCAGAAATATCTTTTTGAACTAATTGTGCCAAAGTGCTTACCAAAACCTGTTCTGAAATATCCATGATTCTGGAACATTCCTGAATATAGATTTCCCTCTGAATTCTATCCGGAATTTTAGAAATACTCACGATCATATCCCGAATCAAATCTGCTTTTTTAATAGGATCATTCTTGGCTTCATTCATCAAAAGTGAAGCTTTAAACTGAATAAAATCTTTTGCATTATTTTCGAGATAAGCCACCAAATCGTCGTAAGACGTTTTCTTAGCAAAACTATCTGGATCTTCACCATCAGGAAAAGTACATACTTTTACATTCATTCCTTCCTCGAGAATCAAATCGATTCCACGAATAGAAGCGCGTAATCCAGCAGCATCACCATCAAAAAGAACAGTAATATTTTTTGTAAGTCTGTTTATTAATCTTATTTGATCAGGTGTCAATGCGGTTCCAGAAGAAGCTACTACATTCTCAATTCCCGCTTGATGGAACTGAATCACATCCGTATATCCTTCGACCAAATAACAATTATTGAGTTTAGCAATAGACTGTTTGGCCTGATAAATACCGTACAACACTTTGCTTTTATGGTAAATATCACTGTCGGGAGAATTCAGGTATTTTGCCGCTTTCTTATCATTAGTAAGGATACGACCTCCAAAACCTAGATTCCTTCCGGACATACTTTGTATAGGAAACATCACCCGTCCTTTAAAGCGGTCAAATGGCCGGTCTTCTCTGGCTATTGTTAAACCGGTACTTTCAAGAAATTCCATTTTATATCCATTTCCTAATGCTTCTTTTGTAAAAGCATCCCAAGTTTCAGGAGAATAACCCAAACCAAACTTCTTTATCGTTTCATTAGTAAAACCTCGTTCTTTGAAATAAGAATAACCTATAGCTTTCCCTTCCTCCGAGTTTAAAAGGGTATTATGGAAATACGTTTTTGCAAACTCAGAAACCAAATACATACTTTCTCTCACATCAGTATTGGCTTTCTCTTCATCTGTCTGCTCTGTTTCTTCAATTTCGATATTATACTTTTTGGCTAAATATCTAATGGCTTCCGGATATGTAAATTGCGAGTGTTCCATCAAGAAAGCCACTGAATTACCTCCTTTACCAGAACTGAAATCCTTCCAAATTCCCTTAGCGGGAGAAACCATAAACGATGGCGAGCGCTCTTCAGAAAAAGGGCTTAATCCCTTGAAGTTGCTTCCCGCACGTTTCAATTGTACAAAATCACCGATAACCTCCTCTACTCGAGCAGTTTCGAAAACAGTATCTATAGTGGCTTTTGAAATCAAAATATAATAAACAATTTAAGAATTGAAAGAATGCAAAAATACACAAATCAAACTTCTTAAATCAACTTCTTAAATAAAAAAGCACCTCTCTCGAAGTGCTTTTTAAAGTACAAAACTAACTAAACCAATTTTTAATTGAAATCGAAACGTATTCCTAAAGAAACATTATTTTGCTTTACTACATTATCTTTAAATAAAGGGTTAAAGTCATATTTCATGTATAAACTTGCGGTTTTGTAACCAAAATAAGTACTCAAACCATAAATAAAATTAGTGGTATTGAAATCTCCTTTTGATATTTCTATTGAATTATACCCATCAATATCATACTTTACATATTGTTTCGATTTTAAATTTGTGCCAACATATCCTCCTAATCCGAAACGGAAACTATCATGCGATTTAAAATACGTTTTCCCATCTCTTTCTCTGGTTTTTGTGAAGTCAAACTCTAAGTGTACTGGAAATACTAAATTTACATTCTTAAAACGAGAGTCCTCTTGATGCACGCCATTTAATTCTAAATTAGTCTGATTTCCATCCACTACAAAATTTCTATTATCGGTAGTACGCAAATTATTGTACATCACTGATAAACCATATTTTGCATGCAACAAATTATTTTTATTTAAAATTCTTGTATTATACGTAAACCCCCATTCATAGAAATGAGAACCTAAATATCTAAAATCTGATTTGTTAACAGATCCCTTTGTTAAAACATTATTCAAGCCTGCAGCAAAAACCAACTGACTAGTGGTTCTTTTTGATTGACGATTCTCTTTATCTTTCTGGCCATTGTAAACTTTCATTGAGGTGATGTTTATTTCTCTCTGACTGGTTCCAATAGAATCTGTATTATTTCCTAACACAATCATTCTTCCGCCACCTTTATGGTCCTTCTCATCCTCAAACTTTCCATCCACGTTATCTTGAACTAATTGAATTAACTTCGCTTCCTCAATAGCGACTTTTGTCTCAATTGCATTTGCGCGTTCTTCTGCTTTTTTTAGTTTAAGGGCATCCGCTTGTTCTTTGGACATTATTTTTTTCTCAACTTCTTTATCAAGAACTTCTATTTCTACTTTTAAAGCACTCTTTTGGCTCTCTGATATAGCTTTAATTTCATTGCCGATAGCTTTTGCTTTTGTTTCAAATGAAATTACTTTATGATCTCTTCCTTTCGTAACACCCGTTTCAGTTACAGAATCATCAACTACTTCTAGCGTTACATCTTTAAACCAAATCTTTCCCGTTCCTTGCAATAAAACACCGAAAGAAATAGATGTTGCTTCAAGAGGGACAAATAGAACAACTTCATATTTTGTCCAATCGGTAGTTCTTTTTATCGCTCTCCTTTGCATGTTATCAAATGCCAGAACAGCTGCCGTGTAATAATCTACTCGCATCCAAAGTCCAGCCCACGACTTTACATTTTCACTTTTTACATAACCCGTCATTTTAACTGTTTTTCCCAAATACGCATCAGGTTTTATCGTTTTCATAATGGTTCCAAAGCCATTAATTTTACTTTGAAGCGATTTAATTTTAAAAACATTTTGATTGTTTAGGTCATTACCCGTCTCTGGTCCCATTTCATAACTATCTGGCATAGAACCTCTATAATTCCATTCGGAGCTATTTTGTATCGCATCGACGCCTTGAGCATTTACCTTACTTACCAAAGCAAGTAACATAATCGTTGTAATTAAAATAATTTTTTGCATGATTTTCGTTTTTTGATTGATGATTGATGATTGATGATTGATTTATATTTATTCTTCGTAATTTCTATTCACTAAAACTGTTTTGATAGCATTAAAATTTTTATTCAACCTCTGTAGTGCAGAATCTCTAAAAGATTGATCTAATTCTGTTTCAGCATTTGACAACAAACTATTTGCATTTACTTCAATACCTTTTCTAGTTCTTTCCGTTGTTTTATCATAAGCTTTTGTTTCATATTTAGTATTACTAACTTCTGATAATAACTTTTCTGCTGAAATGTATTTGCATTTGGTTGTTAATTCGTAATTCTTATTTGCAGAAGCACTAACTATTGAATTATTCTCTATTGAATGATCTTTAATTGAAGCTTGAACAACTTGATTTTGATTTGAATTGTTGTTTACGAGTTTTACTTTTAAAATTGAAATTCTATTAGTTCCAGAAATTAATTTTGGCGCAACGATGGGAACTAAGCCCTTTTCTTTCTCTTCCTTAGCTTTTAAACTCTTAACAGGACTATTAGTGCTTTGTGGCTCAACTTCATTTTCGAGAACTACTTCATTGCTCTTGATTTCTATGGCATTGTCTTTTTGATTAAAGTAAAAAGTTCCAATCAATAAAAAACCTACAAAACTCGCCGCAATATAAATCCAAGTAAAATTTTTACGCTTTGGTTTTTCAGAAACGGAAAGCATCGCATCCAATTTGCTCCAAGCCATTTCTGATGGTTTGATCTCTCGAGAATTCAACTTCTCTCTGAATTGTGTTTCAAATTTATTCGGTTCCATTACTGTTATTTTTTAACTTGTTGATCTGTCTTTGCAGCATCTTTCTGGCATGCGATAATTGCGATTTTGACGTTCCTTCATTAATCCCTAACATAATTGCAATTTCATGATGTTTATACCCTTCGATTGCATATAAATTGAAAACCAATTTATAACCATCCGGCAAATTATCAATCAAAAACTGAATATCATCTAATGAAAATTGACTTTCGATATCATTAAAACTTTCCTCGAAAAAGTCTTCATCCTCGATATATTTTATCTTTTTTTGCACTCTAATGAAAGAAATGCATTCATTCACCATAATTCTTCTAATCCAACCTTCGAAACTTCCATTGTGTTGAAAATTTTTCAGATTGACAAACACTTTCATAAAAGCCGTAATCATAATATCTTCTGCTTGATGAATGTCTTTAATGTATTGGCGGCAAACACTCAACATTTTTGGAGAAAACTGCGAATAAATCTTCTGTTGCGCCTGCCGATTACTTTCCACCGCTAACTGGATTATTTCATTTTCCTGTTGATGTAAGTTGATTACTTTCATAAATAATTTCAATGGTAAAATTCAATTTCAATTTCAAAGCTCAATGGCAATTTCAATGATGATGGAAAATTTTTTATTTTTATTAGTATTGATTTTTGAAATTGTTATTTACATTGAATCAGTCTTCTATTAGCATAGACGAGTGCGGAGGCAAAAAGGTTGTATCTAATTTTAATTCTTTTTATTTAAAAATTAAATTCTATAAAAAAAGCTAGTAAATTCAATGGTTTGCGAAAGAACAAAAAAATAAAAAAAATTATTTTTTTCTTTCAATTACATAATTAACCATCAGAATCAGCGCATCTTTGAACTCAGAATTAGGATAATTATCCAAAAGTAAAAGTGCCTCTTGCTGAAATTCGACCATCTTATTTTCGGCATAAAGCAATCCATTATTATTCTTTACGAATGCAATAACTTCTTTAACTCGTTTTTTGTCTTTATTGTGGTTTTTTATGGAATTGATTAACCAGCTTTTTTCTTTTGGGGTACAAGTATTCAAAACGTGGATAAGTGGCAAAGTCATTTTTTGTTCTTTGATGTCAATTCCTGTTGGTTTTCCAATGGCTTCATCCGTATAATCGAATAAATCATCTTTTATTTGAAAAGCCATTCCGATGAGCTCACCAAATTTTCGCATGTTCTCTACCTGAACTTCATCTTCAATAACTGATTTTGCACCAAGAGCACAACAGGCAGCAATAAGTGTCGCTGTCTTCTTTCGAATGATTTCGTAATAAACATCTTCTGTGATATCTAGTCTTCGGGCTTTTTCTATTTGAAGTAATTCGCCTTCGCTCATTTCGCGTACAGCGACCGAAATAATTCGAAGCAAATCAAAATCGCCATTATCGATAGAAAGCAATAAGCCTTTTGACAATAAATAATCGCCAACAAGTACTGCAATTTTGTTTTTCCAAAGTGCATTGATGGAGAAAAAACCCCTTCTGCGATTGCTGTCATCCACAACATCATCATGAACCAATGTTGCGGTATGAATCAGTTCTATAACGCAAGCGCCTCGATAGGTTCGCTCGTTTACAATCCCGCCGGAGACCATTTTAGAAGTTAGAAAAACAAACATAGGACGCATTTGTTTCCCTTTTCTATTGACAATATAATAAGTGATTCTGTTAAGCAAAGCCACTTGTGAAGTCATTGATTCATAGAACTTTTTTTCAAAAAGTTCCATCTCATCAAAAATGGGCTGTTTTATTTTAGAAGTGACATTCATTTGCCTTTCAAAGATACTATTTTGAAACAAAAAAAACGTTATCAAATTTAAGGAAGTATTTTATTTAGGAATTATTCTTCTTTATTTCAGTGAAATTATTTCTTTCTACTATTGATTACACACTTATTTAACCTTTTATTTGTACTTTTAACAACCATTTTAACATTTGAATTAAACCTTTTCCCCAAATACCTATCAAATTTAAATAAACCTAAAACCACGTTATTATGAAATCAAAATTTTTATTACTCGGAATGACTCTTAGTATTCTTGCATTTACAAGTTGCACGAACGAATCGAATTCTTCAACATCAGAAGCAATGGTGACTACAAATGATGTTGCAGTTACACAAAAAATGGATATTGCCTTCGATGATGTTTTGCTTATTGTTGACGATCAATATGAAGTAAGCGAAGGATCGTTAACTGGTAAAAGCACCGGGAATTATTATTCGTTATTACCTGCCTGCGCCACAATAAGTGAATTAGGATCAACAACTACCGTTCGCAAAATAACGATTACCTTTGGAAACCCAAATACTCCTACTTGCTCATTTAGAGGGCATTCATTAAAAGGACAGATCATTATAACACGAACCATAGGAACTACTTTCCCTAAAATTATGACCGTTACTTATAATAATTTCTACATAAATGATAACAAACTGGACGGAACTTCAACTTGGAAGAGAGAAATGATTGGAACAGGAACCGCCTTGCATCCTAAAACCACCTTTACGATGACAAGTATGACATGGACCACGACTGCAGGAGTTTACACTCGTAACGGAGAAAGAACAAGAGAAATGACTGCTGGTTTTGCCACACGTTTGAGTCCTACTGACGACATCTATTCCACTTATGGTACCTTTACAACGGCGCACCCAAATGGATCAATTTTCACTTCCTTAATCGAAATGGCAACTCCATTAATCAATAAAACTGCTTGTAGTTTATCTGCAAATCCAATGCCTTTTCCAGTATCCGGTAAATTAAAATTAACTAAAAATTCTCATTACGCCACAATTGACTATGGAAATGGAGAATGTGATAATTTAGCGATGCAATCTATTGATGGCGGTACAGCAACACCAATTGTCTTAGGAAATTAAATTATAGAAAAGATTAAAACTAAAAATGGAGTTCAATTATGAACTCCATTTTTTTATGCTTCTTTATTTGCCAGTTGACCACAGGCGGCATCAATATCTTTTCCGCGACTTCGTCTCACTTTTACAACAATCCCATTCGATTCAAGAGCTTTAATATATTCATTTATTGATTCTTCGGAGGCTTGTTGAAATTCACCATCATCAATAGGATTGTATTCTATCAAATTTACTTTGCAAGGAACATATTTACAGAATTTCACAAGAGCATCTATAGAAGCTTTATTGTCATTAATATCTTTCCAAACAACATATTCGTAGGAAATTTTACTTTTAGTTTTTCTGTACCAATATTCCAAAGATTCCCGTAAATCCGCCAAAGGGAAATTCTCACTGAAAGGCATGATTCGAGAACGAATTTCATCGATCGCAGAATGTAGCGAAACAGCCAATTTAAATTTCACGTCGTCATCAGCGAGTTTTTTAATCATTTTTGGCACTCCTGAAGTAGAAACCATAATACGTTTTGGTGACATCCCTAAACCTTCCGGCGAGGTTATCATTTCAATCGCTTTCAAAACATTGTTGTAATTCATCAGCGGTTCGCCCATTCCCATGAAAACAATATTTGATAGCGGATGGTTGTAATACAACCGACTTTCTTTGTCTATCGCAATTACCTGATCGTAAATTTCTGCGGGTTCCAGGTTTCGCATTCTTTTTAATCGCGCTGTGGCGCAAAAGTTACAATCTAAACTACAACCAACTTGGCTGGAAACACAAGCAGTTGTTCTGGTATTTGTCGGGATTAAAACTGATTCTACCACTAGACCATCGTGCAAACGAACCGCATTTTTCACCGTTCCATCTTCACTGCGCTGCATGGTATCCACTTTGATATGATTGATAACAAAGTTGGTTTCAAGCATATTTCTTGTTTCTTTAGAAACATTCGTCATGTCTTCAAAACTATGTGCGCCTTTGCTCCACAACCATTCATAAACTTGATTTCCACGAAAGGCTTTATCGCCATTGGTAACAAAAAAATCTCGTAATTGGTCTTTGGATAAGGCTCGTATGTCTTTTTTCTCGATTTGCATGGTGCAAATTTAATGACTTTTTGTTGATTTGTTGATTTGATAATTTGATAACTTTGTTCCAAATTGAAAAAACAACAAAAATGCATTTCATTTCTCAAGAATTAGAAGATTATATCGAACAACATTCACAAAAAGAGCCTGAATTATTAGCCGCGTTAAACAAAGAAACCTATCAAAAAATTCTGCTGCCTCGTATGTTGAGCGGACATTTTCAAGGTCGCGTTTTAAGCATGTTGGCTAAATTGATTCGGCCAGTAAATATTCTTGAAATTGGCACTTACACGGGTTATTCGGCACTGTGTTTGTGCGAGGGAATGCAGGAAAACGGTCAACTTCATACGATTGACATCAAGGAAGAATTGGTGGATTTTCAGAGAAAACATTTTGACAAATCGCCTTGGGGAAAGCAAATTGTACAACATCTTGGAGAAGCGATTGATATTATTACAACACTTGACTTAAAATTTGATTTGGTTTTTATTGATGCCGATAAAGAAAATTACCTCAATTATTTTGAACTGATTCTTCCAAAAATGAATAAGGGCGGGATTATTTTATCCGATAATGTTTTGTGGAGTGGAAAGGTTCTGGAGCCTTTACAACCCAATGACCTGAGCACCAAAATAATAATGGAATACAATGACTTATTAAAAAACGATCGTAGAGTAGAAACCGTTTTGCTACCTATTCGTGATGGATTGACGGTGAGCAGGGTGCTTTAAATTTAAGATCAGACAATGTAAAATTAAAAAGACATTTTGGAAACTGATGCCCTAGCCCTGATGGAAGCGGCATCCTTTTTATTGTTATTCTGACGAAGGAAGAATGACAATAAAAAGATATAGCGAACAGCGGGAAATAGCTCCTAAAATTGCTAATTATTTTGACTGTGGAAAATATTTTTGCTGTACAAGTCCATAGATATTGAACATCATAAATCCGAAAATAAATCCGAAAAAGTACCCCGTAAGAATATCTATTGGGTAATGTAATCCTAAGTATATCCTACTGTAAGCAAATATTAACGGCCATAAGAAAAGAAAACCGAAGTATTTAATTTTAGTCCTAAAATTAAAATATAAAAAAGTAGCTACAGCCATTGTATTAGCGGCGTGACCGGAGAAAAAACTAAAGGAATAGCTCTTTTTTACTACTCGAATAAAAGTGTTTATATCTGGATTATTACAAGGCCGCAATCGGTGAAATCCGTTTTTGAATAAATTGGTCGTTTGGTCTGTAAAAGTTATTAAAACAGCCACAAACAAAAGTAAAATCAAGCTTTGTTTTGTTCCTAACTTTTTAAAAATTAAATAAGCCAAAAGTAAAAAAAATGGCAACCAATTGAGTTGTTTGGTAATCATTAACCAAAGCGGGTCAAATGTTAAAGAACCTAAACCATTCAAATAGATAAATAATTCCGTGTCAAGAGAGAGTAGTTTTTCCAACATTACATTTGGCGTTTTATTGGACCTGTAATATCGCCAATTGCCTCTTTTGTTTTTTCAATTTGGGATGCTGTTTCTCCTAGCATATTCTCCTTAGCTTTGTTGATTTCTGAATTGATATTTCCTGTAATATCCGTCAATGATTTAGCATCAAATCCGTTAGCCTCAGCTCCTTTTTGAATTTCGCTTTTTATGTCATTCGTTGCATTTTTCAACTGAGCCATTGCTTTGCCCATAGTACGTGCTATTTCAGGCACTTTATCAGAACCAAAAAGCATGAGTACAATGAACATGATAAAAATTAATTCTCCTCCCCCGATGCCAAACATATTTCTTGTTTTTTAATGTTACAAAGATATATTTTTTTTAAATCTTTGTGTTTTAATTTTTTCATAAAAAAAAGACTCCCAATGGAGTCTTTTTTTATTTTTAATATTTCTTAATCAAATTTAGATTTTACTTCTGTTTTTGGCCAAGTATTATTGGTCACATCAATATCAGCTGTTTCCAATTTTGGGTCAACCTGAATCTTCTTGATTGCTTTTTGAGTTGCATAGACTTTCTTAGCCGTATCGTTGCTTTTTCTCCAAATTTGTGCTGGATATTTGAAAGTCTCCTTTGTATCATCGTCATATGTAATTTCAACGATAATAGGCATTAGCATTCCTCCCGGTTTATTAAATTCTACTTCGTAGAAATATTTCGGTGTTTTTAGGTTTGCTTTTTCTTCGGCTGTCAATTTTTGATCCACATATTCTGATAATAATTTTACTTCTTCAACTTTCATTGGTTTCTTTGAAGAGGAATTTAATTCTTTACTTGTGTCTGAAACTAGATATACAAATGGTCCTTTATCTAAACCAAAACGTCCTTTTCTTACCTTAACCTCTTTCAATTCCGCAGTTGGCGTTTCAGTAACATAATATTGTTTTACTTCATTTATTCCAATGTCAACAAAATCAGTAGAGTAAAACCAACCTCTAAAGAACCAGTCTAAATCTACAGCCGAAGCATCTTCCATGGTTCTAAAAAAATCTTCAGGAGTAGGGTGTTTGAATTTCCATCGGTTGGCATACACTTTAAATGCATGATCAAACAATTCTCTACCCATAATTGTTTCTCTAAGAATATTTAGTCCAGTAGCTGGCTTTCCATAAGCATTGTTCCCAAACTGAATAATACTTTCAGAGTTTGACATAATAGGCTCCAACATTTTTTGATCACCGCTCATGTATGGTACAATGTTTTTTGGAGGACCACGTCTTGATGGGAAATTTGTACCTAATTCCTGCTCCGCCATAAATTCCATAAATGAGTTCAATCCTTCATCCATCCAAGTCCATTGACGTTCATCAGAATTGACAATCATAGGAAAAAAGTTATGCCCTACTTCATGAACAACCACTCCAATCATTCCGTTTTTCGTTTGTTCACTAGTCACTCCATTTTCATCTGGACGACCAAAATTCCAACAAATCATAGGATATTCCATTCCTTGATCTTCTGCCGATACTGATACGGCTTTTGGATAAGGATAATCAAATGTGTGAGACGAATAACTTTTCAAAGTATGAGCAACGGTTCTGGTAGACGTTTCTCCCCAAAGCGGATTAGCCTCTTTAGGATACACTGATTCTGCCATCACCACTTTATTAGACAACTGCACTGCCATTGCATCATAGATAAACTTTCTTGAGGTAGCAATACCAAAATCTCTCACGTTTTTAGCGCTAAATTTCCATGTTTTTTTCTTATTAGAAAAACCTTTCTCATTGGCTTCAGCCTCCGCTTGAGTTACAATTACAACCGGTTTATCAAATGATTTTTGCGCTAACTGGTATCTTTTTACTTGCTCAGGTGTAAACACTTCGCTTCTATTCATTAGTTCTCCTGTCGCATCCATAATATGATCCGCCGGAACGGTGATGTTCACATCAAAATTTCCAAAAGGCAAAGCAAATTCTCCACCTCCCCAAAATTGCATATTTTGCCAACCTTCAACATCATTATAAACCGCCATTCTTGGATAAAACTGCGCGATTACGTACAATTTGTTTCCTTCCTTTTCAAAAGGCTCATAACCAGAGCGACCTCCATCCTGTATGTAATTATTAATGTTGTACCACCATTTTGTAGAAAAAACAAACTTTTCACCTGGTTTCATAGGAGTAACCAGATTGATACGCATCATGGTTTGGTTGATGGTATAGGATAAAGGATTGCCTTTGGCATCTTTTACATATTCAATGTTAAATCCACGATCCATTCCTTGTTTCAAATACTGATTTGCGAATTTTTCCGCAGGCAATACTTGTTCTATTTTTTGACTTTCTGCTAATGGCGACTGAGAATTTTTAGCTGCCTGATTTTGATCTAATTGCACCCATAAGTACTCTAAACTATCGGGAGAATTGTTATAGTACGTCACAGTTTCAGAACCACTCAATTTTGCGTTTTTATCGTCCAATTCCACATCTATTTTATAGTCTGCTTGTTGCTGATAATAAGCGGGTCCTGGAGCTCCAGATGCCGTGCGAAACATATTAGGCGTTGCTAATAAATCGTACATCTGGCTAAATTTATTGGTGTCGTATTTTCCTGTTTGTTTTGGTGTTACTGCAGGAGTTTTTTCTTGTGCAAATATAATTGCCGGAAGAAAAAACAATAAAGATAATTTTTTCATAAATGTAAATGGTGGTTATTTCAGTTTGTGAAAATAATGCTTTTTAACAAAACATTCTCGCTATATTAATACTTTAACATTCCAGATCTGGAAGAATCAGTAAAGAGTATGCTCTTTTTTGTACCAAACACCGTGACATGTGTAATATTTTGTTGTTCTGAGTTCCAATCCATCAAAAGGGAATTAGAAATACCTAGAGAATTAATTTTGGAAATTCCAGTGATATTGGAATAACATACAAGCACATCGCCGTCCAACTCTTTACTCAAAAAAGTCATAGGTTTGGATTGCCCGTTTACTTTAATGGAAAAATTTTCTGCAAGATATTTTTTCAACAAGACGACCTCTTCAGCTGTTTCTTTTTCAGTTCCTAAATAGAGCTTCTTCTTGTTCTTTTTTTCAAGTGCTTTGTTTAAATCATCCAAAAAAATGCGGGAGGTAATTTGCAACATTTTCTTTTCGGGCGCATAATTTACCTGATATATTCCCATATAGAATTTATGGAAATTAAAAGCTGATGTTGTTAGAAATAAAATTCCTAAAAAGGCAAACAAGATTGTTTTTTTCATTTTTCAAAAGTAGTAATTCTTTTAAACTCTTCGTTTTTTGTAATCAAAAAATCAATGAGTTATAATTTATTTTCAGATTTAAAAAAAGATTGAGATTTAGAAACACTTTTTACAAAAAATTATAAAAAAGCCCCAATTCTTCTTTTTAAAGCTTTACGGTTCAAGTAAAAAAAAATTATGGTAATACATTTATAGACTTTTTGGTGAAAATTTTCATGAAATTAGATTTATCCATCTTTACAGGATTTTCTATGTAACAACTTCGCAATCGTTTTATAGATTTTTGCAAAATCCATGCCGATTTAGTTTTCAAAAGCGGTAATTTTTTTATATTCCTTATTTTTAGTAACCAAGAAATCCATCAATTGAAATTCATTTTCAGGTTTAAGAAGCATTTTAGATTTGGGATCGTTCTCACAAAAAATAAGAAAAAGTCTAATTTCATCATCATTTAATTGCAATGTAGTGGAAAAAAAATCATACCCAATTCTTTTCAAAGCAACTTCGGTAAAACTTTTATTTTGAGTAAAATCTATTATCTCCGGATTGTTTTTTCTTAGTATTTTTATAACATCTTTATAAAGGCGTACAAAGTTTGTTCCGTTTTCTATTGTTCCATCGGAAAGCATTGTTCTATTCTTTGGCGAAGACTTTTCATCATCAAAATATTGCTTGTCAACAATTGCCTGCGTGTTTGCGCTTACTGGTTTTATGATTTTTTTTGGAGGCACAATCACTTCGCCCAATAGATTTGTAAAAGCATCCAATTTCACTCTTAAAATGGGCGCCGAAATTTCTCGTTCAGTAAGAACAATTTTTTTCGATTTGAATGTTAAACTCGAAAAAACCAAGGTGTCATTGACTTTTGCCAAAATACTAAAAAACCCATTCGAACCAATAAGAATTCCTGTTTTTGAATTTACATTAAAAACAACGACATTTTCTAACTTAATAGAATCATTTACGATCCGACCATGAACCGTTTTTCTTGTCAATACCTGACCCAAACAAAATTGACAAAATAAACACAAAACTAGGATTGCTATTTTATTTTTCATTTTCAATAGTTTTATTGTACTTTTCAGCTAGAGTGACAATCAAAAACATGACTAAGGTTTTGTTTTTCGTTTCCAATGCCTCTGAAAACCTAGCATCTTCAACACAATAATATTGAAATCCCCGGATGTAATCATACGGAATTCTCAGGGTTTCAATATAATACTTATCATCAAAAAGGATTTCCATTCGAGCCAACGAATGTTCCTTTTTTTCCACCACAATTTCTTTTTTAAGCATTGCTTTGCGCCCGGAAATTGTGTTTAGTAAACCATCGATACCTCCCCCAGAAGTAGCAGTGTACAATTTTCGTTCTGCTGGGGTGTATTTTTTTTGTCCGTAAGGAATAATTCCAAGATTTTCTGCCGTGATTTGTGAATTCTCATTGACAACAACTTCTTTTAAAGCAATACTTTTGGATGTCATACGAATTTGAATTTCATTTGACACTAATTCTTTCTTACTGACTTTCCTACGTAAAGTTACGAGATTAACTGCTGAAATCACCAAAATATCGCCTTCTTTTACAAAAAGTGAAAAGAGACCGTTTTTATCAGAAGTAGTCGTTATTTGATTTGTTGAATTTGATATATTCACTCCTTCAACAGCAGTAGAATCAGCAATAATTCTTCCTTGAATTTCTTTTCCGTTGCTATTTTGCCCAAAAACAATTTGAGTCAGTAGCAATAAAACTAACAGTAGTGTATTATTTATTTTCACTGGCGGTAATTTCGTTAAACTTAGCCGCTAATTCTCCTAGTAAAAATTCGGTTACGGTTATATTATTTGAATTTAGAATTTTGATAAACTTTTCATTTTCTACCGCATAATACTCAAATCCCTTCACATATTCCGAAGGTATTTTTAACTTCTTCATAAAATAATCCATATCAAACATATTTTCTAATTTTCTCAAATATGATTCCTTTTTTTCGACTTCAATCTCTTTTTTTAGCATTTTAGTCCTTCCGGAAAGAAAATTTAATAAAGGATCCGCAGAAATCGAACCACCAGCCATTCCCCTCACACTTGCACTTGAAGAGGCATTAAGATCGGTAGCAGTATACAATTTACGCTCTGCCTCCGTATATGACTTTTGTCCTTTTGGAATAATTCCCAGCGATAATGCATTGATATTGCTGTGATTTTTAACGATGACTTCTTTTAATTGATTCACAATTGGCATCATCATCACAGAAAATAAATCTTGTTCAAAAAAAATTTTGGTTAAATTAACCTTTATCGCTCTAAATTGAATGGCTGAGAACATTAGTGTGTCGCCAACTGCTGCGGGAATGGAAAAATAGCCATCCTTATCAGTAATTGCAGCTTTTTCAGTTTTCAAATTGATGACGTAAACCCCCTCGAGGTTGGACAAACCCGTACTAACTTTTCCATTCAATTGTACTGGAATTGTTTCTTGCGCCATTGCCTTAGTAGCTATTAAAATAAAAAAAACACAAAGGGCTCTAGTCATCAGTTTACAGTCAAATTCCAATAATTGTAGTTCAGTAAAAGTATCTTACTATATTCTAAATTAATTACTAATGACTTGGTAAAAATATGTTAATTAAAAACTTAAGAAAGCAACTTTAAAAAGCATGATTTAATATCTTTATCCCAAAACTATCTATTACCACATAAAATGAAAAACAGCATTATCGCCAGTACCTCCACTCTTCACGGTGGAGACTATTTAGACTATATTTTACCTGAATTACAGTTACATTTCAAGGAATGCGCAACAATTCTTTTTATTCCTTATGCACGTCCCGGAGGTATTTCACATGAGGATTACACTGAAAAAGTTACTTTGGCTTTCGCCAAAATAAATATAGCCGTGAAAGGAATTCATGAATTTGAAAATGCGGCATCAGCAATCCAAAACGCGGAAGGAATTTTTACCGGTGGTGGCAATACGTTTTTATTGGTATCCCAATTGTACAAAAACAACAGCATGATCGTTCTTGCAGAAACGGTGAAAAACGGGACTCCATATTTAGGAACTAGCGCAGGAAGCAATATTTGTGGATTAACGATGCAAACCACTAATGACATGCCTATTGTTTATCCGCCAAGTTTTAAAACTTTGGGACTAATTCCTTTTAATTTGAATCCTCATTATCTAGATGCCGATGTTCAATCGAAACATATGGGGGAAACTCGCGAAACCAGAATACAAGAATTTCATGCTTTCAACTCGGTTCCTGTATTGGGACTGCGAGAAGGAAGTTGGCTAGATGTAAAAGGGTCAACAATTATTTTGAAAGGGAATTTATCAGCCCGGCTTTTTAGACAAAACCAAATTCCGGTAGAATTAGAAAGCGGAACCGATTTAAGTTTTATAAAATAAAAAAAACCGTCTTGTTGTAAAATGAGACGGTTTTTTAAAAAGAGCGAAAGACGAGGCTTCCCGTATCCCTTCGTTCAAGGGATAAACTTCTCGCACAACTTTAAAATAAAAAACCTCAAACAAAAGTTTGAGGTTTTTGGAGCGAAAGACGAGGCTCGAACTCGCGACAACCAGCTTGGAAGGCTGGAGCTCTACCAACTGAGCTACTTTCGCATTAAAACAATAAAATAAAAAACCTCAAACCAAAAATTTGAGGTTTAGAGCGAAAGACGAGGCTCGAACTCGCGACAACCAGCTTGGAAGGCTGGAGCTCTACCAACTGAGCTACTTTCGCATTAACAACGGTGCAAATATAGAGAATAAAATAGGTTCAATGCAAGTTTTTTTTTTGAAAAAAATCACAAACTCACTTCCAAAAGCCTTTTAATAAAGCATCTCTTATACATAAAGAATTTAATATGAAATTATTATACCTTTATATTGCAGAAAAATTATTTTGAAAAAAAATGTAAAACAGCTAAGAAATAGCTGCAAAAGAAACTTTTTCAGCAGACCAACTTGTAATTCAAACTGAAAAGTTGTCATTTTGATGGTTGAAATTTAGAGACCACCCTTCATTATGCTGGTTTACACAATGAGCAAGTAGCAGGAGTAATCTCGTTTTATAAGAATTTCAAAGTATTATTCGAACAAAAAATCGCTATTTAATTCGAGGAATAGCACTTTGAAAAATTATAGAACGAAAGGATTAGATAAAGCATTCATTATTCATTGTGAGCGATACTTTTTTTTTGATAAAAAAAAATGGCATACTAAAAATAGTATACCATTTTAAATCGAAAATATTCGAGAATATTTTATTATGTTCAAAAAAATCAGGAAATTAATTCCGACCTCAATTTAAAACTTCTTGAAGGATGATAGATAAACAAACATGATTTGTTTTTTATCGCATTGATGATATCCTTAGATAACTCTACCGGTATAGCAGGACAACCTTGGCTTCTTCCTAACCTATGGTTGCTCTTTACAAATGAATTAGAAACATAATCCGCAGCATGCATAACCACGCCTCTATTTCTAGCATTATCATTTACACCCTTTTCTAATCCATCAAGCTTAAGAGACATTCCATGTTTGCCGTTATAAATTTCACCTGTTGAGTAAAACCCTAAACTACTTTTAAAAGACTCTGCCGAGTTGGAAAAAGAAGAAGCAAAATCATCGCCAGTATTTCTTCCATGTGCAACAAGAGAGTTATACAATATAGTATTTGTTGTCAAATCGATTACCCAAAGTCTTTTGGTACTCGATGACAAACTAAAATCTACTAAAGTCAAAATGTCTTTTTGAACTAATCCTTTTTCTTTCAACAAATAAAAACCTTTCAGGGCTTCCGTGAAACTTTCCAATTTAGGCAAGCCAAATTGGTTGGAATGCAGACTACTGTAAACCATTTCAATCTTAGCATCTATGCTAGAGGTTGTTACTTTAGCATAAACTGCAGGTTTAATGCTCTTTGGCTCAGAAAAATTTGTTTTGCTTGGAGTAAATGAAAAAAGCAAGAATAGAATTGCAGGGAATATCTTATAAATCATTGAATAGCTTTAAGTTAAACATTAATTTGAGATGGCAAACGTACGCAAAATTATACAGTCGAAACTAAAATTAAGATAAATTTAATCTTTATAGAACGCAAAATCATCTTAATTATTGAGTTTATTGTCACAAAATAATCACTTTGTATGTTAATTTTGTTATTTTTGTTTGCTTACAATCCTAATTTATGACGAAATATCAGTATTTGCCTTTGCTTTTTTTCATTATTTGCAACATTACAACTTATAGCCAAAAAAAAGTTCTTCATGCTAAATCCATAAATGAGAACATTACTATTGACGGCAAAATCAACGAAGAGATTTGGAAAAATAGCGCCGTAGCCACTGATTTTGTCATGTACGAACCTGATAACGGAAAACCAATTAGTGCTGATAAAAAAACAGAAGTAAAAGTATTGTACGATAACAATGCCATTTATATTGCTGCTATATTATACGATAACGAGCCTGAAAAAATAAAAAAAGAAATAACCAATCGCGATGTTTTTGGTGTATCTGATGTTTTTTCGGTTTATATTAACGGATTCAATGATGGACAGCAAGATTTTAGATTTTTCGTAAGTTCAGCAGGTGTTCAAATGGATTGTTTGGCAACCGAAGACAATGAAGATTTTACTTGGGACGCCATTTGGGACAGTAAAGCAACCCTTACTGACTTTGGTTGGGTCGTAGAAATGAAAATCCCTTATGCAGCTTTACGATTTTCGAATGCTGAAAAACAAACTTGGGGCATCAATTTTATGCGTGAAATAAAACGCGATGTTCAAAAATACACTTGGAATAGAGTGGACACCAAGATTGGCGCAGTAATTCCACAAGCTGGAATCCTTGAAGGAATAGAAAATATTAACACTCCAACCCGCCTTTTTTTAATACCCTATATTTCAGCATACCATCAACAAGATGCTTTTGCTTCTGACAGAACATTCAAAGCTGGTTTAGATATAAAATACGGAATTAATGATTCCTTTACACTGGATGCCATTTTAGTTCCTGACTTTGGACAGACAAAATTTGACAATGCTATTTTAAATCTCGAGCCTTTCGAGCAAAGGCTTGATGAAAACCGCCCTTTTTTTACTGAAGGAACGGATCTATTTAATAAAGGCGGATTATTTTATTCCAGAAGAATTGGTGGGGCACCGAGTACAGAACCACAAATTGCAGATAACGAAGAAATCACAAATTATCCTAGTAGCGTAAAATTAATCAATGCTGTAAAAGTATCAGGTAGAACGGAGAAAGGTTTAGGAATTGGTTTTTTGAATGCTATTACTAAAAAAACGTTTGCTACTATTAGAAATAATGACACCAACGAAACCAGAAAAGAAGTTATTGAACCTTTAACGAATTATAATGTATTAGTTTTTGACCAGCGCTTTAATCAGAACTCATCTGTTTCGTTTGTAAATACAAATACGACACGTAATGGAGAATTTAGAGACGCAAATGTTTCCGCACTATTATTTGACTTGAATACAAAAGCAAATACTTATAGCTTATTTGGTGATTTTAAATACAGTTCCATAAACACAATCGAAGATTATACAGGCTTTAAGACGGCATTAACCTTTGCAAAAACAAGCGGAAAATATCGATATTATGTTTCCGGAAAATATCTTTCACGAGATTATGACATTAACGACTTAGGAATTATTTTTTACACCAATTATCATAGTGCTTTAGCTAACGCCAGCTACAGAATATTGAATCCCATAAAATATTTCAATACATTTAAGGTCGAACAGGAACTGAATTTAGAAATTCAAAATACCACTGGCAAATTGCAAGAAGGTTGGTATAAAACGGTTATAAAGGCAAGATCACGAGGCAACAATTATTTTGAATTGGCATTGGTAATAATCCCATCCGAAACGTTCGATTTTTACGAGCCACGTGAAAACGGAAGATATTTACAAATCCCAAGGAGAATAGCATCTTATTTTGGAACTGAATTCAATAGCAATAATGCTTTTACTTTTGACTTCACTCCAAGTTTTACGCTATTTGACCAAGACGGCAGAATTACTTATGGCCTAGCTTTAGGTCCGAAATACAGGTTTAATGACAAATTTTCACTCTCCTATATATTAGATTACACCAACAAAAAAAATGATATAGGATGGGCGGCATTTGATAAGGCGGGAATTATTTTTGGTGAACGAAATAGAGAAATATTACAAAATGACCTCACGGGAAAATATGCCCTAAACAATAAAATGACGATCAATCTTACCGCAAGATATTATTGGTCCTATTCCCAAAATCATGAATTTTTCACGCTCCAAAACGACGGTTATTTAATTCCGAATCCTAATTACATCAAAAATAAAGATCGGAATTTTAATTCATGGAATTTTGATTTATCCTATTCATGGTGGTTTGCACCCGGAAGTGAAATTTCATTCCTATATCGAAATTATTCCCTTGAACGAGCCAGCACTGTTGAGAAAAATTTATCTACAAACTTTAAAAGTGTTTTTAATGGCAATCTAACAAATGTGGTTTCCGTAAGTCTTCGCTATTTTATTGATTATAATGTGATAAAAAATTAAATTTAAATTTCAGATTACAACTTCATCTCTTCAAAATATGATCGAAAAAAAGAAAAATTTTTCAATTGTATAAATCCGACCGTAAAGTAAATATTCGT
Source organism: Flavobacterium sp. CG_23.5 (assembly GCF_017875765.1). Classification (NCBI taxonomy): domain Bacteria; kingdom Pseudomonadati; phylum Bacteroidota; class Flavobacteriia; order Flavobacteriales; family Flavobacteriaceae; genus Flavobacterium; species Flavobacterium sp. CG_23.5. Next base: position 2,914,831 of record NZ_JAGGNA010000001.1, on the reverse strand, counting down.
TTTTATTCAAAATAATTGTAACAAATATTTAAAAGCATAGTCTATTAGTGAAATTAGGTTTTTTTGAATCTATTTTCATCAATCATCACAATCAATCAAAAAATGATGCACAAAATACTTTATTGCTGCGTACTTCTATTTTCAATTCTTGGCTATAGCCAAAAAAAAGTATTACTAACTAAATTCATTTCGGACAACATAAACATTGACGGGAAAATAGATGAAAACATCTGGAAATCAGCTCCAATTGCTACTGATTTTATCATGTTTCAACCCGATAATGGCAAGCCAATTCCCGAAAATAAAAGAACCGAAGTAAAATTATTATATGACAATGACGCGATTTACGTTGCCGCATTAATGTATGATAATGAGCCTAAAAAAATCTTAAAAGAAATTACACAAAGGGATAATAACGGTACTTCCGACTTATTTGGGGTTTTCATAAATGGTTTTAATGATGGTCAACAAGATTTTCAATTTTACGTTTCGGCATCCGATGGCCAAGCAGATTGTATCGTAACCGATTCAAATGGCGAGGATTATTCATGGGATGCGGTATGGAAAAGCAAAGCGGTAATTACTGATTTTGGTTGGGTTGTAGAAATGCGAATTCCGTATGCAGCATTGAGATTTTCTAGTGAAAACAAACAAAAATGGGGACTCAACTTTTTTCGAGAAATAAAAAGAGACAAACATAAATACACGTGGAATTTCATTGATTCAAAATTAGGTACTTTCACGCAACAGACAGGAGTACTAGAAGGCATTGAGAATATAAAAACACCTACGCGTCTTTTTCTTTTGCCCTACTCCTCTTTTTATGTCAATGCCAGTAAGGGACAAAAAACCTACGGGACGCTAAAACGTGGTTTAGATATAAAGTACGGAATAAACGATGCTTTTACGCTCGATATGATCCTTATTCCGGATTTTGGTCAAACAAAATACGATGATAAAATTTTGAATTTAGGTCCTTTCGAACAACAATTTAATGAAAATAGGCCTTTTTTTACCGAAGGGACGGATTTGTTTAGCAAAGGAAATTTATTGTATTCCAGAAGAATTGGTGGAAGTCCATCAAATTATCCAACAGCTTCATCTACTGAAACAATTATTGATAACCCTGCAAGTGTAAATTTAATCAATGCGTTGAAAATTTCGGGAAGAACAAAAGACGGTTTGGGAATAGGAATTTTAAATGCCGTAACCGAAAAAACCTACGCAACAATACAAAATAATAATACTGGGGAAATTAGAAGAGAGGTTGTAGAACCTTATGCTAACTACAATGTATTAGTTCTGGATCAGCGCTTTCATAAAAATTCTTCGGTGTCATTTATTAATACCAATGTAACTCGAAACGGAAGTTTTCGTGATGCAAATGTATCGGCATTAGTTTGGGATTTAAATACTACAAAAAACACCTATAATCTTTCGGGGAATTTAAAATACAGTTATATCAACGATACCGAAGATAAGAAAGGGGTGTTTTACTCCTTAAACTTTGGTGAAACGAGTGGGAAATATCGATACAGTTTTGGAACCGAAGGTGTTTCGAAAGATTTTAACAGCAATGATTTAGGTATTAATTTCGAAACTAATTATTACAATTTTTACGCAAATACAAATTACAGAATTCTAAATTCAACAAAACATTTCAATTCCTTTAATGTGAATTTAAATATGTATTCGCAATTTCAAAAAGAGACCGGGAAAATACAAGGAAATAATATCAATTTTAACATTAACGCATCAAATAAAAAAAACCATTCTTATGGCTTAAATATGAGTGCCAATCCTCTTGAATCATATGACTATTATGAATCCAGAACTGCAAATAGATTTTTGATTTTTCCCAAAAGGATTGGCACTAACATGTACTTCTCGTCAAATTACAACAATAAATTCGCGATGGATGTAAGCACTTCTTTTACTAAACTAAGTGAATCCGGAAGAAGTTCTTATGGCGTATCACTCGGGCCCCGATATCGATTCAGCGACAAGTTTTCTTTGGTTTATAATTTTAACTTTTTTAGACAAAATAACAACAAAGGTTTCGTCGACAGTATTGATGAGGACCAGAATGCAGCGACGCCAAACGCTATTATCTTTGCCAATAGAAACGTACTCACTTATTCCAACACACTTTCGGGAAAATACTCACTCAACAGTAAAATGACTTTTAATATTGCTTTGCGCCAATATTGGTCTTATGCGGAAAATAAAAACTTTTTATCATTGGAACAAAACGGAAGACTGGCTGATTACATGAATTACACCCAAAACAAGAACTCCAGTTTCTATTCCTGGAATGCTGATTTATCTTATTCGTGGTGGTTTGCCCCAGGAAGTCAGGTCTCGGTTTTATACAGGAACAATGCTGCCAACTTTGAACGGGACATCAATAAGGATTTTGGTAAAAACGTAACTAATTTATTGACTAACGACCAACTAAAACATGTATTCTCCATCAGTGTTCGTTATTTTATAGATTACAATTCTGCAAAAAACATATTCTAATTTGCGTTAATTTTAAAAAAAAGCCTCTTACGCATTAAAATTGTCATTATATGTTATCGTTATGCAACGAATGAATAATAGTAGTTTTGAATCATTCGAACATTTTTAGAAATACTTTATCTTTGCTTAAAATATATTCCAATGAACAAAAAAGTAATTCTGATGATATTGGACGGATGGGGAAAATCTCCTGATCCTAAAGTATCTGCAATTGATAATGCTACTATTCCATTTATAAATAGTTTATACAAAAATTACCCAAGCGCTCAACTTCGAACCGATGGTTTGAATGTAGGATTACCAGAAGGGCAAATGGGAAATAGTGAAGTAGGACACATGAATCTGGGTGCAGGAAGGATTGTGTTCCAAGATTTGCCTAAAATAAATCTGGCAGTCGCCAATAATACGTTGGCAAAAGAACAAGTGCTAGTGGATGCATTTACTTATGCGAAAGAAAATCACAAAAAAGTACATTTTTTAGGTTTGGTTTCTGATGGCGGTGTCCATTCTCACACCTCGCATTTACGCGGATTGATTGATGCTACACAACAATACGGATTGACAGACGTGTTTGTTCATGCCTTTACCGATGGTCGCGATGTTGATCCAAAGTCAGGTGTTAATTATATACAGCTTCTTGAAAATTACATCGCAAATACTCCTGTTAAAATTGCCTCGATAATTGGTCGCTACTATTCTATGGATAGAGATAAACGTTGGGAACGTATAAAACTGGCCTATGATTTATTGGTGAACGGAACAGGAAAACATTCAAAAAATGCTGTTGCATCAATTGAAGAAAGTTATTTAAACAATGTAACTGACGAGTTTATTAATCCAACGGTTATCGTGGATGAAAATGATAAACCACTAGCCACTATCGAGGAAGATGATGTTGTAATTTTCTTCAATTTCAGGACAGATAGAGGTCGTGAACTTACCGAAGCATTGTCGCAAGAAGATTTTCATGAGCAAAACATGCATAAACTCAATTTGTATTATGTAACGCTTACAAATTATGATGAAACTTATAAGAACATAAAAGTCGTTTACAATAAAGACAACATTACCGAAACATTAGGAGAAGTTTTAGAAAAAGCCAATAAAAAACAAATTCGCATTGCCGAAACAGAGAAATATCCACACGTGACTTTCTTCTTTTCAGGTGGAAGAGAATTACCTTTTGCAGGAGAAAGCCGAATCTTAAAAAACTCTCCAAAAGTGGCCACTTATGATTTACAACCAGAAATGAGCGCTTTCGAACTTGCAGATGCATTGGTTCCTGAACTCAATAAAGGAGAAGTCGATTTTGTTTGCCTTAATTTTGCCAATGGTGACATGGTAGGTCATACCGGTATCATGAGTGCCGCAATAAAAGCGTGTGAAGCCGTTGACAAATGTGTTGAAAAAGTGATTACCGCAGCATTAGCAAATGATTACACTACAATTGTAATTGCCGATCACGGAAACTGCGAAACCATGATTAATCCTGATGGCAGTCCAAACACAGCGCACACAACAAATCCGGTGCCTATTATCTTGGTTGACAAAGAATTGAAACAAATACACGATGGTGTTTTAGGAGACATTGCTCCAACGATATTAACGTTGATGGGAATTGAAAAACCAGCCGTTATGACTTGTCATTCGTTACTATAAAAGGTATTGTAGTTCCACAACTTATATAATTTAAAATGGAAGCTGTCTCAATTGAGGCAGCTTTTTTTATAAATAAAAGTTAAAATTTCATAATTAATAGTAATACTGTTATCTTTGCGTGAAATATAATTACTTATGAATACAATCCTATCTAATCTGAAAATACAAGTCAACGAAAAAATCTACGTTAAAGACCCTGAAACTTCTGCTTTGGGCAAAAAAATCATAGAACAAAGCATCCTTTTGATAGATGAAATTGGTTTTGATAATTTTACCTTTAAAAAATTAGGAGAAAAAATAGGTTCCAATGAAAGCTCTATCTACCGTTACTTTGAAAATAAACATAAATTATTGGTTTATTTATCCTCTTGGTATTGGAGTTGGATGGAATACAAACTTGTTTTTACTACAACAAACATCAGTAATCCAAAAGAAAAACTAAGGAAAGCATTAACTATTGTAACCGAAAAAGTGGATGACGACCACAAAACGGAACACATCAATGAAGCAGTTTTGAACAAAATTATCATTGCTGAATTTACAAAAACATTACACACTAAAGAAGTAGATCAAGAAAATAAAGAAGGCTTTTTCCTTATTTATAAAAGGGTGATTAATCGAATTGTAGGTTTTGTAAATGAGGTTAATCCCGAATATCCTTTTGCCAAATCACTTGTTTCCACAATCGTTGAAGGAGCATTACATCAACATTTTTTAAAGGATCATTTAAAAACTATAACTAATTGCAGTCAAACTATTTCGCCAACTGACTTTTACATTGATCTAGTAGAGAAGGTTTTGAGCTAAATAGTAACTTTAAAATTATAAAATAAACTCATTGCACATAAACATATGACACCACTAAAAAGATTTTACAATTTACTGGAACTAGACAAAAAAGATGTTTCCCAAATATTTTTCTACGCCATTTTTGCGGGATTAATTAGTTTATCGCTTCCCTTAGGAATACAAGCTATTATCAATTTTATTCAGTCAGGAAGAGTAAGTGCTTCTTGGATTGTACTTATTGTTTTAGTTGTTTTTGGCGTGGCTTTGGTAGGGATTTTGTCTTTAATGCAATTGCGAATCACTGAAAACCTGCAGCAAAAGATATTTGTTCGGTCCTCTTTTGAATTTGCGGCACGCTTACCAAAAATAAAATTCGAGGAATTATATGATAGTTATCCTCCAGAATTAGCAAATCGTTTTTTTGACACGATGACTATTCAAAAGGGGACGTCAAAATTACTAATTGATTTTTCAGCAGCATTGCTACAAATTACTTTTGGAATTATTCTCTTGTCATTATATCATCCTTACTTTATTGTTTTTGGAATACTGCTACTGTTTTTATTGTATTTCATCTTCAAATTTTCGTATCATTCTGGATTAGAAACAAGTTTAAAAGAATCTAAATTCAAATACAAAATAGCAAGTTGGTTGCAAGAAATAGCTCGGAATAATTTTAGTTTTCGAAAGGAAATTAATTACAATTTTGCTCTACAAAAAAATGATGGTTTGGTTGCTGATTATCTTACTTATCGTGAAAAACATTTTAGTGTCATAAAAAGGCAGTTTACGCAACTTATTATTTTTAAAATTATAATAACGGCAAGTTTACTATCCATTGGAGGCTTTCTAGTTTTAAGTCAGCAAATGAATATTGGACAATTTGTCGCGGCAGAAATCATTATTTTATTAGTAATTAACTCTGTCGAAAAAATCATTATTGGTTTAGAAACTTTTTATGATGTTTTAACTTCCATCGAAAAAATTGGACAGATAACCGACATGAATTTAGAGGAAATACAAGAAACGGATCTAGAAAATCTAAATTATCTCACTGACATTACATTAGAAACTGAAAATGTAAAATTTAAATTTCCTGATTCAAATGAAACTATATTAGGTGCTATTTCTTTAAAAATTAATCAAGGAGAAAAAATATTCATTGAAGGTGAAAATGGTTCTGGAAAAACGACACTTATCCGAATATTATCCGGTTTGTTGCAGCCCACATCCGGTTCATTTTTCATAAATGACGATACTTTTAGAAAGATTGATCTAAAGCAGTATCGATCCCAAATAGGAAGTATTATTAATGATGAGACCCCATTTGAAGGAACAATTTTAGAAAACCTGACTTTCAATGATAAAAATATAAGTCAGGAAGATTTAAAGTGGGCTATCACTGGTGTTCAATTAACATCGTTAATTAAAACATTACCAAAGGGGTTGAACACGAAAATTTTTCCGGAAGGAAGGCAATTATCGTCTTCCAATGCACAGAAAATCCTGTTAGCCAGAAGTATTATCCATAAGCCAAAAATACTATTTTATGAAGATCCAACTGACACTATGGATGAAAAAGTAGCTAATGAAATAATTGATTTCATCACTTCAGAAAAAAACAAATGGACCATTATTGTTTCTTCAAAAAATCCGTATTGGATAACAAAATGCGACCGTACAATCACCATTCAAAACGGAGCTATTCAATTTGATTTAAAAAACAATTAGTCATGCTAAACATATCTGATAACAAAACAAAATTGCAGTCACTAAATCGATATGCAACGGTGAAAAATTTAGAAAACAGGCCTCATTATAAAATTTTAAATAAGATTATTGCAGGAGTTTCAATAGTGGGAATCGTTATACTTTTCTTACCATGGACACAAAATGTTTCGGGCACAGGAGCTGTAACCACTTTAAAACCCAACCAAAGGCCACAATCCATCCAAAGTGTAATATCGGGAAGAATAGAAAAATGGTATGTTCAGGAGGGGGATTTTGTCAACAAAGGAGATACAATTCTTTTTATTTCAGAAATAAAAGAAGAATACATGGATCCAAATCTAGTGAAAAACACTAAAAATCAAGTCAATGCAAAAAAACAATCCGTACAGTCATACAACTCTAAAGTAAATACCCTTTCTACTCAAATTCAATCCATTGAAAACGAAAAGGAATTAAAATTAGAACAAGCAAAAAATAAAATTAAACAATCGCTTTTAAAAATAAAAAGCGACAGTATGGATTTAGTGGCAGTAAAAACACAAATAAAAATTGCCAACACGCAGTATAATCGCTCTCTACAACTCAATAAAGAAGGATTAAAACCACTTACTGATGTGGAAGACAAAAGACTAAAACTTCAAGAAGTTGAGGCGAAAATTATAACACAGGAAAACAAATTATTGAGCAGTAAAAATGAATATATCAATTCTAAAGTAGAAACAAATAGAATTGTTGCGGAATATTCTGAAAAAGTTTCAAAAGCACAAAGTGATCAATTCACGGCTTTGAGCAATAAATTCGATACGGAAGCACAAGTGGATAAACTGGAGAATCAGTATGCAAATTACAGTATTCGTAACGGAATGTATTACATCAAAGCGGCGCAAAACGGATACATAAATAGAGCTTTACAATCCGGTATTGGAGAAACCATAAAAGAAGGAACTGCTATTGCGACCATCATGCCATCTCAATACGATATTGCTGTTGAAACCTATGTAAATCCTATTGATTTACCATTGATTCAAAAAGGCGAAAAAGTAAGGGTTTGGTTTGATGGCTGGCCTACAATTGTCTTTTCTGGCTGGCCTGATATGTCATACGGAACTTTTGGAGGTGAAGTTGTTGCCATAGAAAATTTCATCAGTGAAAACGGGAAATACAGAGTCTTAATCGCTCCAGACAAAAACGAGGACAAATGGCCTAAACAAATCAGCATAGGTTCAGGAGCACAAACGATCGCTTTACTTGATACGGTTCCAATCTGGTTTGAAATATGGAGAACATTAAACGGATTCCCTCCCAATTATTATAAACAAACAAGCAAAACCGTTAAAGAAAAAAAATAATGAAACAGCTATTTATAGTTTTCATACTGTTTGGATTTTCTGTTTTTGGACAAGAAAACAAACCAAAAGAACTCACCTACAATGAGTTTCTGGGTTATGTGAAAAAATACCATCCATTAGTAAAAAATGCCAACTTGGAAATCAACAAAGCTCAAGCTAATTTGATGATGGCCCGCGGAGGATTTGATCCAAAAATCGAAGTAGATTTCAGCAAAAAACAATTCAAAGACAAGGAATATTATTCGATTTTAAACAGCAGTTTCAAAATACCCACTTGGTATGGAATTGAGATTAAAGCGGGTTTTGACAACAATGAAGGAATTTATTTAAATCCAGAAAACACAGTTCCTAATCAAGGACTAACATCGCTAGGCATAACCATTCCGCTTGGACAGGGATTGTTTATCAATCAAAGAATGGCGGATGTTCGAAAAGCAAAAATGCAAATGCAATTAAGCCAATCCGAAAGGAAACTGCAAGCAATTGCCGTTTTGTATGACGCATCGCTAGCGTACTTTAATTGGAAGAAAAACTTCAATGAAGTGCAATTGTATGAAGAATACAATCGTAATTCACAAATTCGGTTTAAAGGAATTCAATCGTTAATCAGTCAAGGGGACAAACCGGCAATTGATAGTATTGAAGCCGGAATTATTGTGAAAAATAGAATTTTGAACTTGGAAGATGCTAATCTGAAATTGGCTAAAGCCAAATTAGAGCTTTCTAATTTTCTTTGGTTGGAAAACAACATTCCGCTCGAAATATCCGATGAACTGATTCCCGAAACGCAATTGGAATTCACGATTCAGGAAAGTTTAAAAACCAATGATTTGTTGCAACAGGATTTCTCCATCTTGAATCATCCAAAAATAAATGCGCTACAAAGTAAAATTGACATACTGAATGTGGAAAAGAAATTAAAAGCCAATATGCTTTTACCAAAAATTGATGTGGGTTACTCCTATTTGTCTGAACCCAGTTATATTGACAATTATCAATTCAAGGATTATAAAATTGGATTGGATTTTTATTTCCCTTTGTTTCTGCGAAAAGAACGCGGTAGCTTGAAATTAGCAAAATACAAAGTACAAGAAACCGAATTTTTATTAGACTTAGAAAAAGTGCAATTGACCAATAAAATCAATGCTCAGAAAATCGAAATCGAATCGCTTTTGAAACAAAAGGAGTTAATCAAAAGTTTGGCGAATGATAATCAGTTGATGTTGAATTCTGAGGAAAGATTGTTTTCTTTTGGCGAAAGTTCCTTGTTTTTAATCAATACCCGCGAAAATAATTTAATCACTGCACAACTTTCTAAAATAGCGTTGGAGAACCGATTTTATATATCCAATTCGGAACTTTTTAAAATTATGGCCAATCCAGATTAAACAATTATAAAATTGTACTTTTGCAAACTGAAAATAAGAACTATGATTATTGTAAAATCACGTGAAGAAATAGAATTAATGCGCGAAAGTGCCTTAATAGTATCGAAAACATTAGGAATGATTGCTTCTGAAATAAAAGAAGGAGTTACCACATTATATCTTGACAAATTAGCGGAAGAATTCATTCGTGACCACGGAGCCGAACCGAGTTTCCTTGGTTTATATGGATTCCCAAATTCACTTTGCATGAGTCCAAATGCTCAAGTAGTTCATGGAATTCCAAACAACAAACCATTAGAAAGTGGCGATGTAATCTCGGTAGATTGTGGTGCTTACAAAAATGGATACCACGGCGATCATGCCTATAGTTTTGAAATTGGTGAAGTGGCGCCAGAAACTAAAAAATTATTACAAATAACCAAAGAATCATTGTACGTTGGAATCCGAGAATTAAAACTTGGAAACCGCGTGGAGGACGTTGGTAATGCTATTCAAAGATACACAGAAGCGCACGGTTATGGTGTCGTTCGCGAATTAGTCGGACATGGACTGGGGCAAAAAATGCACGAAGATCCTGAAATGCCTAATTATGGCAAAAAAGGAAGAGGAAAACTTTTTGTAGAAGGAATGGTTGTAGCTATTGAACCTATGATTAACATGGGAACTAGAAACATCAAACAACACAAAGACGGTTGGACAATCACCACAGCCGATGGAAAACCAAGTGCCCATTTTGAGCATGATGTTGCTATAATTGATGGTAAACCAGAGATTTTATCGACTTTTGCATACGTGTATAAAGCGTTGGGAATTGTGAGTACTGAAGAAGATGAATTTCGAAGTATGCCTCTTAAGATATAACACGAATTTCACCAATTTCCACAAATTATTTTTTAAATGAACCCCGGTATAACAAACTAAAGTATTCAATTGTATGGACGATCTTTATTTAAAAGAAGAAGCTTTTAAGATTATTGGACTTTGCATGGAAGTGCATAAAATTCTTGGAAAAGGACATAGTGAAATTGTTTACGGCGATGCTTTAGAATACGAATTAAAGAAAAATGAAATTCCTTATAATAGAGAATCGAAATACAATATAGCATACAAAGACACCATATTACCGAGCTATTATTTTGCAGATTTCATTATTTTTGATGAAATTATTTTGGAATTAAAAGCAATTCAAAGTCTAACTAGTAGTGAAATAAAACAAACTTTAAATTATCTGGCAGCTTCACAAAATAAACTAGGATTATTGGTTAATTTTGGAGAAGACAGCCTAAAATATCGCAGAATAATTCTTTAACAACAATCAAAAATTAATAAAATCCATGTTTTTCATTTTTTATTAATTTGTGAAAATTCGTGAAATTCGTGTTTAAATTTACTTCCAAATCGTGAAAAAACTTTTCAAACTTATACTTAATACCATCCCTCGCCCACTATTAATCAGATTGAGTTATGTGGCACGTCCTATCATCGCATTTACTTTAAAAGGCGATAAATTCACTGATCCTATTGATGGGAAAAATTTCAAATCGATGTTGCCTTATGGATATGAAACACAACGGAACAACGTACTTTCACCAAGTACACTTTCTCTGGAAAGACACCGTTTATTGTGGTTGTATTTGAATGAACAAACTGATTTTTTTAAACCTGAACTCATTTCAGGTTCTCCTAATTCAAGTTCAAACCGAATTAAATTGCGAGATGCTGATATAAATTCAGTATTAAAAGTGTTGCATTTTGCGCCGGAACAAGCTTTCTATAAATTATTCAGAAACCAAAAAAATCTGGATTATACCACAACCGATTTATTTTCACCTCTTGCCGATGTAAAAGCGGATATATGTGATTTGCCTTTCGAGGACAATCAATATGACGTTATTCTTTGTAATCACGTTTTAGAACACATTCCGGATGATACCAAAGCGATGCAAGAATTATATCGAGTTTTGAAACCTGGCGGAATGGCCATTTTACAAATTCCGCAAGATTTATCCAGAGCGACTACTTTTGCTGATGATACAATCACAGATCAAAAAGAACGCGCCAAAATCTTCGGACAATATGATCATGTTCGGATTTATGGACGCGATTATTTTGATAAATTACGAAGTATTGGTTTTAAAGTAATCGAAGAAGAGTATACCACTAAAATTGCACCCGAATTAGTAGAAAAATATTGCTTGGCCAAAGGGGAAATTATCCCGGTTTGTTTTAAATAATTCACCATAAAAAAACCTGCTGAATTCAACTTTAGCAGGTTTTTAGTTTATAAATAAATTGGTTTATTTAACTCCAATTTGATGGCTTTCTATTTTACCATTTATATAAATTTTTAAAACATAAACTCCCTTATTTAAACCACTAACAAAAAATGAAGCTCTATTATCTTTAATTTGAATTTTGGCTTTTGATTTTCCCATAATATCAAATAATTCTCCTGAAATCTTAGCATTCTTTTCCGGAAGATTATTTGCATCTCTTAAGTCTATGTTTACTTTTTCATTTGAAGGATTTGGATAAACCAAAAATGTTTTTTCGTCTTCTGATAGTCTCATTAAATTATTGCTACAATCGACAACTTCAAAATACAACTCACTCCATTCGCTCCACCCACAATTATTTTTAGCTCGAACTCTAACACCTGTTTGTCCAATATAATTAGGAGCTATATAAATTTCATTTCCCCTAGTGTCTTGAGCAATTACAATGTTTGCATTAATTCTTTCCCATTCCCAATTTGTTTTTTCTCCAATTTCTAAATCAGTCATACCGATAACACTTGCCTCAACATTATTTGTTAAATCAAAAGAAGGCAACCCTAGTTCTTGCTGGCAAAAAGTGCCACTACATATTGTAGATTGATTTGGACAAATTAGTCCTGTAATTTGTGGCGCACCTACCCAAATTCTTTTAGTTATTGTAATGCCACCACAAATAGCATTACCATATATTACTTGCAGAGTTACGTAACCACTTCCATTATTAATTGTTAGGGTTACAGTCGACGTGTTGTTACCCGTTAAATTAGCAAGATACCCACCTTCGGTTATAGACCAATTATATGAATCAGCACCGCTTGGAACTGAAAAAACACTCGTCCCACAAACGGCATCGTTTCCAGTGATTTGTGATGCTGAATTTCCTGAACACATAAAGGAACAATTTGCTAATTCTGGATTAGTATACGGATTGCTCAATGCGTTTAGTTCAGATGCTAGCCATTTTCCATTTCTGGGATTAAATGAAATGTGTTGTTTGTTGTGTGCGTTTGGGTTTACTATATCAAAATCTGTGACGAAATTGGCAAACGGACTATTTTTGGGAGAAACAAGTGGTATTGCCCCAACATATGATTTTTTGTAGTCTTCATCTATTAAGGTTATGTTTCTTTTACCAATATCTAGAGCACTTGCTGTTGGAATAAAACCAAAACGATCTTTTATAATTAGATTTGGGCTATTAACAGTTCCAGCTAGAGTATTTGTATCAAAATAGCCACCTCCATAAGTATCAAAAGGTAAAATTCCCAAAGGTTGGTTTTTTGTTACATTAGTAATATCAACCGTGACATTTAAAACCCAAAGAATTTTCTTGGTATATGACATACGTCCTTTGTAAATCTCGTTACCGGAAGTATCATATAATGATTTAGCTTTAAAATCGACATTGTATTTTGAGTGCCCAGGGAATAGTCCTAAAACTGCTACCCCATAAAGATCAGAATCTACAAATGTTCCACCAATATATCCTCCTAAAGGATTGTAAATCAAACTGAATAAATCACCCCAAAAAGACAATCCTTTGTTTAATTGAATATTGACCAAGTCATCACCTGGATTAAAGTTTTGAGTTGTACCGCATTCGCTACCATTACTGATCGCGATATTCCTGCATTGTAACGGATAGCCACCACTATTTGCAAGCCCTTTTCCTTTTAATTCATCATAGAATGAGGTGTTTTCCCAATTGTCTATTGCGTAATTAGAATTTACAAAATTGCCGATTAATTGTTTAGAAGCTGGAGCGTCGAGAATAGACAAATAAGAAGAAACAGGTTGGGTATCTGTATTCATGGGAAGATAAACTTCACCACCATACAATAGTAAAGGAGATTTTACATACTGACTTTTAAGGTGACGAAACATATACTGAAAAGAAATCGGAATATTAGCCCCTTGTTGCGGTGCATCGTGTGATATAAACAGACTGGTTTGATGATTTTCGCCTCGCTGCTCCATATCTGCAAGGGCATAACGAGCAATAACACCACCCATACTTTGTCCTAAAACTACATTTTTAGTGGTACTCCCGCTCAAAACTTTACGGTCATTCACGTATTTTATGACCGCCTCAAGGGCATAAGCATTACGTTGCATATAATCTACGCCATTATTCCAATCTACATAGACAATGTCGTATTGTTTGTAGTCTTCGTAAAGTAGATTTTTTAATTCAACTCCGCTTTCAAGAAGACTTGGTTGAAATGTTCCAGAATAGGTATTATTCCCATATGCTTTTTCAGGATTCAAAACTACACCAAGATCAAATCCTTCGGCTACAATTAGCGGTCTCTTAAGTCCCTGACTAGGATCCCCAGCATAATCAATCGTCAGCTTTACAGTTCCTAATCCGCCTAGATAAGGAATTGCAGCTGTTATACTTATTGGGCTTTCTGTTGGAGAAATTCTACAGGTTTGGCAGGGTGGAGGAACTGGAGGTCCTGTTTGTCCATTTACCTGATTTTTGCCTATTTTCATCCTTGATTGGTTATACAAAGCTGTACCATTACTGAGATTCAGTTTGTATTTCCAAATTTTTGTCCCGTATGTGGTATAATTAACCGTAATGTTTTGGTTATACGTCACTGTTACGTATCCCTGTCCATTATCAAAATCTATTTGTATGCTTGTTATTAGGTTTTGATAATTAGAGATAAATATATTGGAAGGAATTTTTACTTGCATAGTCAATTCATCATATTGCTTGATGGGCGCTGCCATTGCAAAAGTTTGCAACTCTTGATATGGATTTTGCCATACTCCGTTGATTACCTTGTCATAAAATTTATTGTTGGACAACATAATCTTATTAGTCGTAAGGGCATTATCTGCAAATTGAGCGTACTTAAAATACAGCCCACTCAAGGCGATAACACCTATTGATCTATTGCCGTTCCATCTGTTGTCATATTCTGTAGGAGTTATCCAGGCCGTACTTACTTCTCGTACTCTGCTAGAAAGTAATGTGTTATAAATTTGATTTTAACTAGATTTGTCTGAATACGTACTATCTGTAAGTGTACCATTGTAAGCAGGTACATTGGTAAACTCCATACCATAATCGAGCAGAATACCGTGTGGTATTTTGGTTTTGTCCAGCGATCCAAATACAGTGTTCATTTGTGTTGCAAAAGTCGTATTGATGTCTTGTTGCGCATTTGAAAATATAGAAAATAAAAAAGCAAAAAGGAGGAATGTAATTTTTTTCATAAATTTGTTTTTTAAATTAAATAAAGATGAGATATTGTTCAATTTGATTTTGGTAAGACTGTCTTTTTGCCAATCTTACTTTTTTATAATTAGTTTTAATATTCCATATCAAAGCGACCTTCACGAACTTGAATTTTTTCTCCTTTTGAGTTTACAGCATCAAACCAAAATGTTCCCGATAGTATTGCTTTGCTAAAATTATGATTAGTGATTTTTAGTTCGCCAGTGATTGTTAAGGTTGTTCTGTAATCATCTTTACCGATACCTCCCGTAAATACAACAAACTGCCCCCATTTAGAATTATATTCCTGTAAGTCGTATATTTTACCTATTTCTAAATTTTGATTTAAAGTTGAGATATAAATTGATCTTGAAGTATCATTCATATTTTCAGTAATTCTTAATCCAAAATTCAATCCGTCTTGATATAAACAATTTAATATTATTCCAGTTCCTTTTGGTAAAAATGCTTCACCATTTATTAAACAACCAGCAGTATTTGCACCTGTTTGTGTAGCAGGAGGTAGTTGGTCTATTGGCTTTTTCGGTTTGTTGTCATCTGTAGAGCAACAACTTAATATAAGAACTGTTGCGAATAAAAATAGTAGGTTTTTCATTGGTTAAGTTTTTGTTAAAAATAAAATATATATACTTTTTACGTGTTAATTTTTAGTTAATTTTATTGCAACTATTTGATCTTAATGATTTTTTAAATTATATAAATGTGAGGTGTTGTTTAATTTGATCTTTGTAAAATTATCTTTTTGCCAATCTTACTTTTTATAATTAATTTTTAATATTCCCTATCAAATCGACCATCGCGTACTTGTATTTTTCCCCTTCAGAGTTTATTGCATCAAACCAGAAAGTACCAGACGGTATTGCTTTATTAAAATTATGATTGGTTATTTTTAGTTCGCCTGTGATTGTTGAAGTTGTTTTATATCGCAAATCTCCAATATTTTGATATATATTATATTCCCCAAATTGAGAATTTGCTCCATATTCTTTTAAAATGTACGTTTGACCAATGGTTTAGCCCCCTAATAATCGGACTTTAACATTTTAAGTTTTACAAACATACGCAATTAGTCAATATCTTTGTCTTGCAAGGAACAAACGAAGGCGAGTTTTACACCGATGTTTGTAGAAATGTTTCAGGCCTGGTCATTTCGATTTCACTAAAATTTAGTTCACCCACAAAAAAAGGCGGAATCTCTAAATTTTGCAAGGAACTGCACTTCAGACTCGTATTGCCCGATATTTGTTGGTATGGGATTTTGAGTTTGAATGTTATTTTTCGTTTTATTTCATCTCTTTTTTGTTCGATTAGCCCTTTATTCCAGCATTCTAAAAAGATATTTGGAGGTAAATTACAAACTGAGGAATGTAGACGTTCATTATTGTATTTCTCATAAAAAATGGTCAAAACACCTTCCAATTCATCGATTGTCCAAAAATGAAAAGGTCTTAGTTTTTTTGCTAAAATAGCATGAAAACTCTCAATATGTCCATTTTCCTGTGGGGTATATGGATGTGTAAAGACTTGATTCAGGTAGTTATCTTTGAAGAAATTTTGAATCATTTTTGCCGAAAATCGACTGTCATTATCATTGCGAACCTCAATATGAATCCCTTTTTCTAGGCAATTATTTGGTTGTAAATGATTTATTATAATATGTTCCCATGCCCTTTTAACATCTTCTTTTTTGATGGAATAGGCAACCGTCCAATGCAAAACAAGTCTGGTAAAAGTGTCAATAGTTGTTAGCACATAGCTATGCATTTTATACTCCTCGACCCACACAAATTTAATGTCCATTTCCAAAACTTCAAAGGGCTGACTTGGAAAAACCTTACGGTATTTTACCCTGGTTTTACTAGGCTTTTGATGTTGTTCCTTCAATAATTGTGCGCCTTTCATCAATCGATATACTTTCTTATGATTAATATCGTAACCCATCAGTTGTAATCTAGTTTCCATTTTCCGATGACCATAATCTGTGTCGAGATCTTGATGAGCTTGCTTTATTTCTTCAATAATCACATCATTTGAAACTTCAAATTTTTGCCCGTACTTGTCAGTGTAAAAAGTCGTCGTAGAAGGACTTCTTCCTTGATTAGTCCGCTTGTTTTGATAATAATACTGGTGCTTGGTTATTGCTGAAATTTGAAATGCTACTTCTTTCTTCAAGCCCTGAAAAATGTAGCCTCTCACGAGTTCCTTTTTTTCTCCAAGGCGAATTTCTTTTTTAGCAATTCGTCTTTTAACTTGCCTTCAAGCTCTTTTTGAATAACAATTTCTTTGAGTAGCTTGTTTTCTTTTTCCAGTTCTCTGATTCGTTTAAGCTGCGCGGGGGTCATTCCATGTGCGAAGCCCTCTTCGCCCATAGTATCCATCTTCTTCTTCCATGAGTAATAACTCGCAGGAAATACCGAATATTTCTCTAATGTAGGTTTAACACCTTGTTCTGAAGCTTCCTTTATGATCTTTAGCTTCTCTTCTTTGGTAAATTTTCTCTTTTCCATCGTACAAAATTATAGATTTCTATTTATAATTGTGTCCGATTATTTAAGGGGCTGAAACACCAACAACTAAACTTTGATTATTGCTTATAATGCCTATTAATATTGTTTGATTATTTAGTTTTTGAGCGAGGTTAACAGTGAAATCTTTTCCATCAATATAATTACAAACTAAATTACCTGTAGGTAAATAGCCCTTTGGTAAAAAGGCTTTTCCATCTAACAAGCATCCAGCAGTATTTGCGCCAATTTGTGTAGCAGGAGGTAATTGGTCTATTGGGTTTTGTGGTTTGCTGTCGTCTTTCTTGCAACAAGTTAATGTAAGTGCGGTGTTAATTAATAATTACTTTAACTCCAATGTGTTTGTATTTAAAGTCTGTTATTGTTAATAATTACAGCGAATCGTCCTACTATAATTTCTACCATAAAAAAAACCTGCTAAAGTTAATTTTAGCAGGTTTTTAGTTTATAATTAAATTGATTTATTTTTTTTCCGGCATTAGTATTCCAATTACTTTATCTTTTGTAAGGTATTTTTTTGCAATATCTTGCATATCCTTAGCCGTTACCGAATTGACCGTTTCTTCAAATTTCAAAACTTCTTCAGCGCTGCTTCCATTCGTATAGGATTTAGTAAAATTAGACAACCAATATCTATTTTCTTTACTATCTTTTCTGAAATCAGCCAGCTCCCCTTCTTTAAATTTAGCCACATCTTTTTCATCTGGTCCCTTATCAATAATGTTTTGAAGTTCTTTTAAAGCAGAAGCTGTCAATTTTTCAGCATTATCTGGTCCACATGGAAACCCAATTGAAAAGTTGTAGGATCCATTTGGAATTTTATTTAAACTTCCTCGTGCCGAAACACCATAAACGCCACTTTCATTTTCACGTAATTGTTCAATTAGTTTTATTGTCAAAACTTCACCTAAAGCTTGCATACTCATGGCATCTTTAGCAGAATATTTTGCATCTCCATAATACATAATAGTTACATTACTTTTAGGATCTGTTCCTTTATTAACCACTTTTTTCAAATCTCCTTTCAACATTCTATATCCTAAATCTACTGCTTTCTCTTTTTTATTAGTAGTAGCCAAAGATGCTAAATATTTTACGGCATATGCTTCCATAATTTTATCGTCAATGTTTCCAACGAAATAAAACTCAAAATCAGCAGCGTTGGCAAAACGCTCTTTGTATTTAGTGTAGGCTAACTTGTAATCTGTTGCAGCCCACGACTGATCCGTCGGCATAATTCCGTTGAATCTTGGATTTTCTTTATTCAGATAAGTATAAAACTCTTGTTGAAAATAGTTTTGTGGTTGCGAAGCCATATTCTTAAAGAAACTAGACTGCTTTTGTTTAAAGCCTTCAAAAGCTTCAGGATCATAGTTTAAATCCGTGAAGTACGCATACGTCATTTGGAACAAATACTCTAAATCCTTGGGAGTGGCATTCCCTCTTAAACCTTCGGTAGCACTACCAATATATGGACTTACTCGTGCAATTTTACCCGTCATAAATTTATTGATATCATTCAATTTTAATCCTGAGAATCCGGCTTCTGCCAAGGCTCCATTAGCAAATTGAACTTTTTTCATTTCATCATTTGAATACAAATTGCTTCCACCGAAACTTACTGCTTCAAAAAGAATCTCATCATTTTTAAAGTCGGTATTTTTATAAGTAACTTTTGCTCCATTAGATAAAAATAACGTTTTTGTCCCAATTTTATCATTGTTCTCACGTTTAACGATAGTTCCAGAAACAATATCTTGTCTTATAAGACCCTTGGCCACAGCCACATCTTCATAAGGTTTAATTTCATCAACATTCACTTTCAATGCATTCAAAACGTCTTGCTCTGAAGGTTTTTTAAGTCCCGCTTTTTCCGGCCCTGTTAAAACAATAACGCGATTATCATCTTTGATATATTCCTTAATATAGCCATTAACATCATTTAACCCAATTGTAGGCAAAAGTTGTTTCATGGTAGCAAATGTCCATTCAATTCCTGGAGTAGGCTGTTTTTCTAAGAAATTAGCCTGATATTCCGCTACAAAATTTTCAGAATTTGTTTTGCTTCTATCATTGAACGATTTTTCGATAGTGGCGATAAACTCTGCTTTTGATCGATCTAATTCTCCTTGGGTAAATCCAAATTTTTTCGCTCTTTCATTCTCAGTAACTAACACCTTCAAAGCACTTATTTGCTTGTCTTCTTGTGACATTGCAATAGATTGATACGCTTTTTTATTTCTAGCATAAGTTCCCCCATGATAGGAATATCCATAAATAAAAGGAGGTATTGCAGCATTTGTCAATTCATTCAATCTATTGTTTAACATGGTGGTGAACAATCCTTCAACCAAATCATCTTTAAAATCTTTCAAAGTAACTACCGGTTTTGGCAAGCCAGAATCTTTATACACTAACTGTACTTGTGCGCTTGTCGCCTCTTTATCGCTTTCAATTGCTACGAAAGTCTCTTTATGATTGGGTACCTCAAAAGTTTTTCTGGGTTTTTCATTTTTCGGATTTTGATAGTTTGAAAAGTGAGCAATCACTTTTTTCTCCATTTCGGCCACATCAATATCGCCAACAACAATAACACTCATTAAATCTGGTCGGTACCAGTCTTTATAAAAACTTACAATTTTGTCGTATTTAAAGTTCTCTAAGATTTCTTTTTTACCAATTGGCAAACGATCTGCGTAATGTGAATTGTACATCATTTTTGGCAAATAACGTCCCATCATTCTTTTTTGAGCCCCTAAACCCAAACGGTATTCTTCAAGAACAACACCTCTTTCTTTATCAATTTCTTCAGGAGTCAAGTTGGCATTAAAAGCCCAATCTTCAATGATATTAAAACCATTTTCTAATTTTTCCGGACTGTCTGACGGTATTGGAAGAAAATAAACCGTTTCATCAAAACTTGTGTAAGCATTTAAATGTTGCCCGAATTTCACACCAATACTTTGTAAATAATCAACCAATTTGTTTTTTGGAAAACGCTTCGTCCCATTAAAACTCATGTGCTCCATAAAGTGAGCCAATCCTTGTTGATCGTCATTTTCTAGAATTGAACCGGCATTGATAATAAGTCTCAAATCGACTTTATTCTCAGGTTTGGCATTTTTCTTGATGTAATAGGTTAATCCATTTTTAAGTTTTCCGGTTTTTACACTGGAATCAAAAGGAATTGTTTTTGAGTAATCAATTTCCTGTGCGAAAATCGCTGCGGGAATGAGCAACATCCCTAAAGCTAACTTACTAAGTTGTTTCATAAAGTTTGGTTTATTTTTATTCAAAACTAAACAGATAACTTTGCATACAATCGATTATTATGAAATATTTAACAGAAATTACTCACAAATAAAAATTTTTATTTCGCGTAGAAAGTCGGTCTAATTAAAATGAATCCTAATCACTATATTTACATTATTTAAGTGCTATAATAAGATGACAAAAACCGCTCTCAAAATATTTTCGTTATTCCTGCTTTTTTCATTCTATTGCACTTTCGCGCAAGTAGAAAAAGAAATAGCGTCACCTTATAATATAAAAACAGTTTCTTTTACGCAAAGCAATCAAAATGTAATTCCGATTTTTAAACTAGGAGAAGGATTTCAATTACAATTTGATGATCTTTTTGGTAACGAGGCCAACTATTATTATGAAATTACCCATTGCGATTATAACTGGAAGCATTCGGAAATTCCTAAAAGCGAATACTTAAAAGGTTTTGACAATCAAAGAATTTCAGATTACACTAATTCATTCAACACTTTACAAATCTATTCGCATTACAAACTGTCAATTCCTAATCAAGTTACTCAATTATTAATTAGCGGAAATTATATACTGAAAGTTTTAAATGAAGAAAAAGAAGTTGTTTTCTCTAGAAAATTCATCTTTTATGAAGATGTGGCAACCGTTCCTATTCAGGTAAAAAGAGCGCGCACGGTCAGCAATTTAGATTTTAAACACAACTTGGAATTTGCGGTAAAATCAAATACGATTACATTTCAAAATCCGTTGAAAAACATAAAAGTAGTCTTACTTCAAAACGGACAATTCAATAATGCTATTAAAAATATCGTTCCGCAATACACCATTGCCAACGATTTAATTTACAAATATGATGCTGAAACCCAATTTTGGGCAGGAAATGAGTTCTGGTATTTTGAAAACAAAGATATTAGAGCTGCCAATAATAATGTTGCCCGAGTAAATTCAAATAATGAAATCTACAGTTCGTATTTATACACCAATAATGCCCGAACTAATTTCCCTTATTCCGTAACAGAAGATATCAACGGAAATTTTGTTGTTAAGAATCTAAATGCCGCCAATAATGAAATTGAGGCTGACTATGCTTGGGTTTATTTTAGTCTTTCGGCACCAACTTTCAGGCTGAGCAAAGACATATATATTACCGGCATGTTCAACAATTACAACCTGACACCCGAATATAAAATGGATTACAATGCCCAAAAAGGAATCTATGAAAAAGCCATTTTAATAAAACAAGGATTTACAAATTTCAAATATACAGTTGCAGACAACAAAGGAATTATTGACGATGAAAATGCAATTGACGGAAATTTCTATCAAACAGAAAATGAATATTCCATAATCGTTTATTACCGCAAAAACAATGATCGCTATGATCGAGTAATTGGGAAAGGAGTCGCTAATTCGTTAAACATCATCAACTAAAAAAAACTTTTCTAAAATTGACAATACGAAATCAAATTTTTGTAAATTTGTCAGTATTAAGCACCTAAATCATTTATTTATTATGGTTTCTCAAATAACAAGAGGCATAAAAATATCAGTATTGACTAGTTTTGAAGGCACCTACTTCAAGAACTATAAGATTCATTTTGCCTTTAGTTATCAAATTACAATCGAAAACCACAGTAAAGATTCCGTTCAATTAATTTCTCGTCATTGGGAAATTTTCGACTCCCTAAATGATTCAGAAATCGTAGATGGCGAAGGTATAATTGGTAAAAAACCAGTGCTAAAACCTGGCGAATTTCACACTTACAGTTCAGGTTGTTTGCTGTCATCGCCTTATGGCGCGATGAAAGGTTATTTCAACATGATCAATTTTACCACCACAAAAAACTTCAAAGTGATCGTGCCTACTTTTAGACTGTGCGCTCCTTTCGCTTTAA
This sequence comes from Flavobacterium sp. CG_23.5, assembly GCF_017875765.1. Lineage (NCBI taxonomy): Bacteria > Pseudomonadati > Bacteroidota > Flavobacteriia > Flavobacteriales > Flavobacteriaceae > Flavobacterium > Flavobacterium sp. CG_23.5. The sequence continues at coordinate 2,892,170 of NZ_JAGGNA010000001.1, read as the reverse complement.
ATTAGGATTTTTTCAGTTTCTTTAGAAGCTAATCCAGCTATCCATTTCAAGTTTTCGTCGCCTCATTTATTTTTTTCTAAGTAAAATAAGGAGCTTCTAAAGTCGCTCTTATTTCACAAGAAAAAATATAACGAGACCACAAAAAGCTTTCCATTTCTATCTTGGCTAAAACACTACCATCTAAATCTAGTGCTTTTAGTTTACAGCATTAAATGTCATTTCTTTAAACAATCCTTCGTACTTTTGTGCATTATTTAAAAAACACACTACAAGGATTTCTAATTTTATAATTTTACAAATATGTTAAAAGGATTTTTTCATGTACCAAAAGCGGTAAACGAACCAGTAAAAGGATACGCGCCAAATTCACCAGAAAAAGCAGCTGTTCAAGCAGCTTACACAAAAATGTGGAATTCTAAAATCGATGTGCCATTATATATTGGAAGCGAAGAAATTAGAACTGGAAACACTAAAAACATGACCGCTCCTCACGATCACAAGCACATCGTAGGAACCTATCATTTAGCCGAAAAAGCTCATGTTGAAAAAGCAATTGCAAATGCATTAGAATCAAAAACGGCGTGGGCAAATATGGCTTGGGAACAACGTGCCGCTATTTTCCTAAAAGCAGCTGAATTGATTGCAGGTCCATACAGAGCAAGAATAAATGCTGCAACAATGATTGCGCAATCAAAAAATATCCATCAAGCCGAAATTGATGCTTCCTGTGAATTGATCGATTTTTTACGTTTCAACGTAGAATTTATGACGCAAATTTACAATGACCAGCCAAAATCCAATTCGGATATGTGGAACCGTTTAGAGTACAGACCTCTTGAAGGTTTTGTATACGCGATTACTCCATTTAACTTTACCGCTATTGCCGGAAATCTTCCTGCAAGTGCTGCAATGATGGGGAATGTTGTAATCTGGAAACCAAGTGACAGTCAAGTTTTCTCTGCACAAATCATTATTGAAGTATTTAAAGAAGCAGGAGTTCCTGATGGCGTTATCAACGTAGTTTTTGGAGATGCTTTAATGATTACTGACACTGTTTTGGCCAGTCGTGACTTTGCAGGAATTCACTTTACAGGTTCAACTCATGTGTTTAAAGATATCTGGGCAAAAATTGGAACCAACATCCACCATTACAAAACCTACCCAAGAATTGTTGGAGAAACGGGAGGAAAAGATTTTATCATCGCGCATCCAAGTTCGAATCCAAAACAAGTGGCAACAGGGATTGTTCGTGGTGCTTTTGAATATCAAGGTCAAAAATGTTCTGCAGCTTCAAGATCGTATGTTCCTAAAAGTTTGTGGCCAGCAATAAAAGAACAATTAATCACCGATACCAAATCGATGAAAATGGGTTCTCCGGAAGATTTTGGAAACTTTATCACGGCAGTTATTCACGAAGGTTCTTTCGATAAATTGGCTAGTTTTATTGACCAAGCCAAAAAAGATGCTGATGCTGAAATTATCGTTGGAGGAAATTATGACAAATCTGTTGGTTACTTTGTTGAACCAACCATTATCGTTACGACAAATCCACATTATTCTACGATGGAAACCGAATTATTCGGACCTGTAATGACGATTTTCGTTTACGAAGACGACAAATGGGAAGAAACCTTGGAATTAGTAGACACCACTTCAGAATATGCTTTAACCGGTGCCGTTTTTAGTACAGACCGTTATGCTATTGAACAAGCGACTACCAAATTGCAAAATGCAGCTGGAAACTTCTACATCAATGATAAACCTACAGGAGCCATAGTTGGAATGCAGCCTTTTGGTGGCGCAAGAGCCTCAGGAACGAATGACAAAGCAGGTTCTGCATTGAACTTATTGCGTTGGGCTTCGCCAAGAACTATTAAAGAAACTTTCATTACGCCAACTGATTATAGATATCCGTATTTAGGAGAGTAAAATTAGTCTTAAAGTTAGAAAGTCAAAAGTCGAAAGCCTTAAAAACTTTATAAATAACAAACCCCACTAGAACTCGATTCTTGTGGGGTTTGTTTTTTTATTTTCATTGCGATGAACGAAGCAATCGCATGATGAGAGTAACAAATGCGATTGCTTCGTTCATCGTAATGACCTAACTCGTAAACTTCAGCGGTACATGCACGACTTTCTTAGTTTCAAAGAATTCATCTTCAAAAAAGTCAGATAAATTATATTCTGTCGCTTTCGGGAAATCTTTCAATTCTTCGGTTAAATCACCGCCTTTTAGATACAGAATACCATTTTTCAGTTCGTGCTTATTTTTCTTTTTGATTTTGTCTTTCACCCAAGAAACAAAATCAGGCATATTTGTTACCGCGCGACTCACGATAAAATCGAAATCGCCTTTCACCAATTCGGCGCGTAATTGTTCCGCTTTTACATTTTTCAACTCTAACCCTTCGGCAACAGCCTGAACCACTTTAATTTTTTTGGCTATAATATCAATCAAATGAAAACGTGTTTCAGGGAAAAGAATCGCCAAAGGAATTCCAGGAAATCCTCCGCCTGTTCCCACATCAAGAACGTACGTTCCAGGTTCGAATTTTATAATTTTGGCAATTCCCAAAGAATGTAAAATATGTTTGGTGTACAAAGAGTCAATATCTTTTCTAGAAATGACATTGATTTTTTCGTTCCAATCGTGGTAAAGAACATTCAATTTTTCGAATTGCTCTTTTTGAATATCAGTTAAATTAGGAAAATACTTAAGAATCTCGTCCATCGTTCAATTTTTTTAACAAAAGTACTATTTTTAAGTCTGAAATATTTAACTCAATTTTGCAGAGTTGAAATTTATAATATTTATCTTTGGGAATTATTTAAAATTTATATGAACCAGACCGCTCCTACTTTTGCAAAGCAAGACAATCTAAAGTTTTTTAGAACACTTAACTCACGGGTTAACAACTACTTTAAGGAAAACAACATCTCAAAAACAGGGAATTGGAAACTTCATTTGAAAACCATTATTCTGATCACTGTTTTTTTAGCACCCTATTTTCTTATCCTAACCCTTGATATGCCTTTTTGGGCGCACTTATTATTGACAATTGTCATGGGTATAGGTATGGCTGGAGTGGGAATGAATGTGATGCATGATGGTAATCATGGTTCCTATTCTAACAAAAACTGGGTTAATAAATTCATGGGCGGAACTATCTATGTTTTGGCAGGAAATGTTCACAACTGGCAAGTACAACATAACGTTTTGCACCATACCTATACCAACATTCCGGGTCACGATGAGGACTTAGACGCAGGACGTGTTATTCGTTTTACAAAAGACGCAAAATGGCATAACTTCCACCGTTTCCAACAATATTACTCTGTATTTTTATATGGATTGCTAACTTTCAATTGGGCTATCACCACCGATTTTAAACAGATGCGTAATTATATAAAAAGGAAATTATCGTACGGAGAATTAAAAAGTCCGAAAGTACTTTGGACCACATTAATCATTACTAAAATAATTTACATTTCTATTTGGATTGTTTTACCAATAGTTATTGGAATTACATGGTGGAAAGTTCTTATTGGATTTTTTATCATGCATTACACCGCTGGTTTAATTTTAAGCATTGTATTCCAATTAGCGCACGTTGTGGACGAAACAACTAATCCGTCTCCAAATGAATTAGGCGAAATGGATAATACTTGGGCTATTCACCAATTGTTCACCACAACAAATTTTGCTCCAAAAAACGCAATCGTAAACTGGTACACCGGCGGATTAAATCACCAAATAGAACATCATATTTTTCCAAATATAAGTCATGTTCACTACGGTAAAATTGCAAAAATTGTAAAGGAAACTGCTCAAGAATGCAACTTGCCTTATTACGAATATAAAACAATGCGAAGCGCCGTTGTTGCTCATTTCAAACATTTGAAAGAGTTAGGACAAAAACCAGCTATAAGCGCGTAATTGTTCGGTAAAAACGCATTGCAGTACCTCTCTACAATAGAATAAATAAAATAAAAAACTAACTACAACCTATTACAATGAATCCACTTTCAGATAGAATTAACAACTTATCGACATCGCAAACATTAGCAATGGCTGCTTTGGCCAGAGAATTAAAAGCACAAGGAAAAGACATTATCAGTTTAAGTTTAGGTGAGCCGGATTTTAATACGCCTGATTTCATTAAAGAAGCGGCTAAACGCGCCATCGATGAAAACTATAGCACGTATTCTCCAGTGGAAGGTTATGCCGAATTAAAAGAAGCAATCTGTAGAAAATTCAAAAGAGACAATGATTTAGAATACAAACCATCCCAAATTGTAGTTTCAACTGGAGCAAAACAATCCTTATACAACATTGCACAAGTAATGCTAAACGATGGTGACGAAGTAATTTTACCGGCTCCTTACTGGGTTAGTTATTTCGAAATTGTAAAATTATCAGGTGGAGTTCCCGTAGAAGTTCCTACATCTATAGAAAGTGATTTCAAAATCACACCAGAACAATTAGAAGCTGCCATCACTCCAAAAACAAAAATGATGTGGTTCAGCACGCCTTGTAATCCAAGTGGTTCTGTGTACAATAGAGAAGAATTGACCGCTTTAGCTAAAGTATTGGAGAAATATCCAAATGTTTACGTGGTTGCCGATGAAATCTATGAGCATATCAATTTCTCTGGAAATTTTTGCAGTATCGCTTCAATTCCAGGAATGTTGGAAAGAACTATTACTGTAAACGGTGTTGCAAAAGCATTTGCCATGACAGGATGGAGAATTGGATACATTGGCGCACCGGAATTTATCGCTAAAGCTTGTACCAAAATTCAAGGCCAAGTAACTAGCGGAGCTAACAGTATTGCACAACGTGCTACCATTACGGCTGTAGATGCTGATCCAAGTGTTTTAAAATATATGGTTGACGCTTTTCATAGCCGTAGAGATTTAGTGGTTGGTTTATTGAAAGATATTCCCGGTATAAAAATCAATGTTCCTGAAGGTGCTTTTTACGTATTTCCAGACGTATCTTCTTTCTTCGGAAAAACATTAAAAGGAACTTTCATCAAAGATGCCAATGACTTCTCGATGTACCTCTTGGGCGAAGCTAACGTAGCAACCGTAACAGGTGACGCATTTGGAAACCCAGATTGCATCCGTTTTTCTTATGCCACGAGCGAAGAATTACTAAAAGAAGCATTAAGAAGAATTAAAGAAGCAGTAGCATAAAAATATTTAGTTTAAAGTTTAAAATAGTTTAAAGTTTAAAGTTTCACACTTTAGATTTTAAACTATTTTTGTTTATAAAATGATTTGGGCGTAACCATGCTTTCACTATCGTTACAGCATAGGTCGGGCTTTCGGCTTTATCTCTCCGTTTCACTACGAGGATATCGCCTCTATCCCTTACGCTGAAAAAAGATTCCGTGCACGAACAATTGATTGTACGGACAGGTCGCGTGTACGGATAGGTCGCGACCTGTCCCTACAAAAAAAACAAAAAACATGAAAATACTCTTACTAGGCTCAGGCGAATTAGGAAAAGAATTTGTAATCGCCGCACAACGCATCGGACAAATAGTAATCGCGGTCGATAGTTACGAAAATGCGCCTGCCATGCAAGTGGCTCATGATTTTGAAGTCATCAACATGCTTGATGGAGAAGCTTTAGATCGTATTGTAGCCAAACACAAACCTGATTTTATTGTCCCTGAAATAGAAGCCATTCGCACCGAACGTTTTTATGATTACGAAAAGCAAGGCATTACCGTGGTTCCCTCTGCAAAAGCGGCAAACTTTACGATGAATAGAAAAGCAATCCGTGATTTGGCTGCCAAAGAATTGGGTCTAAAAACGGCCGTTTATCGATACGCCACCACTGCCGATGAATTACGAAAAGGAGTTGAAGCCGTGGGAATGCCATGTGTTGTAAAACCCTTAATGAGTTCCTCAGGAAAAGGACAATCTACGATAAAAACCGAAGCCGATATTGAAAAAGCATGGAAGTATGCCGTGGAAGGTTCCCGTGGCGATGTGGTGGAAGTAATTGTAGAAGCCTTTGTCAAATTCAATTCGGAAATCACCTTATTGACCGTTGTTCAAAACAACAACCCAACTTTATTTTGCGCTCCTATTGGTCATAGACAAGAACGTGGCGATTACCAGGAAAGCTGGCAACCCGCCAGAATTTCAGATGCCGATTTATACGAAGCACAAGACATGGCCGAAAAAGTAACTGAAGCTCTGGGTGGCGCAGGACTTTTTGGCGTAGAATTTTTCTTGACGGATGACGGCGTTTATTTCTCGGAATTATCGCCTCGTCCGCACGATACAGGAATGGTAACATTAGCCGGGACACAAAATTTCAATGAATTCGAATTGCATTTACGAGCCATTTTGAGTTTACCAATCTTCGAAATTACATTAGAAAAAGCCGGAGCGAGTGCTGTAATTTTAGCCTCGGAAAACTCCACAAATCCTAGTTATACTGGAATAGAAAACATTGCCGCTTTACCAAAAACGGACTTCAGAATCTTTGGCAAACCAACAGCTAGACCATTTAGAAGAATGGGCGTAGTTTTAGTCAATGATACTTTAGAAACGCCAATTGAAGAAATAGTCGAAAAAGCAAAAAAAACAGCTACCTTAGTAAAAGTAAATCCATAATCATGAAAAAATTAATAGTAGCCACATTTTTATTTGTTACAGCAATAATAAGTGCGCAAGACAAAAAAGACCAATCTAAAACCCAAATTGTCGACGCTGCTTGCGGACAATGTCAATTTGGAATGGAAGGAAAAGGATGTGAATTAGCAGTTCGTATTGATGGAAAAAGTTATTTTGTAGACGGTACTTCCATCGATTCTCATGGTGATGCCCATGCGAACGACGGCTTTTGTGCAGCTGTTAGAAAAGCAGCAGTGGTCGGTGAAATAAAAGACAACCGTTTTGTAGTTTCAGAATTTAAATTACTTCCTGAGGAAAAGAAAAAATAACAAAGTTGTCTTTGATTCTTCAAAATATTACCAAGCATGTAACTCTTACTCCAGCAGAAGAGCAGCTTTTTTTGTCTAAAATTGAAAAGCATCATTTTAAAGCTAAAAGTCTTTTGTTAAATTCAGGACAAGTTTGCAAACATTCTTATTTTGTAAACTCTGGAATTTTGAGAAGTTTCAATATTAATGACAACATTGTAGAGCATGTTTTAAACTTTGCCTGCGGAGGTTGGTGGATTGGTGATATGTACAGCTTAATTTCGCAAAAACCCGGCAATCTTTTTATTGAAGTTTTAGAAGATGCCGAAGTCGTTATGCTTTCAAAAGAAAATCAAGAACAACTTTATATAGAAATTCCAAAACTAGAACGCTTTTTTAGAATTCTAACCGAAAATTCATTGGTAGCCAACCAAGAACGATTGATGGATAATTTAAGTTTATCAGCAGAAGAGCGCTTTGAAAAATTTTGCAAAAGATATCCTAGCCTAATTCAAAAAGTACCGCAAAAACAAATTGCTTCTTATATTGGCGTAACACCCGAATTCTTTAGCAAGATGAAAAGTCGGTTACTTAAGAAGTAGTATTCAGTCGCAGTTTTCAGTAGCAGTGTGAAAATGAATAAGTACAGTTGCAGTTTGCAGGATGACTGAATACTGCGACTGAAAACTGAAAACTAACTTCTTAATCTACATTAAGTGCCAACTCCGTTCAATGATTGTAAATTTGTATCATAATAATTACTAAATTTATTACATTATGGAAAATACAATCATACATAAAGCAAATACACGTGGTCATGCTGATCACGGTTGGTTGAATGCTTATCATAGTTTTAGTTTCGCCAATTGGTACAACCCTGAAAGAGTTCAGTTTGGCGCACTTCGTGTTCTAAATGATGACACTATTGCAGCCGGAATGGGTTTTGGAACACATCCGCACGATAACATGGAAATTATCACCATTCCTCTTGAGGGCGATTTAGCGCACAAAGACAGCATGGGCAATACCGAGACCATTAAAAGTGGCGATATTCAAGTCATGAGCGCCGGGACTGGAGTAAAACATTCTGAGTTCAATCCGAATGCGGATCAAAGAACAAAATTATTGCAAATTTGGGTTTATCCAAACCAACAAAATGTGGAACCCCGTTACCAGCAAATCACTTTAAACCCTGAAGACCGAAAAAACAAATTGCAACAAATTCTTTCACCAAATGCAGACGATGCCGGTGTTTGGATTCATCAGGATGCTTGGTTTCATTTGGGTAAATTTGACAAAGACTTTTCAGTACCTTACAATTTTAAAAAAGAAGGAAATGGCGTTTATGCCTTTATCCTTTCAGGTACTATAACTATAAACGGACAAGAATTAGAGACTCGAGATGGTTTTGGGATTTGGGACACGAATTCTTTGGATATTAAAGCGACTTCAGATGCGGAATTTTTATTGATGGAAATCCCAATGCAACAATAACAAAATATAATTACCACTGAAATGGTTGAATTAGAATACAACGATAAAAAAGGATACTTTTATGTAATGATTGAGGATAAAATCGAAGCAAAAATGACGTTTGTTTTTGCTGGCGAAAATAAAATCATCATTGATCATACCGAAGTAAACCCGGGCAATAACGGAAAGGGTTTTGGAAAAAAGATGGTAGAAAAAGCAGTCGAATTTGCTCGAGAAAAAGGCATCTCCATTCTTCCTTTATGTCCGTTTGCCAAAAGTGTGTTTGATAAAACACCCGAATTCAGAGACGTCTTGTAATCAGCGCGGAACCGACTAATTATTTAAAATTAAATTATGACAAATTTATTAGAACAAGACATCACCGGTCATATTGGATTACAAAAATATTTATGTACCATTTCATGGAGAAACGGTTCGCTTATTATGGATGAACCGAAAAGTATAGATGGAAATGATCTTGGTCCAGATCCATACTCAATGTTCCTCGCCTCTCTTGCAGGCTGCACTTTGTCGACCTTGCGCATGTATATTGACCGGAAAGGCTGGGTGATCCCCGAAATCAATATTACATTAAATGCTACACAAGAAACTGGGGATGAATTGACAACTACCATCTCCAGAAGTATTACTTTCTCAACAGAAATTACTACAGAACAAAAAGAACGATTACTGATAATTGCAAATAAATGCCCCGTTTCTAAAATTTTGAAAGGAAATATAACCATTAACACCAAATTATAATTATGGATCCTAAAGACATTAAAAAAGAATATACCAATGGTGAAGTTACCGTGGTATGGCAATCAGGAAAATGCATTCACTCAGGCAACTGCGTACGCAATAATCCGGAAGTGTTTCAGCCTAGAGAAAAACCTTGGATTAAAATTGAAGGTTCTTCGACAGAGAAAATTATTGATACGGTAAAAAAATGTCCATCGGGAGCCTTATCATATTACGAGAATAAAAAATAAATATTATTTTGAAAAGAAAAGCGTTGTGGAAATACAGCGCTTTTTTTGTTTGTTGAAATCCCAATCAGTTTCTTTTTAGCCCTGATGGAAGCGGAAATCCTCGCAGAGATTGCAGCGTACAGCAGGAGGAATGCTCATAAGACCAACAAAAGTTGGTGCTCCTAAAAAAAATACTATTTTTGCAGTCGGTTTAATTTCTCTTCATATTGAGAACTTGAAACCTTAAACTTTAAACAAAATTTTATGAAAGCATACGTATTTCCAGGTCAAGGCGCACAATTCACAGGAATGGGCAAAGACTTATATGAAAACTCCCCATTAGCAAAGGAATTATTCGAGAAAGCCAATGACATATTAGGTTTTCGCATCACAGATATCATGTTTGAAGGTACGGCCGAGGAATTGAAAGAAACCAAAGTCACACAGCCGGCGGTTTTTTTACATTCGGTGATTTTAGCTAAAACTTTGGAAGATTTCAAACCAGAAATGGTGGCGGGGCATTCTTTGGGAGAATTTTCAGCATTGGTGGCGAATGGTGCTTTATCATTTGAAGATGGATTGCGATTGGTTTCCCAACGTGCTTTGGCGATGCAAAAAGCCTGCGAAATAAAACCTTCGACTATGGCGGCGGTTTTAGGATTAGCAGACAACATCGTGGAAGAAGTTTGCGCTTCGATTGACGGAATCGTGGTCGCTGCCAATTATAACTGCCCGGGACAATTAGTGATTTCAGGAGAAACCACCGCAGTAGAAAAAGCCTGTGAAGCGATGAAAGCCGCTGGCGCAAAAAGAGCTTTGTTATTACCTGTTGGTGGCGCATTTCATTCCCCAATGATGGAGCCGGCAAGAGAAGAACTGGCCGCAGCTATTGAAGCAACTACCTTCTCTACTCCTATTTGCCCAGTGTATCAAAACGTAACGGCAACTGCTGTTTCTGACCCCGCTGAGATTAAGAAAAACCTGATTACACAATTGACAGCTCCAGTAAAATGGACACAATCCGTACAACAAATGATTGTTGATGGCGCCACTTTTTTTACAGAAGTTGGTCCCGGAAAAGTATTAGCTGGATTGATAGGAAAAATTAACAAAGAAGCAGTGACTGCAAACGCATAATTACAGTTTTAATAAATATATGATCCTCATAAGCGAAAGTTGATGGGGATTTTTTTTATATTTGGAAAACATCAGGATAAAACGTTATATTTATTAATCCTCAAACAAAACAAAAATGAAAAAAACAATTTTAGCATTAGCTTTTATGGCTGTTGCAATGATTTCTTGCCAAGACAAAACAAAAGATAAAATTGAAGATGCTTCACAAGCCGTAGGAGATGAAGTAGAACAAAAAATGGATACTGTTTCCACAAAAGTTGAAACGGCAATTGATTCCACTCAATCAAAAACAGCTAAAGTTCTTGAAAAAAGTGCCGAAAAACTTGATAATGCGGCGGAAAAATTAAAAGAAGCTGCTAAGAAGTAATTCAAAAAATCCCAAACTATCATCTCGATAATTTGGGATTTTTTTTTATTTTTAAATCTGGAATCTGCCTTCCGCAATTTGAAACCTGAAATCTAACTTCTAATTTTCTGTTCCCACTTCCAGGCGCTTTCCATCGCTTGCTCTAATGTCGATTGCGCTTTCCAGCCCAGTACGGTATTCGCTTTATCCGTATTGGCATAAGCCGAAGTAATATCTCCTTCTCTGCGAGCAACGATTTTGTAAGGCAATTTTTTACCGCTAACTTTTTCGAATGTTTGAATAACTTCCAGTACAGAACTTCCTGTTCCTGTTCCTAAGTTAAAAGTCTCCACTTTGTCAAGATTCTTTTTGTTCAATAGTCTTTGCAAAGCTATAACATGGGCTTTCGCCAAATCTACAACGTGGATATAATCTCTTATACAAGTTCCATCAGGCGTTGGATAATCATCGCCATAAACAGATAATTCTTTTCGCAAACCAAAACCGGTTTGCGTAATAAACGGCACTAAATTTTGAGGAACTCCAATAGGCAATTCGCCAATTTCAGCTGAAGGATGCGCGCCTATTGGGTTAAAATAACGCAATAAAACGGCACTAATATTTGACACTTTAGCAACATCAGTGATTATTTCTTCTCCTATTTGTTTTGTATTTCCATACGGAGACATCGCGGTTTGAATCGATGCATCCTCAGTAATAGGCATTTTTTCAGCTTGACCGTAAACGGTACAAGAGGAGCTAAAAATAAAGCTTGCTTCGGGTTTTTTTTGTAATTCCTGCAAAACATACACCAATGCATTGATATTATTTTCATAATACAATAACGGATTTTCAACACTTTCACCAACCGCTTTTGAAGCAGCAAAATGTATTACGCCCGAAATATCGTGATGACGCATGAAAAAATCCTGCACTTTATCCTTCTCGCGTAAATCCAGCTTTTCGAATGCGGGAATTTTTCCGGTAATCGACTCAATTCCGTCTAATACACTCAAGGAAGTATTAGAAAGATTATCTACAACCAGTACTTCAAACCCTTCGTTTTGTAATTCGACAACGGTATGAGATCCTATAAATCCTAAACCACCTGTTACTACTATTTTCATCTTAATTCTTTGTTGTATATCATAAAAATAGACGCGTTAAATCGCGTCTCTGGGTTATTTCAAAAATTCCAAAACGCTATCGGTAATGAATTTAATTTGTTCGTCATCCAGTTCGGTATGCATAGGTAAAGAGATTACCTCTTTGACCAATTGATTAGTAACCGGAAAATCTTCTTCTTTATATCTTGCGTCCAAGTATGCTTTTTGCGCATGTAACGGAATCGGGTAATAAATGGCGCATGGAATACCTTTGTCTAGCAAATGTTGCATTAAACCATCTCTATCCGCGTTGATAATTCTCAACGTATATTGGTGAAAAACATGACAGTCACAAATGTCGCAAATACTTGGTGCAACAATATTTTTATGTCCTTCAAAAGCACCAGAATATTTTCTGGCAGCATCTTGTCTTGCTTTGTTATATTCATCCAGTAAAGGTAATTTAGCGTTTAAAACTGCTGCTTGAATACTATCTAAACGCGAATTAACCCCCACAACATCATGATGATAACGCTCGTACATTCCGTGATTTACAATTCCGCGAAGTTTGTGTGCCAAGGCATCGTCATTGGTGAAAATTGCTCCACCATCACCATAACATCCTAAATTTTTAGACGGGAAAAAGGAGGTAGATCCTACATGTCCTATCGTTCCTGCTTTCTTTTTAGGTCCATTCGAAAAATTACAGTTGGCTCCAATAGCTTGTGCATTATCTTCAATAACATAAAGATTGTGTGCTGCAGCCAAAGCCATAATTGCCTCCATATTTGAAGCACGTCCAAACAAATGAACTGGTACAATCGCTTTGGTTTTTGGAGTAATTGCTCGTTTTATTCCTTCGATAGAAATATTCATATTGATTAGATCCACATCTACCAAAACTGGAGTCAATTGCAACAACGCAATAACTTCGACAGTTGCGGCAAAAGTAAAATCGGCAGTGATTACCTCATCTCCCGGCTTTAAATCTAATCCCATCATCGCTATTTGCAAAGCATCAGTTCCATTTGCACAAGGAATTACATGCTTTACATCTAGATATTCTTCTAAAGATTTTTGGAACTGATGAACTTGAGGTCCGTTAATGTAGGTATTGGTATCTAAAACTTCTTGAATAGAGGTATTTACGTTATCTTTTATTTTATCATATTGACTTTTTAAGTCAACCATTTGAATTTTTTTCATTGAGATTTTCTTTAAAATTTATCCTTAAACGGATCAAAGGATGACTTTCTTTTACGGCTTGAAGTTCTAGAACACAACAAACGCTTTCTTGAAACGAAGAACAAAAATAGTTATTTAATGACTTATTACAATGAAAATTATTTAAAGTGATGTAATTTAGCACACAAATTTTTAACGATGCTTTTCCTTTATAATCTATTTGTGATTTTTGTTTCACAAGCCTTAAAATTAGTCGCTCTTTTCAGTCCAAAAATTAAACTTTTTGTGGAAGGCCGAAAAGATGTTTTTGCTACTTTGGAACAAAAAATAAAACCTACCGATAAAACCATTTGGTTTCATACTGCATCTCTTGGCGAATATGAACAGGGCCTTCCGGTGATTGAAAAAATCAAAGAAAAATATCCTTCCCACAAAATTGTAGTGACATTTTTTTCGCCTTCGGGATATGAAGTTCGGAAAAACAATACCGTTGCTGATGCCACGGTTTATTTACCTTTGGATACCAAAAAAAATGCACAACATTTTTTGGAAATAGTCCATCCTGATCTGGTTTTCTTTATTAAATATGAATATTGGCTGAATTACTTGAATGAACTTAAGGAACTAAACACACCCACTTTTCTGATTTCTGGCATTTTTAGAGAAAATCAAATGTTCTTTAAATGGTACGGGGGATTTTACAGAAAAGCATTAGACGCGTTCACTTATTTTTTTGTACAAAATGAAGGTTCAAAAAAATTATTACTGCAATTATGCAAGACTAACGTAGCCGTTTCTGGCGATACCCGTTTTGACAGAGTTGCGGCAATTCTGAAAAAAGACAATTCTTTGGATTTTATTTCTGAATTTAAAAACAACACACTCACGGTCGTAGTTGGGAGTTCATGGCCAAAAGACGAAAATTTATTGGTCGATTATATCAATTCGACGAATCATGCGATTAAATTTATTATTGCGCCACACAACATTAAATCCGAACAAATTCAGCAACTGAAAAACGGCATTTCCAAAAAAACCGTTTTGTTCTCAGAAATGGAAGGCAAAAACCTTGCTGATTACGATGTTTTTATAATTGATACGGTTGGGATTCTGACCAAAATTTACAGTTATGCCGATATCGCTTATGTGGGTGGCGGTTTCGGGAACCCAGGCGTTCATAATATACTTGAACCTGCCACTTATGGAGTTCCGATAATTATGGGACCAAACTACTCCCATTTTGCCGAAGCAACGGCGCTAGTGAACCTTGAAGGCTGTATATCCATTTCCAACAAAAAAGAATTAGAAACCGCTTTTAGGGACTTAATTCTTATTGAAGTAGAAAGACAAGAAAAAGGTCATATCTGTAGCACTTTTGTACAAATGAACAAAGGAGCCACCGCTATTATTATGAATACTCTTGCAAATTTTGAATTGTAGTAATTTTTTAAGCACATTAAATCATTAAATATCTATTGTATTTCGTTACACTATGCGCCATAATTGGATAAAAATAGATTATAAAAAAAGCCTGACAAGTATGATTCATTGAAATAACCATGAATATTAAGCAAAATTATCCCGTGGCATAATAGTTGTTAGTAATGAGAATGTTGGGGTTAAATATTATTTTTTAAAAAAAAAATAAAAAAATATTTTACATATTAAAAAATTTATATCTTTGCCCCGAATTAATAATTAACCTTTTATAATAAAGTAAGATGAAAAAAGTATTTTTAAGTTTAGCTGTTGTTGCTGTTTTAACTGTTGTATCATGTAAAAAAGCTGAAGCTCCTGCTTCTGACGCTGCTGTAGTTGATTCTGCTGCTGTTGTTGTTGACTCTGCTGCTGCTGTAGTTGATTCTGCTGCTGCTGTAGTTGATTCTGCTTCAACTGTTGCTACTGATGCTGCTGCAACTGCTACTAAAGCTGCTGCAACTGCTACTGAAGCTGCAAAAAAATAATTAGAATTCAATTCTAAAAATTTTAAAGCCATCCGCCTAGCGAGATGGCTTTTTTAATTATTTATACTGACGTTTTTAAAGCGCCATATAGATAGAAAAAAGAGAGCAATGGTAAAAATCCCATTGCTCTCTTTTTTATTAATACATCACTTCGGAAGTAAGCCTAATCATCGAAAATAAAATCATTTACCGAAAAATCTAAAATTTCGGCTATTGATCCATAGCGAACAATTTCATCTATTCCTTTTTGAAGCCTCAATGAAGTGGTATATTTTCTACTGATAGCAAGATGACATCCCTTAAGCATCAATTTAAAATAATACTTGCCATTGGAAGATTTAAACTTTAAAAAATCTGCTGAGTCGACATTCTCTTTTAACTTCTCAATATCTTCCTCACACTCAAACTTAAGTTCGTAACTCAAACTAGTAAAAATAATCTTTCCCTTTCTGGAAGTAAAAACAAATTTATACTCGTCATTAAATCTTTTACTAATTACAAAGGCTCCCATAGGCTTATTTAAAATGAATTACGCCATCAAATTCTAAATGACAACAATTGTTTCCAAACCACATCAAAAAAACGACACAGGCCGCATTTTATTAAGAACTATAAAATCTAAATGGAATTACTATAAAATAAAAAAAGCTCCAAACGTAGTTTGAAGCTTTTCTAGTACTCAGAGCGGCTCCGAAGCTTCGGAGTTGAACCCCTATAAACATTATAATTTATTTTGAATATCTAACAAAATATCCGGATCAACGATCACTTTCTCTAAAAAAACTCTAGACTTCATTCTTTTTAAAAATTTCTCTAATCTATAAGCCTTCTCACTTGATTCGCATTCAAAACTTAAATTCAATTCCCAAGGAATCCCTTTTACGGTATATGAATCATTATAAAACCCCGAATTATGCTCAAGCAATCTTACTTCAACTTTATCTGTTGTTCCAATGTAATACCTATCTAATTTTTTAGAATAAATTATATATATGAAATACATTTAAAATTGTTTTATAAAAAAAGCTCCAAACGTAGTTTGAAGCTTTTCTAGTACTCAGAGCGGCTCCGAAGCTTCGGAGTTGAACCCCTGTAAACATTATAATTTATTTTGAATATCTAACAAAATATCCGGATCAATTATTACTTTTTCCAAAAAAACCCTAGACTTCATTCTTTTTAAAAACTTCTCTAATTTATAGGCATTTTCACTTGATTCACATTCAAAACTTAAATTCAATACCCAAGGAATTCCTTTGGCAGTATACGAATCACTATAAAACCTCGAATTATGCTCATGTAACCTTACTTCAACTTTATCTGTTGTTCCAATGTAATACCTATCTAATTTTTTAGAATAAATTATATATATGAAATACATTTAAAATTGTTTTATAAAAAAAGCTCCAAACGTAGTTTGAAGCTTTTTTAGTACTCAGAGCGGGACTTGAACCCGCACGAACATTGCTGTTCACTGGATTTTAAGTCCAGCGTGTCTACCAATTTCACCATCCGAGCATTATGTGGTGTGGAGCGAAAAACGGGGCTCGAACCCGCGACCTCGACCTTGGCAAGGTCGCGCTCTACCAACTGAGCTATTTTCGCATTTTCAATTCGCCTTGGCGAACCGCGATACTTGTTCTGTATTGCGGATGCAAATTTAGGACATTTATTGAATTACACAAGCCTTTTTTACAAAAAATTCACAGATTAAAGGTAACATTCTGATAACGTAAACTTTAAAACGAAAGAAATTATTTTCGAGTCAACATTCTTTTAATTTCATTGAGTTTCATCAATGCTTCCATGGGAGTTATCGTATTTATATCCAAATTTAAAATCTCTTCTTTGATTTCTTCCAATAAAGGATCGTCCAGATTAAAGAAACTCATTTGCATTTCGTCCTTTGCTGATTTAATTCCGTTTAAGGCATCGCTTGAATGATTCTTCTCCAGCTTTTTTAATAGTTTTTGAGCCTTCAAAATCACTATCTGTGGCATACCGGCCATTTTCGCAACATGTATTCCAAAACTATGCGCACTACCTCCTTTTACCAATTTTCGAATAAAAAGAACCGTATCTTTTAATTCTTTGACAGAAACATTATAATTTTGGATTCTCGGCAACGACTCACTCATTTCATTTAACTCATGGTAATGTGTCGCGAATAAGGTTTTTGGCTTTGAAGGATGCTCATGCAAGAACTCCGCAATCGCCCAGGCAATGGAAATCCCATCATAAGTACTGGTTCCCCTGCCTATTTCATCTAATAGCACCAAACTTCTGTCTGAAATATTATTCAAGATGGAAGCTGTTTCGTTCATTTCGACCATAAAAGTGGATTCGCCCATAGAAATATTATCGCTGGCTCCTACTCTGGTGAATATTTTATCGATAATTCCCATTCTCAAGCTATCCGCGGGAACAAAGCTTCCCATCTGAGCCAAAAGTACAATCAAAGCAGTTTGACGCAAAATAGCCGACTTACCAGACATATTGGGACCCGTAATCATTATCAATTGCTGCGTTTCTCTATCTAAGAAAACATCATTGGCGATATATGGCATTCCAACAGGCAATTGTTTCTCGATAACGGGATGTCTTCCGTTTTTGATTTCAAGTTCGAATGATTCGTCTAATTCCGGACAAACATATTTATTTTCGATTGCCAATTGGGTGAAAGAACACAAACAATCCAGTTGTGCAACTAAATTGGCATTCATTTGCACCGGTTTTATGTATGTAGCGATCCAAGCGACTAATTGTTCGAATAACTCTACTTCAATTTTATGGATTTTCTCTTCGGCACCAAGAATCTTGGTTTCGTATTCTTTTAATTCTTCGGTGATATAACGTTCTGCATTGACCAAGGTTTGTTTTCGAATCCATTCCGCGGGAACTTTATCTTTGTGTAAATTCCTGACTTCGATATAATATCCGAAAACATTATTAAAAGAAATTTTCAAAGAAGAGATTCCGGTTAATTGTGATTCTCGTTTTTCGATTCCTTCTAAGAATTCTTTTCCAGAGGTTGATATCGCTCTCAAATCGTCTAATTCGGCACTAATTCCTTTCGCAATTGCATTTCCTTTGGCAACAGCCACCGGAGCATCTTGATTCAGTGTCGTTTTTATTTTTTCGCGTAATAAATCACAACTGTGAAAACTGTCACCTATTACTTTTACGGCCTCTTGCGGACTTTGCAACGCCAAAGTCTTTATAGGAATAATAGCATCCAACGATTCTTTTAAATAGACGACTTCGCGTGGCGATACTTTCCCAGCAGCAATTTTGGAAATCAAGCGCTCCAAATCTGAAATCTGCTTGATTTGCTGCTGAATATTTTTTAAAACGTCCTGATTTTCTTTTAAATAAGAAACCACCTGATGACGACTTCGTATTTTATGACTGTCTTTCAAAGGCAAAGCCAACCATCGTTTTAACAGACGACCGCCCATTGGCGAAAGCGTTTTATCAATAACATCGAGCAGGGTAACCGCATTTGGATTATAACTATGATACAATTCAAGATTGCGAATGGTGAATCGGTCCATCCAGACATAAGCATCTTCAGCAATACGTTGAATAGCAGTGATATGTTGTACTCTATTGTGTTGTGTTTCGGACAAATAATACAAAATAGCACCCGAAGCAATAATTCCTTCTTTCAATTCTTCGATTCCAAAACCTTTTAGAGATACCGTTTGAAAATGTTTAGTTAAGATTTCAAAAGCATAATCTTCCTTATAAATCCAATCTTCCAGATAAAAACTATGATAATCCTCCCCAAAAATTTCGCGGAAATCATTTTTGTTGTTTTTTGGAATCAGAACCTCACTTGGATTAAAATTCTGCAAGAGTTTATCGATATATTCTGCATTTCCTTGGGCAGTAAGAAATTCACCCGTGGACACATCCAAAAAGGAAATTCCAATAGATTTATTGGCAAAAAAAATGGATGCCAAAAAATTATTTGTTTTTGACTGCAAAACCTCATCATTCATGGAAACTCCTGGAGTTACCAGTTCGGTCACGCCACGTTTCACAATGGTTTTAGTCATTTTTGGATCTTCGAGCTGATCACAAATTGCTACACGGAGTCCTGCTTTGACTAATTTTGGCAAATATGTATTTATAGAATGATGCGGAAATCCTGCCAAAGCTGTTTCCGTTTCAGAACCTGCGCCGCGCTTTGTTAAGGTTATACCAAGAATCTTAGACGCGCGTACCGCATCTTCCCCAAAAGTCTCATAAAAATCTCCTACTCGAAACAACAAACACGCATCAGGATATTTCCTTTTGATCTCGTTGTATTGCTTCATTAATGGCGTTTCTTTAACCGGTTTATCTTTAGATGCCAACTTATTTTATATTTAAAAAATGAAAAAAAATCTATCAGCGAATTTATATATTTAAAGCCAATTATTAAGACTCCAAAAAAATTAAATATTTTTAAGCAAAAATTAAGTCATTGGCATGATTTTTTCTTTAAATTTGTTTAACTAATTAAAAAATAAAGAAAATGAAAAAAATAGTTACACTAGCATTATTACTAGTATTAGGAGTTACAGCTTCTAACGCGCAAGAGACATCAAAAGTTTCTAAGAAGATGAAAGTTAAAACAACTAAGGTTTCCACTCCAAAAGTTGACGGAGCAGGAATGGTTTTTGTAACTGAAACTATCGATTATGGTACAGTAGCACATAATGCTGACGGGAAACGTGAATTTGTTTTTACTAATAACGGAAACAAACCATTAATCATCACTAATACTCAAGGTTCATGTGGATGTACAGTTCCGACAACGCCAAAAGAACCGATTGCTCCTGGCGCAAAAGGTGTTATTGGTGTGAAATATGCAACTGACAGAGTAGGGCCATTCACTAAAACAGTGACAGTAACCTCAAATGCGACTGGGCAAGCAAATAAAACACTTACCATTAAAGGGACCGTTTTAGGAGATGATGCACCGAAAAGCTAATTTTTAAAAACAATAAAAAAAAAGCTCCCGCCAAGACGGGAGCTTTTTTTTGGACACAAATCCCAAAAAAAATATGAGAAAGCTTGAAAACAGCGAATTGGAAAGAAAATCAATTGAGGCGTTTAAAGAATCTAAAAAGACACCTATTATCTTAGTGCTGGATGACATTAGAAGTCTACATAATATTGGCTCGGTTTTTAGAACAGCCGATGCCTTTTTGATAGAAAAAATATATCTCTGTGGTATTACTGCTACTCCACCAAACAAAGAAATCCATAAAACAGCACTTGGAGCCACTGAAACTGTTTCATGGGAACATAATGACAATGTAATTGAAGTCATTGAAAAATTAAAAAAAGAAAATGTAACGACACTTGCTATAGAACAAGTGGAAAGTGCCGTTTTTCTCCAAGATTTTAAAGTCGAAAAAGACAAAAAATACGCCTTAGTTTTTGGAAACGAAGTGTATGGAGTATCTCAAGAAGCAGTTGCTGTTTGTGATGGTTCAATTGAAATTCCACAATTAGGAACCAAACATTCTTTGAACATTTCAGTAAGCGCAGGCATTGTCGTTTGGGATTTATTTTCTAAAATAAATTGGAATCGATAAACTTGACCATTTAGTTTTTTACAAAAAAGAATTAACCATCGTCATTTATTTCGCATATTTCTTAACTATTTTTACAAAATCGTTTTGAGAAATCGATTTTGTATGAAAAAAATATATTTTATTCTTTTATTATTTTTTAGTTTTTGCGGGTTTGCTCAATATACTGTAATTCCAGATGTGAATTTCGAAAAAGCACTTATCGATATGGGAATTGACAGTGGCACGCCTGACGGAAAGGTGACTACAGCTACTATTAGCATCCTTACTAGTTTAGATGTTTCTAATAAAAATATTTCTAATTTAACTGGAATTCAGGATTTTTTGGCATTAAGTAAATTGAATTGTTTTAATAATCAGCTAACTAGTTTGGATATTACGAACAACACTTCTTTGACCTATTTATCTTGTTGGAATAATCAATTAACCAGTTTAGACGTCACTAAAAATACTTTTTTGACTTATCTAGATTGTAATAATAATAAATTTACAAGCATTAATGTTACGCTAAATACTGGTTTGACAACTCTATATTGTAATGATAATAAATTAACCAGTTTTAATGTTACGCTAAATACTGCTTTAACTAATTTAGGTTGTAATTCAAATCAATTAACCAGTTTAGATGTTACTAAAAATATTTCTTTAACTTCTTTAGTTTGTACTAATAATCAATTAACTAGTTTGAATGTTATTAAAAATACGTCTTTGACTTATTTAGCTTGTTCTTTTAATGAACTAACTAGTTTAGATGTTACTAAAAATACGTATTTAAAGGAATTATATTGTACTAAAAACCAATTAACTGCTTTGGATATTACAAAGAATACTTCTTTAACAGCTTTAACTTGTTGGAACAATCAATTAAATAGTTTAGATGTTTCTAAAAACATTTCTTTAATTCTTTTGTATTGTGATAATAATCAGATAACTAGTTTAGATGTCTCAAAAAACACTTCGTTGACTAATTTTGCTTGTACTAATAATCAATTAACCAGCCTTAATTTAAAAAACGGAAACAATACAAATATTAATACTCTCTCTTTTAACTTAATCTCTAACCCCAACCTAACCTGCATATTAGTAGATAGTACGCCTTATTCCAACACGAACTGGTTATCATACAAAGATGCCACAGCTAGTTATTCTGATTCCTGTAGCGCTATAACAATTCCAACCAGTAATTCCGCCCCAAAAATTACAGCTAGCGGTAATCAAATTTATTGCTCTGGAACCTCATTAAAAATCGTGACGGACGTAACGATAACTGATTCTGATGACACTAGTACTGATGCCATTTACATTCAAATCTCTTCGGGTTATGTAAACGGGCAAGATATTTTATCACTTACAGGATTGCACCCTACCATTACTTCGAGTTGGGATCCTACAACAGCAAAGCTAAAATTATACAGCCCAATTAATATTCAAGTATCCTATGCGGACTTTGTCGCTGCCATAAAAGATGTTGAATTTAAAAATTCTTCTGCCACTCCATCTGGAACACGAAATTTTTCGATTAGCATTGACCAGGCTAATTATTTACCATCAAATGGACATTACTACGAATATGTTTCCAGTCCGGGGATATCTTGGACAAATGCAAAAAACGCTGCCGCTCTAAAAAATTATTATGGTTTCCAAGGTTATTTAGCCACAATTACCGCTGCCGATGAAGCGCAACTTTGCGGAGCACAAGCGTCCGGAAATGGTTGGATTGGAGGAAGCGATATACAAACTCAAGGAGTATGGAAATGGATGACTGGTCCGGAAATCGGGACTGTTTTCTGGAATGGAGGAGTAAATGGTTCGTCACCAACATATGCAAATTGGAATACCGGCGAACCTAATAATAGTAATAACATTGAACATTATGCTCATGTTAAGGCTTCAGGAGTTCCTGGAAAACCCGGTTCGTGGAATGATCTTCAATTAAATGGAGATGCAACAGGAAATTACCAATCTAAAGGTTATATCGTGGAGTATGGTGGGATGCCCGGAGATCCTATTCTTAATATTTCAGCAAGTACCACCATCACCATACCTAAAATAACGAGTACAACTCCCGCACAAAGGTGCGGTTCAGGAAGCGTGACGCTTACAGCCACAGCTTCCGATGGGATTGTTAACTGGTATGCAAATGCAAGTGGAGGAACTTCTCTTGCAACTGCAAATAATTACACAACGCCAATTTTAACGACAACTACAACCTATTATGTTGATTTGGGATGCTCCAGTCGGACACCAGTCACTGCAACAATTAACGCTCCTCCTTCAATAACTTCAACCAATACACCCGTATCAAGATGCGGTTCAGGACCGGTAACCATCCAAGCAACTGCTGATGCAGGAATCATCAATTGGTATTTGACACCAATAGGTGGAACCATTGAAGGAACTGGAACAAGTTTTACAATTGCAAATATCACAACAAACTCCACTTATTATGCCGAAGCCAATAATAATGGCTGTATTTCTGCTAACCGAAAACCTGTGGAGATAAAAGTCTATACTTCTCCTATTGTAAAGGATGAAGAAGTGACAAAATGTAAATCAAGCGATTTAACATTAGACGCTTTACTTCCAAATATGTCCTATTTATGGTCGACTGGAGAAACAACTCAACAAATTGTTGTTAAGACTCTGGGAACTTACACTGTCGACATAACAAGTCCATCTCCTGAAAAATGCACAAGCCGAAAAAAAATCACCGTTATAGTGTTTCAGCCCCTTAAATAATCGGACACAATTATAAATAGAAATCTATAATTTTGTACGATGGAAAAGAGAAAATTTACCAAAGAAGAGAAGCTAAAGATCATAAAGGAAGCTTCAGAACAAGGTGTTAAACCTACATTAGAGAAATATTCGGTATTTCCTGCGAGTTATTACTCATGGAAGAAGAAGATGGATACTATGGGCGAAGAGGGCTTCGCACATGGAATGACCCCCGCGCAGCTTAAACGAATCAGAGAACTGGAAAAAGAAAACAAGCTACTCAAAGAAATTGTTATTCAAAAAGAGCTTGAAGGCAAGTTAAAAGACGAATTGCTAAAAAAGAAATTCGCCTTGGAGAAAAAAAGGAACTCGTGAGAGGCTACATTTTTCAGGGCTTGAAGAAAGAAGTAGCATTTCAAATTTCAGCAATAACCAAGCACCAGTATTATTATCAAAACAAGCGGACTAATCAAGGAAGAAGTCCTTCTACGACGACTTTTTACACTGACAAGTACGGGCAAAAATTTGAAGTTTCAAATGATGTGATTATTGAAGAAATAAAGCAAGCTCATCAAGATCTCGACACAGATTATGGTCATCGGAAAATGGAAACTAGATTACAACTGATGGGTTACGATATTAATCATAAGAAAGTATATCGATTGATGAAAGGCGCACAATTATTGAAGGAACAACATCAAAAGCCTAGTAAAACCAGGGTAAAATACCGTAAGGTTTTTCCAAGTCAGCCCTTTGAAGTTTTGGAAATGGACATTAAATTTGTGTGGGTCGAGGAGTATAAAATGCATAGCTATGTGCTAACAACTATTGACACTTTTACCAGACTTGTTTTGCATTGGACGGTTGCCTATTCCATCAAAAAAGAAGATGTTAAAAGGGCATGGGAACATATTATAATAAATCATTTACAACCAAATAATTGCCTAGAAAAAGGGATTCATATTGAGGTTCGCAATGATAATGACAGTCGATTTTCGGCAAAAATGATTCAAAATTTCTTCAAAGATAACTACCTGAATCAAGTCTTTACACATCCATATACCCCACAGGAAAATGGACATATTGAGAGTTTTCATGCTATTTTAGCAAAAAAACTAAGACCTTTTCATTTTTGGACAATCGATGAATTGGAAGGTGTTTTGACCATTTTTTATGAGAAATACAATAATGAACGTCTACATTCCTCAGTTTGTAATTTACCTCCAAATATCTTTTTAGAATGCTGGAATAAAGGGCTAATCGAACAAAAAAGAGATGAAATAAAACGAAAAATAACATTCAAACTCAAAATCCCATACCAACAAATATCGGGCAATACGAGTCTGAAGTGCAGTTCCTTGCAAAATTTAGAGATTCCGCCTTTTTTTGTGGGTGAACTAAATTTTAGTGAAATCGAAATGACCAGGCCTGAAACATTTCTACAAACATCGGTGTAAAACTCGCCTTCGTTTGTTCCTTGCAAGACAAAGATATTGACTAATTGCGTATGTTTGTAAAACTTAAAATGTTAAAGTCCGATTATTAGGGGGCTAAACCAATAGAACATGACATTCCAGCGATAAATTATGTAGACGTAAATGAAACAACAGTGGCGATTTATTTAAAGAATCCACAAAATTATTTTGAATACTCAGTCGATGGAATTAATTACCAAAGTTCAAATGTATTTTTTAATGTACCAGGTGGACTGCAAACCGCTTATGTGAGAGAAACGAGTTTCTGTAGTTATGACACCCGGAATTTTATTGTTCTGATAACTCCAAAGTTTTTCACCCCTAACAATGACACTTATAATGATGTATGGGAAGTAAAAGGATTAACTAATTATCCCGAAGCCGAAGTATCTATTTTTGATCGATATGGAAATTTAATTACAAGACTGAATGCTTCCAAACTGACTTGGGACGGAACATATAATGGTAGTCCACTACCGGCAACTGATTATTGGTACATATTGAAAATTGATGCTTCAAGTCTTGAAAAGAGTGGGCATTTTTCGCTAAAACGATAATTGTAAAAAAAATATTAGCTGATTTTCTTTTGGATTTCATCTAAAATAAAAAGATAATCTTCTTGGTTTTTTACAAAATCCCGATCCGAAACATCAATTATTAATACATTTAAATCGGTTTGCGATTTGATGTAATCTAAATAGCCATTATTGATTTTATCTAAATAATCTGCCGGGATTTTTTGCTCGTAGCTTCTGCCTCTTTTCTTAATATTTTGCAACAATCGTTCTGAATTTTGGTACAAATAAACATATAAATCCGGTTTAGGCATTTCTCTGTAAATGATATCGAATAAATTTCGGTATAAACGATATTCATCATCAGCAAGTGTGATTTTGGCAAAAATCAAAGACTTAAAAATATGATAATCGGCCACAATAAAATCTTTAAACAAATCAAATTGCGCTAAATCATCTGATAATTGCTGGTATCTGTCGGCGAGGAATGACATTTCCAACGGAAACGCATATCGATTTTGGTCTTTATAAAATTTAGGTAAAAAAGGATTGTCAGCAAAACGCTCCAAAACTGTTTTTGCATTAAAATCTTCGGAAATTTTAGTCGCCAATGTCGTTTTTCCTGCTCCAATATTTCCTTCAAAGGCAACATAATTAAATTGTTCCAAAGCAATACTTTGCAAAGGATTTTTTAACTTTTGAATCACTTTACAAACACTTGGATCTGGACAGAATTCTAATAGCTCCGAAATTGTCTTTTTGAGAACAGGATGTTTCCAATCCAAATTTAAATCCTGAATAGGCAACAAAACAAATTTCCTGTTTTGCATTAACGGATGCGGAATCTGAAGTTTTTCTGACTCAATAATTTCTTCATCAAAAGCAATTAAATCTATATCAATGATTCGCGATTGATAACCTAAATCAGAAGTGCGAACCCGTCCCAATTTCTTTTCCACTTTTAAAACCTGAGTCAAAATTTTCTGGGCGGAGCTCGTGGTATGAATAACTAAAACGCAATTATAAAAAGCATCACTATCAAAACCCCAAGAAGGAGTCTCATACAACCTGGAAACTTTAATTACCGTTCCTATTTCCCGATGTATTAATTCTAGGCAATTTTCGATGTTTTCCAATCGATTGCCTTGATTACTTCCTAGCGATAAAATGACCTGATGTTGTGATTTCATATTACCCGCAAATTAACTAAAAGAATTTTAGAATAGAAGTATCTTTGCAAAGAGTGTTGATAACTAATTTTAGAATTTAAAACCTTAAATCTGTAACAAATTAACCTCATTTGAGACTTATTAAAAAAATATAACTATGAAATTTTTAGGAAATGTATTGGCTACCATCATCGGTATCTTCGTTTTTTTTATGTTGTTCTTTTTTGGGATACTAATCATTGGAGCCATTTTTGGTGGCGAATCTGAGGGAGTAACCGTAAAAAGCAACTCGGTAATTGAATTAAATTTAGAAAATATAAAAAATGACTATGCCGGGAAATACAAAGATCCCTGGGTAACTATTTTTTCAGATGGTAAAAAAATAGGAGTATCTGACATCATTAATGCTGTTGCCGAAGCAAAAACTGATGATGACATCAAAGGGATATCTATTTTGAATGACAATTCTTCTTTAGGAATGGCGCAAAGCAAAGCATTGAGAGACGCATTGGAAGATTTTAAAAAATCTGGGAAGTTTGTAATGGCTTATGCCAATTCTTATTCTCAAAAAGAATATTATTTAAATTCAGTTGCCAACACTATATATTTGAACCCTGTTGGGGACATGGATTTCAAAGGACTTTCGGCTGAAATCATGTTTTTTAAGGATTTCCAAGAAAAATCAGGTGTGAAAATGGAAGTGATACGCCACGGAAAATATAAAAGTGCAGTTGAACCTTTTCTTGAAAATAAGATGAGTGATGCCAATAGAGAACAAACTACCGCTTTATTAAATTCAGTTTGGAATTCTATAACTGCTGATATTTCCAAAAGCAGAAATGTATCGGTGGCTAAATTAAATGAAATTGCAAATGGACTTCTTGCCAGAACTCCTGAAATGGCAAAAGCTGCGAAACTAGTGGACATCATTGCTTACGAAGATGTTTATCACAACGCCATTAAAAACATTTTGAAAGTAGATAAAGACAAAGATTACAATAAAGTTGCCATTCTGGATTATGCGAAAAAAGTAGCTACTACTTCAAAAATGAGTGAAAGCAATAACGAAATCGCAATCATTTATGCACAAGGAGAAATTGGAAGTGGAGAAGGTGATGTAAATACCATCGGAGAAGGCTCTATGCGTCGCTCATTGCAAGAAGCAAGAAAAAACAAAGATGTAAAAGCGATTGTACTACGTATTGATAGCCCAGGAGGAAGTGCTTTAACTTCTGATTTGATTTGGAGAGAAATTGAACTGACGAAAAAAGTAAAACCTGTAGTTGTTTCTATGGGGAATTACGCAGCTTCAGGAGGATATTATATCGCTTGTAATGCCAACACTATTTTTGCAGAAAAAAATACAATAACCGGTTCAATTGGAGTATTTGGTATATTACCTAATTTCACGACTTTGGCGACTAAAATCGGTATCCATACTGAACAGGTAAAAACTCATGAAAATGCCGCAAATTATAGCCCTTTCGTCCCATTAGACGCGAAATTTAAAGCAGTCACACTTGAAGAGATTGAACATATTTACAGAACTTTTGTATCTCATGTTGCTCAAGGACGGAAAATGACATTTGCGCAAGTTGATGCCATTGCACAAGGAAGAGTTTGGTCTGGTTCTGAAGCCTTGAAAGAAGGTCTTGTAGATAAAATTGGAGGGTTGGATGACGCCATTCGTGAAGCGGCCAGATTATCAAAAATAAAAGACTACAGCACACAAAACTACCCTGAATATGAAAAAAACCTAAATGATCTTTTAGAAAATTTGCCTTTTGCAAAATCTAAAGCATCTTTTATCAAAGAAGAAATCGGAGAAGAAAACTATAAAATCATGCAACAAATAAAAAGAATGCAAACGCAAAAAGGAGTTCAAGCCATGATGCCTTTTGAAATTAACATTCAATAATTATTTCATTGAAATTCTAAAAACGAATCCGTTTGAGTGCTTACTTAAACGGATTTTTTTTTGCAACAAACTATTATTTAGCATAATATTAGAAACTACTAAATCTTTAAAGGTTATTTTTGCAAGTAGTAAGGTAGGATTTTTACTAAACTTATTTAATTTAAAAGAAAGAAAAGCATGTTAAAAACAATTTTAAAAGTCATTTTAATTATAGTTCTCCTATTTGCAGTTGCTCTATTTGCGGTTCCCTATTTTTTTAAAGACCAAATAAAAGCCAAAATTACCCAAGCTATCAATGAGAAAGTAGATGCCAAAGTTTCCTTCGAAGATGCAAATTTGAGTTTATTCAAAAATTTTCCAAATGCTAATGTCACTGTTGATAAATTGGTTATCATCAATAAAGCCCCTTTCCTTGGCGATACTTTAATTTCTTTGGGCGAATTAAATTTAAAAATGTCTATCAAGGAACTTTTTAAAAGCAAAGAAGAAGCAATGAACATTGAAGGAGTAACTTCTAAAAATGGTTTAATCAACATTATTTTCAATAAAGATGGCATTGGAAATTATGATATCGCTTTAAAAGACAAAACAAATAAAGACGGCGGAAAAAACAATCCACTTAAATTAAACATCCAAAATTATAAAGTTGAAAATTTCAAGTTTAAGTATTTTGACGAAAGTTCAAAAATAAAAATGGTAATCGATAGTTTAAACCATGAAGGAACTGGAAATTTTGCGGTTTCAAAATTAGATTTGGTGACTAAATCGACAGCTACTATTTCTTTGGACATGGACAAAGTCAATTACATGAAAAATGTACCGTTGACATTGGATGCCGTTTTGGGGATTGATTTAGAAAACAGCAAATACACTTTTAAAGAAAACAAAGCATTAATCAATCAATTGCCTTTAGAATTTGATGGATTCATTCAACTCGTTGATGCGGGTCAGCAATATGATTTAAAATTTAAAACTCCTACATCATCCTTTAAAAATTTCCTTGGGATTATTCCAGCGGCTTATGCTTCGAGTTTAGACAAGGTGAAAACAACGGGCGATTTTACTGTTTTTGGTTTTGCGAAAGGCTTGTATTCTGACACAACAGTTCCTAAATTCAATATAGCGATTGCCTCAAATAATGCTTCCTTTCAATATCCTAATTTACCAAAATCGGTTCAAAATATAGTTATTGACACTAAAATTATTAACGAAACTGGAATCCTGAACGATACTTATGTCAACCTTGACAAGCTTTCGTTCAAAATAGACCAGGATATTTTCAATGCCAAAGCAAATATTAGAAACGTCACTAAAAACCCTATAATCGATGCGGCATTGAAAGGCACCATCAATTTGGCCAACCTGACAAAAGCGTATCCAATAAAACTAAAAAAACCATTATCCGGTATTTTAAAAGCGGACGTCACCACTAAATTTGATATGGAATCAGTGGAGAAAAGCCAATATCAAAACATTAACAATGCGGGAACAATGAGTTTGTCCGGTTTTAATTATACCGATGAAAACGGCAAAACTATGAATATTAGTAATGCAATGGTTCAGTTTAATCCAAGTCAGGTCGATTTAAAGCAATTTGATGCAACCACTGGAAAAAGTGACATTAGCGTAACTGGGGTTTTGGAGAACTTTTATGGTTTTATATTTAGAAACCAAGAATTAAAAGGAAACTTCTATATGAATTCCAAGCAATTGGCGGTTAGTGATTTTATGACTGCGGGTGAAACTACTAAAACTCAAACCAAAAAAGCAGAAGCAATGAAGATTCCTGCTTTCTTGAACTGCACCCTTACCGCAAAAGCTAATACGGTTTTATATGACAATTTAACATTGAAAGATGTTTCTGGGAAATTGATTGTAAAGGACGAAAAAGTCACTTTACAAAATGTAAAAACATCTATTTTCGGTGGGACAATCGGAGTGAACGGAGCCGTTTCTACGAAAGGAAAGACACCTGTTTTCGACATGAGTTTGAATTTAAATCAAGTAGATATTGCGCAATCATTCACGCAACTGAACATGTTGAAAAAAATAGCACCAATTGCCGGAATCATCAATGGAAAGCTAAATTCAACCATCAAACTCAACGGATTTCTTGACGCTATTGCTCTTACTCCGGACTTAAAAACGCTTACTGGAGATTTATTAGGACAATTGCTTTCTACTACTGTAAATTCCACAAATTCCACTTTGTTGACAGCGTTAGGTTCAAATTTGAAATTTATTGATGTCAGTAAAATCAATTTGAATGATTTGAAAGCAGCCGTTACTTTCAAGGACGGAAAAGTAAATGTAAAGCCATTTAATATTAATTACAAAGATATCAAAGCAACTATCGGAGGAACGCACGGTTTTGACCAAAGCATGAATTACAACCTGAAATTTGATGTTCCCGCTAAATATTTGGGCTCAGAAGCCAATGCACTGATAGCAAAACTATCCGCTGCCGATGCCGCAAAATTACAAAGCTTTCCCATAAATGCTGTATTATCAGGTAATTTTACAAATCCAAAAATCACAACTGATATTAACACTGCTGTGACCAAACTAACGACTCAACTTGTTAACCAACAAAAAGAAAGACTGGTAAAACAAGGAACGTCTGCATTAACGGATTATATAAATAAAAACAAGAAACCAAGCGATACGACAAAAACTTCAACAACAAAAGAAGACGTAAAAACAAAAGCCACCGATTTACTCAATGGCTTATTTAATAAAAAGAAAAAAGTCGAGGAGCCTACTAAAACTAATTAACTTTATTTATTCCAGTAACAAAGCCTATAAGTAATTTAACTTTTAGGCTTTTTTTTATACATTAATCGTTACTACATATCCTTCGGAACTACGGACATTAAAGACCGTTCCGTCTTCAAAAATGAGATATTGACCTTTTATTCCTGTGAGTTTTCCTTGAAATTGCGGTGTTTTGTCTAAACTTAAGCTGTTTACTTTCTTCGGATATTGTAAAACGGGATAATGCATTTCGTACAAATCATTCTTTTGCGAATAAAAATATTCCTGCACTTCTTTTGGAATTAAATGCTCCACTTTCAATCTTTCGGCAATCAAATCGACATGTTCAATCGTATTGGTTAACATTTTTCTCCAATTCGTTTTATCGGCATAATGATTTTTCAAGGCAACTTCAGTAATTCCGGCCAAATATCTGTTTGGAACTTCCACAATCGAAATGGCTTCATTTGCGCCCTGATCAATCCATCGCGTAGGCATTTGTGTTTTCCGGGTCACGCCTACTTTTACTTCGCTTGACAAAGCCAAATACACGATATGAGGTTGCAACTGTACTTTTTCTTCATAAACCAAATCTCTGTCGGCAATCCCAAGATGAGCAGTACTTAATTCAGGTTTCATAATCCAATCCCCAACGGCTGCACTGGAATAAAAACAATCGTAACAAAACCCCTGACGGAATATTTTTTTCTTTTTTCCGCAATTCAAACATTGGTAACCAACAAAATTAATTTCTATTTTTTTGTCCAATAATTGATTTACATTCAAGAAACTATTTTCAAAAACCAGATAATATTGAATTGGATTTCCAAATTCGGTTTGCATTTTGGTAAGTACACCTTCGTAAGTCATTGTGATTTTTGATTGTTGATTAGCGATTTATGATTTTAGATTTAGCAATCCCATTGTAGAATTCCGATTAGTAGAATCCCTTTACTGAGTTCAAATCTTTACTGTGATATAGAATTGTTTTTTGCAAAAAAACACTATTTTTGATATTTTGACAAAGTTAGTATTTGTCAATCGATATTCAAATCTTAAATTTCAGCCTTTTCCAATAGAAAAAACCTGAAATTTAAAATCGCTAATCAATAATTTGAAATCTATATGGCTTTAACCATAATCAATTCGTTTGCTTCCTGGGTTCTAAAACAACGAATCCATCAGATCGAACTTTTCTTGAAATATCCAAATGAGGTTCAGGAAGAATTGCTTATGAATTTAATTCAGTCTTCTAAAAATACTGTTTTAGGTAAAAAATATGAATATTCTTCGATAAACTCCTATGCTACTTTTGCAGAAAGAATTCCTATTTCGACTTACGAAGAATTGCAACCAATGATAGAAAGGACTCGTAAGGGAGAGCAAAATGTTTTTTGGGAAACGCCTATAAAATGGTTTGCCAAATCCAGCGGAACAACGAATGCCAAAAGCAAATTTATTCCCGTAAGCAATGAAGCGCTGGAAGATTGTCATTATAAAGGAAGTAAGGATCTATTGTGTTTGTATTTGAATAACAACGAAGACTCCGAACTCTTTGTTGGAAAAAGTCTTCGCCTAGGCGGAAGCTCCCAGATTTATGAAGACAATGATACTTTTTTTGGGGATTTGTCTGCCATCCTTATCGAAAACATGCCCATTTGGGCTGAGTTCAGCAGCACTCCAAGCAATAAAACATCATTAATGAGCGAATGGGAAACCAAAATAGCCGCCATTATAAAAGAAACCAAAAACGAAAACGTAACCAGTTTTGCAGGAGTTCCTTCTTGGATGCTGGTTCTAATGAATAAAGTTTTAGAAGATACCGGTAAAGGAAATTTATTTGAAATCTGGCCCAACTTAGAAGTTTATTTTCATGGCGGAGTAAATTTTGAACCATATCGCGAACAATACCAAAAAATACTACCCAAAAAAGATTTCAATTATTACGAAATATACAATGCCTCCGAAGGTTTTTTCGCCATTCAGGATTTGAACAATTCGAGTGATTTATTGCTAATGTTAGATTACGGGATTTTTTATGAATTTATTTCAATGGATACTTTTGCCACCGCCAATCAAAAAATAATTCGATTGGCTGATGTACAGCTTTTCAAAAATTATGCTTTGGTTATTACCACCAATTCCGGTCTATGGCGTTATCTAATAGGCGATACGGTTCGTTTTACTTCTTTAAATCCTTACCGCATTCGGGTTACGGGCAGAACCAAACATCATATCAATGTTTTTGGCGAAGAATTGATGGTCGAAAATACCGATCAGGCTATCGCCAAAGCCTGTAAAATGACTCAAACTCAAGTAGTCGATTATACCGTTGCCCCAATTTTCATGATTGATAAAGAAAAAGGAGCACATGAATGGGTGATTGAATTTAAAGAAAACCCAAAAGACATTGCGGTTTTCCAAAAAGCACTGGACGAAGCCATACAATCTCTAAATTCCGATTACGAAGCCAAGCGATACAATAACATGACATTGAATCCATTGGTGATCAATGTAGCGCGTAAAAATTTGTTTTATGATTGGTTAAAAGAACACGACAAATTGGGTGGTCAACACAAAATCCCGAGACTATCCAACCAAAGAGATTATCTGGAACAATTGAAAAATATGCAGGTTAAAATTGTTGTTTAGATTAACTAGCTAATCTTTGTTTATTTAGCAGAATGTATAATATCGTATAAAATTTGGAACCTTTATCGAGTAGGAATGTTTGAATAATAAGATTACTTTTACTACAAAACGATGAAATATGAGTAACCAAATTACTATTCCTGACGAAATCATCAGTAGCAAAATTTATTTGATTAGAAATCAAAAAGTAATGTTGGACAAAGACTTGGCGGAACTTTACGCTGTAGAAACCAAACAACTCAAAAGACAAGTACGCAGAAATATAGAACGATTTCCCGATGATTTTATGTTTGAACTTAACCAACAAGAATTTGAAAACTTGAGGAGCCAATTTGGCACCTCAAGTTGGGGAGGAACAAGATATACACCTTTAGCATTTACAGAACAAGGAGTAGCGATGTTATCGAGCGTGCTTAATAGTGCAACATCTATCAAAGTCAATATCCAAGTCATTCGGGTATTTACCAAAATAAGAGAAATGCTTACTGATACTTTGGGCATGAAACTTGAGATTGAAGAAATCAAAAAAAAATTGACGAACAACAGCAAAAATATTGAACTCGTTTTTAATTATCTTGATGAATTGATTGATAAAAAAGAAAATACTGAACCTAGAAAAAAAATTGGATATAAAAATGATTGATAGGATTACAAGATTATCTCTATTTCAAAGTTAGAAACTTTACGGAGCTGAGATTATTTGGAACAATTGAAAAATATGCAGGTTAAAATAAAAGTCTAAAAATGAAAAAAATAACTTTCTTAGTAATTATAACGTTTTTTATCTTTTCATGTTCCTCATCAAAAGTGTGTGGTGGACGCGGCGGGAAAAGATGCGTACAGATTGAAAACAAAGAGATACTTCATACAAAAGAAACATAAGAAACAATCCATTCGACATCAAGAAAAAGCCCATTTCATCATCAATGGAATGGGCTTTTGATTTATAATTTTGACATTTAACTACATCATATCGATATGCCTGTCATGATATCCCAATAAGTATAAAACACCATCAAGGCCTAGGCTGGAAATAGAACTTTCTGCATTTTCTTTAACCGTAGGTTTTGCATGAAAAGCGATTCCTAAACCCGCTAAGTTCAACATAGGTAAATCGTTTGCTCCATCACCAACAGCTATGGTCTGATTGATGTGTATCCCTTCTTTATCTGCAATGGCTTGTAAATACTCGGCTTTCTTATCGCCATCTACAATTTCGCCTAAATATTTACCAGTCAATTTACCGTCTATAATTTCCAATTCATTGGCATGAACATAATCAATCCCCAATTCTTTTTGCAAATAATGACCAAAGTAGGTGAACCCTCCAGATAAAATAGCGGTTTTATATCCGTAATACTTTAAGGCTCTCATCAAGCGGTGCGCCCCTTGTGTTATGGGTAGATTTTCGGCAACAGTTTGCAGCACATCTTCGCTTAAACCTTCTAGCAACGCCATACGTTGTTTAAAACTTTCTTTAAAATCAATTTCACCATTCATCGCCGATTCTGTAATTGCTCTCACCTGCTCCCCTACACCTGCCAGTTCCGCCAGTTCATCAATTACTTCGGTTTGAATCAAGGTTGAATCCATATCAAAACAAACCAATCGTCTGTTTCTTCTATACATATTGTCTTCTTGAAAAGAAATATCCACATCTAAAGATCTGGAAATCTCCATAAAATTGGCAGTCATTAAAGTCTTGTCTACAATTGTGCCTGATACAGATAATTGCACACAAGATCGAGGATATTCCTCTTTAATAACAATAGACGCTCTACCCGTCAACCTTTTGATGGAATCAATATTCAAATTTTGGTCAGACATTATTTTGGTAACAGCAGCCAATTGCTTTGCAGCCAATGTTTCGCCAAGAATATTAATGATGTACCGTTGTTTCGATTGTGTTTGTACCCAACTTTCGTAATCATCAATAGAAATGGGAACAAACTTCACCTTAATCCCCAATTCATATGCTTTAAACAACAAGTCTTTTAAAACGGGTGCAGAACTAGAACCTGCTTCAATTTCGAACAAAATCCCTAAGGATAATGTTTCATGAATATCTGCCTGACCGATGTCTAAAATAATCGCATTGTACGTCGCCAACACAGAGGTTAAACCAGCAGTTACCCCGGGTTTATCTTGTCCAGAAACTTTTAATAAAATAATCTCCTTATGTTCCATTGTCATTTTAACTCCATATTGATTTAACAGTAACAAAAATCGGCAATCTATTTGTTTATAGAAAAGAATATCCTTTGTTTTTTCAAACAATAGCAAATAGTTCAAGTTACCCACAAAAAAACCCGTCCAATTGAATGAACGGGCTTCTGTTTTTGAGAAAAATGCAATTGTTAGAATGCAATCTCCAGTAGTTTGAATCAATTTAATATTACCATAATGAAATAATTCCCTCTTTTGAAACCAAAAAAAGCATCACTTTAATTTTTGTTCTAAATTTTCAGGATTTTCGAGGTTTTTCCAAAATAAATGAACCACAATTTCGTCTGATTCTAAGGTATAAAAGAAACTTGTTTTTGAATTTATAACTCCTTTTAAATAAGAATTATCATGCTCCCATTTTTGAAAGCAATGCGGATATTTTTTGATCGTAAGCATAATTTGCCTCACCGAAATTATAAACTCTTGAGTTATTTTAAAATTCCAACGAACCATTAAATATTCCTCAATTTCATTATAGGATTCTTTAGCAATTGGTGTCCAAACTACTTTTATTTAGAAAAATACTTCATTTCCGATTCGTTTAGAATACTTTCGTAATCGATTCCTTCCCCGTTTTGATATTGTTTTTCGCTTTTTTCTAATTGTTTTTTTATTTCAATCACATCAGTCTCGCTTTCAGAACTACTTTGCAATATTTTTTTAATCGCCAGTAATGATGACTGATTATTTTCCTTCAAAAGCATTTCAATCAATTCTATTTTTGTGACTTGAGTATTCATTTTGTTGTATTTTTAACAAAGTTAAGCAAATTTACAATACGCTAACTTCTGCCTATTGTTTATTAACACATCTAAAAATAACTACTGACTCCCAACACATTAATTGTACAAGTTAAATCAGCTCAAAAAATTTCGCCCTCATTTTTTAAAACTAAAAGACAATTCAAATAAAAAAGAAAACAAGTAAAATCAAAAAATAAAACCTTCTAATTAAGTGCACTTCTAAAACAAATAAAGCTCAAAAACGATTGTTTTTGAGCTTTATTTTAATTTAAATCTAACCTTAAAACTTATGAAGCAATCTCCAATCGTTTCAATAAATTTTTATTCAAAGTTTCTTTGGCATAATCCACGTCGATTTCTAATATTTTAGTATCAGAACTTGGCAATTCATACATCGCATCCGTTAAGACTGCTTCACATAATGAACGCAATCCACGAGCCCCTAATTTGTATTCCAATGCTTTGTCAACGATAAAATCCAATGCCTCATTTGTAATGGTGAATTCCACATCATCCATCAAAAATAATTTCTCATATTGTTTGATTAAGGCATTTTTAGGTTGTGTCAAAATCGCACGCAAGGTTTCTCTGTCTAAAGGATCCATGTGTGTCAATACTGGTAAACGACCAATAATCTCCGGAATTAATCCAAAATCTTTGATATCCTTTGGAATAATATATTGCAACAAATTGTCTTTATCAATATTATCCACATTTTTTGAAGTACTGTAACCAACTGCTTGACGATTCAATCGTTTCGAAATAATTCTTTCGATTCCATCAAAAGCACCACCGGCGATAAACAAAATATTCTGTGTATTTACCTCAACAAATTTTTGATCTGGGTGTTTACGTCCACCTTTTGGTGGTACGTTTACAACGGTTCCTTCTAGTAATTTCAATAATGCTTGTTGCACTCCTTCACCCGAAACATCACGAGTAATAGATGGATTGTCACTTTTACGCGCAATTTTATCTATTTCGTCAATGAATACAATTCCACGTTCGGCTTTGGCTACATCATAATCAGCGGCTTGCAATAGACGAGTCAAAATACTTTCGACATCTTCCCCTACATAACCTGCTTCAGTAAGAACTGTCGCATCCACAATGGCTAAAGGCACATCCAACATTTTTGCAATGGTTTTAGCCACTAATGTTTTTCCTGTTCCTGTTTGTCCCACCATGATGATGTTACTTTTTTCAATTTCAACCTCATCGTCTAATTGCTGTTGCATCAAACGTTTGTAGTGATTGTAAACCGCAACCGACATTACTTTTTTAGTTTGGTCTTGTCCAATTACATATTGATCCAAGAACGCTCTGATTTCTTTTGGTTTTTTCAAAATCAAATCACCAACGATTTTTGAACTTCCGCTGGATTTTAATTCTTCTAAAACAATTCCGTGTGCCTGTTCGATACATTTATCACAAATATGTGCATTGATTCCAGCAATCAATAAATTGGTTTCTGGTTTCTTTCTTCCACAAAACGAACACTCTAATACTACTTTTGCCATTCTTTTTTTGTTTAAAGTTTAAAAAGTTTAAAGTTTAAAGTTCCCGCAGCAACCTTAAACCTTAAACCTTAAACTTGTAACTATTTTTATCCTCTTACTAAAACTTCATCAATCATTCCGTATGCTTTTGCTTCTTCGGCAATCATCCAATAATCGCGTTCGCTATCCGTATGCACTTTGTCAAATGTTTGTCCGGAGTGGTGAGAGATAATTTTGTATAACTCATCTTTCAGTTTCAACATTTCGCGTAAGTTGATTTCCATATCCGTAGCAACTCCTTGCGCTCCTCCTGATGGTTGGTGAATCATTACTCTTGAATGAGGTAATGCCGAACGTTTTCCTGCTGCACCTGCACATAAAAGCACCGCTCCCATAGAAGCTGCCATTCCTGTACAAATAGTTGCAACATCTGGTTTGATGTATTGCATTGTGTCATAAATTCCCAATCCTGCGTAAACGCTTCCTCCTGGAGAATTCAAATAAATTTGAATGTCCTTAGAAGCATCTGCACTTTCAAGGAACAATAACTGTGCTTGAACAATGTTTGCAATTTGATCATCGATTCCTGTTCCAAGGAATATAATTCGGTCCATCATCAGCCTTGAGAAAACGTCTAATTGAGAAATATTCAACTGACGTTCTTCAATGATATATGGAGTCATGTTTTTAGGAGTCATTGCGCCTACGATTTTATCGTAATACATGGAGTTTACGCCGTGGTCCTTTGTAGCAAATTTTTTAAATTCTTTACCGTAGTTCATTTATATAAGTTTAAAAGTTTGAATATCTTAAGTTTGAAAGTCGTAAAACATAACGCAAAGGTCGTACCTCTTTACAAATAATGTCAATATGTCTTATTTTTAGCCCAGATAGCAGTGAAAAGCTTTTTGAAATCTTGTCTCATTTTTTCTTGCACGAAAAGAGCGACCAACGGAAGCTCCTTTTCTTGCTTAGAAAAAAGGGAACAAGATGAAAAAACTTGCAACGAATAGCTGGATTGGCTCCTGAAAAAAAAATCCAGAATAAATTCAAACAAAAGAGCGCCAAAAAAATATTTTTCTGACGCTCAAATATAACTATTTTTTATTGTTTACAATCTGTAATAAAATCATAAAGTTTTAATAATCACTTGCGCTCTTAGGGCTTTTGACTTTCGACTTTACGACATTACAGACTCGATTTATTCTCCGTAAGACGCAGCAATAAATTCGTCGTAAGTAACTTCTTTAGTCGTTGGATTTGCTTTTTCTTTAAATAATTCAAGCATTTTCTCTCCTACAACTTGGTCAGAAAGTCTTTTTACTTCGTCTTGGTTAGACAAAACTCTTGCTACAATTCCTTGAACTTCTTCGTCAGTAGGATTTGTTTGTCCGAATTGCGCCATTTGTTGACGGATATTTTTAGTTGTGAATGCTTTCAAGTCTTCAAACGTAACTTTGATATCGCTTGTAGCCATTGCTCTACCTTCGATCAACTGAAAACGCAATCCTCTTTCAGATCTTGCATATTCTACTTCAGCTTCTTCTGGAGACAATTTTTTCTCACCTACAGTTTGCAACCATTTTTTCAAGAATTCAGATGGCAAGTCGAATTTTGTATTTTCGATCAAGAAATCCTGAACATCAGCTAATAATTTTTGGTCAGCTTGTTGCGCAAATTGGCTTTCAGCATCTTCCTTGATTTTTGCTTTCAATTCCTCTAGAGAAGCTACCGTTCCAGCTCCAAAAAGTTTGTCGAACAATTCTTGGTTCAATTCTGCTAATTCAGCACCGTTGATTGCTTCGATAGTAAAATCTACATCAACCTCAAGTGTATGAACTTCATCATGACCTACTTTCATTACGTCCATCAATTGATGAGCGTCTTCAAATAAACCTTTAGTATTTACCGTAACCACATCGCCTACTTTTTTACCGATGAATTTATCAGCAGTCGCTTTGTCTTTGAAAAGTTCCAAAGCAATAGTCGTTGCATTGTTGATTCCAGCTTCTTCATTTGTGAATGTACCAGTAATATCTGATCCTGCTTCAACCACTTCTTGAGGAATGGCTTTACCAAATTGTTTTTGGATTCTTTCCACTTGACCTTCAATCAATTTATCATCAGCCGAAACTACATATTTTACGATGTCGTTTTTAGCCTCTAAGTCTAAAGTGAAGTTAGGCACTAAACCAATTTCATATTCAAAAACCAATTCGTCAGCATCCCAAGAGAAATCCTCGTTTACTTTAGCAAGTGGCGTTCCAAGAAGGTTTAATTTTTCTGATTGTACAAAACGCTCTAGAGCCAAGTCAACTACTTTAGTAATTTCTTCTTGTTTTATCGCTTTCCCGTATTGTTTTTCAACAAGATCTTTAGGCACAGCCCCT
Organism: Flavobacterium sp. CG_23.5; assembly: GCF_017875765.1. Taxonomy (NCBI): domain Bacteria; kingdom Pseudomonadati; phylum Bacteroidota; class Flavobacteriia; order Flavobacteriales; family Flavobacteriaceae; genus Flavobacterium; species Flavobacterium sp. CG_23.5. Next base: position 2,851,397 of record NZ_JAGGNA010000001.1, on the reverse strand, counting down.
TTTCTAAATCCTTTAACGGTTGCCAAAGGCATTTTTTCGTTTATTCTTTTTGCTACTTGACCTTTGTAATCCATAGGAACTACAGTCATTACAATTGTCTCGTTTACTGCGTCTATTGCTACTCTTTTGATATCCATCTTCTTCTTTAATTTACATTATAAATTCGGTGTGCAAAATTATAAAATTTTTCCAAGCCAACCAAGTTTTTTACCGCTGAACCTTCTTGATTGAATTTCAGCGGATTCTAAAGCCAGAAATCTAGGATATTTCGATTGTTTTGGGCGTGTCCCGCCTTCGTTTCACTGCGGCGCGTCAGGCTTTGCGCTGCAATCTTTTATTACGCTACGCTTCATAAAAGGATTTCCACTGCAATCCTTCACGCTGGGAAGTCAAAAGTTAGAAAGTTCCAACAGAAAAGACACAATCTAATTGTTGACAACGAATACTAAAAGACAGAAAAAAATTACAAGTCTTACACCAAAAGCGAAAAAAGTTGTATACATTTGATGTTATATGCTAGTTAGGGCTAATACTAGGTAAAGCTTGAAATAAATAATGAAAAATAATTTAACCAAAAAACAAACCAAAATAAAAAATGGAAATCATTAGAAATAATTACGAATGGATATTTAGCGGAGTCGGAGTTTTAATAATTGGCTACATTATCACATTTTTTTTATCACATAAAAATCAGAAACAAGAAATTCCAATAATCAATACACCTAGTACAAACACAAATACTAATTCTTTCGTAGTTAATAATATTATGGGAAATACAAACCAAATTGACAAATCAAGTACAGAAAATACTGATGATCGATTAAAAGGAAAAACTAAAATTTTATTTATTGACGATAATCATACAGAATATAAAATGGTGTCAATTCTAAAAAAATCCGGATGGATAAATACCAAATCTGTAAAAGATGTTATCGACCTTGATGACCCTAAAGTTAATGAAGCAGATATTATTTTTGTTGATATTAATGGAGTTGGAACTACTATGTTTCAAGATCAAGGGTTAGGATTGGCCTCAGCATTAAAAAAGAAATATGAGAGCAAAAAAATCATTTTGTATTCCGCAGAAATTACTGGAGATAGGTTTCATAGAGCCTTAAGAGAAGTTGATGGGTGCTTATCAAAAAATGCTGAACCATATCAGTTTATTAATTTAATTGAGGAATTTGCTAAATAATCAGATATGAAACATTTTTCAATTATAGATTTTTCTGGTGTTGTAATTTCCGATAATTTAGAAAAAGAATGCAAGGTCTGTTTTGACAATAATAATACAAGAGGCAATTTAATTCCAAATTGTCCAAAATATAGCGGAGAAAGACGTCAAGGTAAAATAACTAATAATAAAGGCATTACATTTTTATGTTGTGACACAACTAAAACAACAAAACTATTTAAAAGTAAATTAGAAGGACTGTCTTATGCCTATTACGACCTTATAATTCCGAAAAAGCAAATTGAGGATGATATAAAGAAATCTGAGCAGCAAAAAGTAAATCGCCTAGTACATAATTTAACTTCAATAAACGCACACAATATCCAAGAAATTTATGACTTAATCCCTCAAGAAATACTTTCTTCTAATTGGCGGACACAAATTGAGTATATTGAAAATGAACTAAAGAGAAATTCAAAAAAAGCATCAATGATGTTTTTAAGAATTGCTAAACATAATATACACATGAAGTCAGAATTTTCAATTTACAGAAAACTTGATAGAACTGATGCAGTATCTCTTGAAATTAGAAGTTGGTCAGTTCGAAATGTTTTGCTAAATGTTCTGCATACTTTTTTTGCAGATTTCACAAAAAACAGAATTTACGTTCAAGTAAACGATTTTTTTGGTAAAGTAAAGTTCGATTATGAGACAATTCAGGTTGCTTTTTATCATTTAATCGAAAATGCGTCAAAATATGCAAAACCAAATTCTACAATAGATATTAATTTTGTTGACAATCTCGATTCAATTACTTTATCTATAGTAATGATAAGTTTATATATTAGTCCATTAGAAAGAGAGAAAATATTTTTAGAAGGTATATCTGGCAGCTTAGCGAAATCAATTGGGAAAAGTGGTGATGGAATTGGAATGTGGAGAATCAAACAAATGATGGAATTAAATGAAGGTACATTTGAAATTGTTTGTGGTGAGAATTCGGAAAAATTAAGAGGAATACAATTTAGCGAAAATCGATTCAATCTATCTTTCAAAAAGTACTAGCCCTAAACGCCATTTAGCGAGATTGTGGGTTTAGTAAAATTTCAGTTTTTAATGACGATTACGTTCAGCCGAAAGTACTCGTTTTAAAAAGTTCACAACCGCGGTAAGTAGCAAAACATTATATGCAAGCTTACAGGAACTCAACGTAAATCAACAAAACATAAAAAATGAGAGACAAAAAACATGAAATTTTCGAAACGATTAAGAATCTAGTTGAAGCAAGAGATATCATTTTTACACAAATTGTAAACCTTGCAATGTCGGGAGAAATGAGTGGTATCGAAAGTGCTTTTGATATTGGAGAAGAATATAGTTTTACTCTCTCTCATTTTGAAAATGTTGAAGATGAAAACGTGAAAAAATTAGTTTCGCTTTGCAAAAAAACCGAAAAAACTATTTTCTCCCTTATGAACTTAAATGGAATTAGCGAAAAAGACATAAATTTATGAGAAATAAAACCACTTCATTTATTGGTTTAAAAAAAACAAACTGACGAAACCAATTGATTAAATTGAAACTCAACAACAATGGATGAAAATTTAAAAAATTTCCTATTATATTCTGCTCCAAACGGCGAAGTTCGTGTGGATGTATTATTGCAAAACGAAATGTTATGACTCTTGCAAAAAGCCATCCCGGCAGTGTTTGGGTGTAGTACTGATAATGTTTCATTGCCCCGCTAGCGCGAGCGTCCCGCTCGTGCCCACAAAAAAGAGTTAGAAAACCAAAAGCTAAATCTATGAGCACAAAATATAAATTTGGAGAAAGTACAGGAGCATATTTTGTAAGCTTTGCCACAGTAAATTGGATCGATGTATTTACTAGAGATGCGTATTTTGGGAATATCATTGAATCATTAGACTTTTGCAGAAAAAATAAAGCAATGGAAATTTACGCATATTGTATTATGCCAAGCCATATTCATTTAATTTTTCGTTCCGGAAATGGTGATCCTTCGGGACTGATGCGAGATTTCAAAGGATTTACATCAAAAAAAATGCTCCAAACAATCGAAGAAAATACTCAAGAAAGCCGAAGAGAATGGATGCTCTGGATGATGGAACGAGCAGGTAAAAAGAATAGTAATGTGACGAATAGACAATTTTGGCAACAAGATAATCATCCAATTGAAATTTGGTCCTTAAAGGTTTTTGAACAAAAACTTGATTATATACATTACAATCCCGTAGAATCTGGCTTTGTAACAGATCCAATAGATTGGAAGTATAGCAGTGCGAGAAATTATGGAAACAATGATCAAACCATCTTAGAAATTGATTTGAATTGATTTTGATAATGGGCACGAGCGGGACGCTCGCGCTAGCGGCGCTTCAACAAAAGCAAAAAAAAAAATGTTAATCAAAAAATATTAAATAATGAAAATTGAATGGATAGCAAAACACGAAGAACCCAGCTCCGCAAAGTGTTCATTCAAAGAAAAAATTTGTCGTATAAGCTGCGTAAACGTCTCTGAATTTGCGCCCCACAGCTCCGCAAAGTGTTCATTTAAAAAATAAATTTATCGTTTAAGCTGCGCAAACGTCTCTGACTTTGCACCCACAATAATGAGCCAATAATCAATTGATGTAAAGTGTTACCAGCATATAGGATTTGGTACAAAGTCGAGAGACTTTGCGCAGCAGGAAAGTTGGTAATATTTTGGAAAAAAGGCGTAAATTTAACAGCATTTTAAAAATATAAATTATGATGAAATTTTGGATAATTGCAATTCTAATTTTTATTGTTTCAACATATATACTGGCGAAATATACTTTAAAATCAAACAGAGAAGAAGCTGGTGAACGAATTTGGAGATTTGGGAATGGAAGGTCTGTTTATTGGCGAATTCTTACTTTGTGCAGTTTTGGAATAACTGTTGTAATAATGCTTATTATGCATTGGATAGGAATTCCTATTCTGTAAAAAATTGAAATATTTTAAATAAGCAATTTAGGTCCAAACACGTTGAAGTAGCAGAACGAAGTTTAAAAATTAAAACCTGCCAGCAGAAACTTGAAAAGTTTTGCCCCGCGAGGGCGAGCGTCCCGCTATCAACAATGTCGTCAAACTTAACATCTATGTACACAATCAATACTAGAAGATCATTAATATTTATACCTATTACTCTATTAATAGTCTATTTTTGTGCTGGAGTTTTTTATAATCCGGCACATATAATTTATATTAAACCTTTTATAATTCCAACTTTTATAATTTATGCCGTATTGAGTAATTTTGAGAAACTTACTCTAAATTATTATTTATACGTTTTTTTCTTTTATCTAAATGAGATATTACTTTTGTTGTGGGAAGATGCAATACCGCTGTACAGAACTGCATTAGTGGCATCCTTCTTTTGTTATTCAGCAATAATAAATTTAGGCTACAATTCAATCAAAACTAAAAAACTTTACACGATACCAAAAGGATTTTCACTTTTTATATTAGTCATAAATTGTGTGTTTTTAGTAGCAATCTTATATGTTTTAATGTCTATTATTGATGATAATTTTCTTAACATCATTTTGATTTTTAATGCAATAGTAGCTGTATTTCTTGGAGTTACAGCAGTTTTATATCTGGGGAAATTTGGAAACAAAAAAGCGTACTATTACTTTTTTGGTGCATTTGCTTTAATTTTTAACGATATTTTTGCCGCTATTGGAACTTATTTTATTGAAGATGTAGTTTTGAACACCTTTGATAGAATATTGCATTTCACTTCGTTTTATCTCATTTATCGATTCATTATAAATGATAAAAAAAAGGTTGAAAATCTTTCGACAGATTCTCAATCCCGCTCCGCAAAGTGTTCATTCAAAGAATAAATTTGTCGTATAAGCTGCGTAAATGTCTCTGACTTTGCGCCCACAATAATGAGCAAATAAAATACAGCAAGTGTAAAGTGTTAATGGTATATTGGATTTGTCACAAAGTCGGGAGATTTTGCCACCGGCGAAGTTCGTGTGGATGTATTATTGCAAAACGAAATGTTATGGCTCTCGCAAAAAGCGATGGCGGCATTGTTTGATAGTAGTACCGATGATGTTTCATTGTATTTAAAAAATATTTTTGAATCTAATTAATAAGAAGAAAATTCAGTTACCGAGGTTTTCTCGGCAACTGCTTCTGACGGCAAAAATTATAAAGTAAAACACTTTTAAATAATATCTAACATGAAAAAGAATCCAACGATACCGATTACCTCCAACAAAAGACTGTTGGCTATTTTAGTTGGCATAGCTTTTATACTACTCGTTCCTTTGGTAGCCATGCAATTCACTGATGAAGTAAAATGGACATTCTTTGACTTTATCGCAGCAGCTGTTTTACTGTTTAGTTCCGGACTTGCATTAGAACTTATTCTGCAAAAAGTAAAAACAACCCGATCCAGATTTATAGCTGGCGCTGTCGTTTGTATAGCTTTGATGCTTGTATGGGCAGAACTAGCTGTTGGTATCTTCGGGACTCCTTTTGCCGGCAACTAAAATAGAAAAATAAGCGCGTACAACGACAATTATTTCTCCTGCTCGAGCAGCCGTTCTGCTTTGGTCAACAAGTACGTACCATCCTAAAATAGAGAAGCAATCCTACTTTACTCCGCTACTAAAAACGCAAAAAGGGGATGTTTTACCATCCCCCATTTACAATCTACAAATTTAAAACTAGTTGGTAATGGTAATCGTTCCCGTCATCAAACCGTGAAATTCACAGTTATAATAAAGGGTATTTGGAGCATTTGCAGGAACAACGATTTTTACTGATCCTGATACTGCACCGTTATTTGTAACTCCTGAGGTAAAGGCATTGGCTGTACCAGTTCCTTGTACTGTATTCAAATAGAAAGGGTGACCCGGAGTGTTAACATTGAAAGTGTAGGTGCCACCTCTTTTAAAAGTAAAGTTTGGATTGCTTACGTTAGTTAATCCTTCACCGTTAAAAATATAAGCAGTAGTCCCACTATTGGTTACACTATAAGTTTTTGTTTCCACACTTCCAGAACCACTTCCTACGCTTGAACCAATATTCCCTTGCGCCACTATGGTAGTTAAATCAGCACCACTTAAATGGACATTCACATAAGCGCTAAGTGTTAAAAACTGAGTGTAAGTTACCGCAGCACCGCCTACTAAACTAGCTACTTGTGTTTTACTAATCCCAGTGTCTCCGTTTACAGGATTCAAACCAGCAATGATATTTCCTGATGTAGCAACATTGTTTTCATGAATGTGCGCTGGATGACTTCCGCCAGCAGGAGTGCCTACAAGTTTAATGGTTACCAATGTCGTTTGGTTGACACGTTCCGCAAATTCAACCGTTCCATTGATACCGGCAACGTCTTTTTGGGCTAATACGTAACTTACTTTTTTGCCAGTCAATTCATTCTGACCAATATCCCCTTGAGCAACTAGCGTAGCTAAATTAGTTGCACTTAAATGAAAGTTGATGTAGCCATTATAGGCCAATACTTGATCGTACCCAAAAGCAGTACCATTATCTAGTTTAGAGACGTTAGTTGCGCTCAATCCTGTATCCCCATTTACGGGCTTAAATGAAAAAGCAATTCCACCTCCTTGAGCGGCTGTATTGGTATGGATGTGTCCAGGGTGCAATCCACCAGCTGGAGTATTTTGTAATTGTACTATCGCTAATGCTTCTCCATTTACTCGTTTGTAAAAAGTAGCAGTACCAGATATTGCCGGAACAGCGACGCTGCCTAGAGGATATACTTTAGAAACCCCTGTAAGGTCATTTTGTCCAATATCACCTTGTGCAACAAGTGTAGTCAATTTGTCGGCACTCAAATGCACATTGATGTACCCGTCAAAATCAAGTAGCCCTTGATATGTGATGGGGCTGCCGTTATCCAGTGCTTTGAATGTAGTAACACTTTTTCCAGTCGTACCATCGACCGGTTTTAAGGTAAGTGCAATATCGCCACCCTCAGCAGCCGTGTTCAAGTGAATGTGTGCGGGATGTAAACCACCTGCAACAGTGTTTTTTAAATCTAATTCAATACTTAATGTGGCATCACTTTTTTCAATTACAGTTGCTGTTCCGGTTACTCCCGAAGTCCCAACCGCACCTAAATCATACACTTTTGAATTCAAAACTGTTGGGGCTGGAGCATCATCATCATTGTTACAACTACTAAAAATGAAGGGAACCAACATCACTAGTACTACTAGACTTTTTTTTAAATGTTTCATTTTGTTTATTATTTTCAGGTTAATGTTAAACAAATTTAATATTATTTTTTTTTAAATCCAACTAATATTTTGTTTAAATAAGTAAAATTTAATTTTAACCAACTGATATATAGAATTATAAAGATATAAGTGGATTTTAGCATAGCTGCAAAATAATTACAAAAAAAAGTATCATTAATCGCAAAAGAATTAAACAAAAAAGGAAGTGCATTTTCGGCTATACTGGAATAGCTAGTTTCATGCTAACATTTTTGTTACATTCACAAACGTCAAGAATAGGAACACTTACAAAACACTCAAAAACTAAAACAGTATCCATATATGAAATCAATTGACAAACTGGCTTGGATTGAAATGCAAAACAAATCCATTCTCTCTACAAAAAGTTATGGAAAGGACAAATATTATATTCCTGGCGGTAAAAGAGAAATTGGCGAAACGGACCAGCAAGCTTTAGTGAGAGAAATTCAAGAAGAACTTAATGTGAGTATTGATACAAATACATTAAAATTTGTTGGCGTTTTTGAAGCGCAAGCTCACGGACATCCGGAAGGCGTTTTGGTAAAAATGACTTGTTATTCTGGTGCATTTTCCGGAGAACTAAAAGCAAGTTCAGAAATTGAAGAAATAATGTGGCTTACATACGCGGACAAAGACAAAATTTCAGAAGTGGATAAATTAATTTTTGACTATCTGAAACAACATAATTTATTAGACTGACAATATTATTTTTTTGAGGGCATGCGCTAGATGGTGTACTATTCTAGAACTTGGCTTTCTCGTTCTACAAACTAACACCAAATAAAGACAATGATTTATTTGCTGTACGATTAATTGTTATATTTGATAAACCGAAAAAGGATGCTATTTGGTAGAATTATCAACTTCTATCCGCTTGTTTTGGTGACACTTTATTCTATTAATCCACAATTCAGCAGTAATTTAGGACGACCAAGCAAATCGACAATTACTAATAACCTTTTTAATATTCCGAAAAATGAAGACTAATTTGTTATTTGATTTTACCGTTGACAAAGCAAGCAAAACTGTATTCGTAAACAGAGAATTTGCTGCCGATCTTTCTCTGGTATGGGATGCTTTTACCAAACAAGAAATTCTTGACCGATGGTGGGCACCTACTCCTTGGGAATCCAAAACAAAATTTATGAATTTCAAAGTTGGCGGACGACGATTTTATGCTATGGTAAGCCCGGAAGGACAAAAGCATTGGTCAATTCAGGAATATTCTTCTATTAGTCCAAAAACTAATTTCAAAATGAATAATGCTTTTGCAGACAAGGATGAAAACGCAGAATTACCCGGTTCTGATTGGGATTTGAATTTCAGCGAACAAAACGGAATTACAAAAGTTAGTATTATTATTAAAAACGAATCCCTTGCGCGCTTCGAGAAGATGATTGAAATGGGCTTCCAAGGAGGTTTTACGATGACATTGAACTTCTTGGACAAGCTGTTGGAAACTTTATCACAACAACAGTAGAAAGAAAATTTGCTAGTTAAACCATATATTAAACATAACTAATATAGGCTTGCCGCAAGGTTGTTGTTTGTTTTCAAAGAACGCCAAATAAAATAGTATGGGACCGCGAAATGTACTTTTTTGACTTTTAAAATAGAACAGATAAAAACGGTTGTAATGCACTTAAAAAGAATCCTATGAAAGCACTATTTACTTTTTTAATTTTAATTTCCAATTTAACTTTATTCGCACAATCGGATGGTTTAGCCCCCTAATAATCGGACTTTAACATTTTAAGTTTTACAAACATACGCAATTAGTCAATATCTTTGTCTTGCAAGGAACAAACGAAGGCGAGTTTTACACCGATGTTTGTAGAAATGTTTCAGGCCTGGTCATTTCGATTTCACTAAAATTTAGTTCACCCACAAAAAAAGGCGGAATCTCTAAATTTTGCAAGGAACTGCACTTCAGACTCGTATTGCCCGATATTTGTTGGTATGGGATTTTGAGTTTGAATGTTATTTTTCGTTTTATTTCATCTCTTTTTTGTTCGATTAGCCCTTTATTCCAGCATTCTAAAAAGATATTTGGAGGTAAATTACAAACTGAGGAATGTAGACGTTCATTATTGTATTTCTCATAAAAAATGGTCAAAACACCTTCCAATTCATCGATTGTCCAAAAATGAAAAGGTCTTAGTTTTTTTGCTAAAATAGCATGAAAACTCTCAATATGTCCATTTTCCTGTGGGGTATATGGATGTGTAAAGACTTGATTCAGGTAGTTATCTTTGAAGAAATTTTGAATCATTTTTGCCGAAAATCGACTGTCATTATCATTGCGAACCTCAATATGAATCCCTTTTTCTAGGCAATTATTTGGTTGTAAATGATTTATTATAATATGTTCCCATGCCCTTTTAACATCTTCTTTTTTGATGGAATAGGCAACCGTCCAATGCAAAACAAGTCTGGTAAAAGTGTCAATAGTTGTTAGCACATAGCTATGCATTTTATACTCCTCGACCCACACAAATTTAATGTCCATTTCCAAAACTTCAAAGGGCTGACTTGGAAAAACCTTACGGTATTTTACCCTGGTTTTACTAGGCTTTTGATGTTGTTCCTTCAATAATTGTGCGCCTTTCATCAATCGATATACTTTCTTATGATTAATATCGTAACCCATCAGTTGTAATCTAGTTTCCATTTTCCGATGACCATAATCTGTGTCGAGATCTTGATGAGCTTGCTTTATTTCTTCAATAATCACATCATTTGAAACTTCAAATTTTTGCCCGTACTTGTCAGTGTAAAAAGTCGTCGTAGAAGGACTTCTTCCTTGATTAGTCCGCTTGTTTTGATAATAATACTGGTGCTTGGTTATTGCTGAAATTTGAAATGCTACTTCTTTCTTCAAGCCCTGAAAAATGTAGCCTCTCACGAGTTCCTTTTTTTCTCCAAGGCGAATTTCTTTTTTAGCAATTCGTCTTTTAACTTGCCTTCAAGCTCTTTTTGAATAACAATTTCTTTGAGTAGCTTGTTTTCTTTTTCCAGTTCTCTGATTCGTTTAAGCTGCGCGGGGGTCATTCCATGTGCGAAGCCCTCTTCGCCCATAGTATCCATCTTCTTCTTCCATGAGTAATAACTCGCAGGAAATACCGAATATTTCTCTAATGTAGGTTTAACACCTTGTTCTGAAGCTTCCTTTATGATCTTTAGCTTCTCTTCTTTGGTAAATTTTCTCTTTTCCATCGTACAAAATTATAGATTTCTATTTATAATTGTGTCCGATTATTTAAGGGGCTGAAACACGGATAAAGTAGCTGGTGATTATACACTTACATTTGGAAATAAGGAAAATCACTTATTTGAATATAACTTGAATTTAAATCAAGATGGAACATTTTTCTTCCAGTATTACTCAAACATTAAAAACGGGATTCCGCCTGAAGTAAATAAATACGGAAAAGGGAAATGGACTATAGAAAACAATGTGATATCATTTTTTGTCGATAAGCAAAAAGACTTTGACCAAAAACATACGTTGGACTTTACTAAATCCAAAGCCAGACTTATAATAAAATCTCCGAGAGACAAAACTGACCGAATAATTAAAACAAGGCTCAGGTACTTGGAATCTGAAATCTTCTGGATGAAAGGAATTGAAATGATTAAAATATAAAAAGGTCATAAAAGCGCAACACGTTTTTTTAACGATATGCTGTGATTGTCAAGAACAAGATACAAAATGCCGCAACTAGGAATGCTTGATTCCGATAGCTGTCTGAACTCGCAATGACTGAGCAAAGCGCTAACCAAATCCTCCTTGATTTTCCTCTTCTAAAAAATCATCCTATAAACTAAAAACACCATTAAGCTTGAAAATTTAATGGTGTTTTTTTGTTGATTCTATTTTGTATTTTGCAACAGCATTTCATTCTAAAATAACAACATGAACACAACGCATACCGATATTATCATAATAGGAGCTGGCTTGTCCGGAATAGGGGCTGCCTGTCATTTATCCCGTAAAAATCCTGAGAAAACCTATGTTATTTTAGAAGCAAGAGCGGAACTTGGAGGCACTTGGAGTTTGTTTAAATACCCGGGAATCCGTTCTGATTCGGATATGTATACTTTTGGGTATTCCTTTAAAACATGGGATGAGCAAAAATCTTTCGCGGACGGACCTTCAATCTTGAAATACCTGAATGAAGCTGCCGACGAATATAAAGTACGAGATCATATCCGATACAGACAAAGTGCTGTTTCTTATAACTTCGATACCAAAGAGAAATTATGGACGATAACTACCGTAAATACAGCCACAGAAGAAGAAACAGTTTATACGTGCCAGTTTATCTTTAGCTGTAGCGGCTATTATAATTATAGCAAAGGCTACACCCCAGAATTTAAGGATCAATCCAGTTTTGAAGGACAAATAATCCACCCTCAAAAATGGCCTGAAAAATTAGATGTCGCCGATAAAAAAGTGGTCGTAATTGGCAGCGGAGCAACAGCGGTCACCATCGTACCCGAGCTTGCCGCCGAAGGGGCGCAAATTACAATGTTGCAGCGATCGCCAACCTACATTGCTGCTTTGCCCAATGAGGACAAGATTGCCGCCAGACTGAAACGACTATTTCCAAAAAAAATAGCGTATAAGCTGATTCGATATAAAAACATTTTTTATGCGATTGTCTTTTTTAATCTCTGCAAGTTCTTTCCCGAAGCGATGAAAAAATTCATTATCAAAGGTGCTAAAAAAGGTCTGGGTAACTTTCCGGTGGACCCTCATTTTATACCCAACTACAATCCGTGGGAACAACGTTTTTGTATCGCGCCAAACGGAGATTTTTTTAGAGCCATCAGGAAAGGGAAAGCGACAGTAGTTACCGAACCTATCGATCGTTTTGTAACCAATGGAATTTTATTGAAGTCTGGTAAAACATTAGCCGCCGATATTATTATCACGGCAACAGGACTTAATTTAGTGGCGTTTGGAGGAGTGAAAATTCAACTGGATTCAAAACCATTTGATGTTTCTAAATCTTTTGTCTATAAAGGCCTTATGTTAAGCGACCTGCCCAACTTCTTTATTTTTGTAGGCTATACCAATGCGTCGTGGACGTTGAAAAGTGACCTTACCAGCGAATATATTTCACGGGTTTTAAAATATTTAGACAAACATAATTATAAAGCGGTGCAGGCAAAAGTAGTGGAGACTGATTTAAAACCAGTTCCGTTACTCAACCTCAATTCCGGATACATTAACCGGTCAGCGAATATGCTTCCCAGTCAAGGGAATAAAGCGCCTTGGCGCATATACCAAAATTATGTTCTGGATTATAAAATGCTTCGTCTGGATTCAGTTAAAGACAAACGTCTTACTTTTTTAAAATAAAGGTGGTTAAAGAGTATTTAAATCCAATAACACGGATTTGGCCAATGGTATTAATCCGAAAAATAAATAGTATTTCAGCTCCAAAATCCTAACCAAGATTAGGAAACTTGTACAGATCAATAAAAATGATAATTCAAATTAAATAAATTGACAAAGTATTTAAAATATCTGATTTCACTCTTTCTGGCTTTTGGCCTGATGGTCAATGATTGTATTTTAGATTCTCAATCAAATTCAGCGGATTATTATCAAGTTTCATACGTCAAGATTAGAAATGAATTTCGTGATGCTCATTCGAAATTATACCTATTCAATCAGATAAATTCGTCTGAAAAAACCCCATTCGTATTTCAGTTAGCTTATCTCCAATTTCAAGATATTTATAGTCTTCAAATTCGGGTTCTTCTAAAATTACAAACGCTGCTTTATCAAAAAGTAAGTTCATTTACCATAAAACATCTCTTTCTAAATGAGATGATTACCTCAAGAAATTCCTATAAAAATTTATACATAGCCTAGAAATTCCTTTCTAAGCATTTATGCAACTCCATGCATAAAGATGATAAAACAAATGTCTAAATCATTTATCATTTACACAATGTATAAACACAATAAAAAAACACGTTTGGAGAAATCTAAACGACCTACTCTTTGGATAAAAAGAAAAATAATGCTAATTATCACTGCCTTCATGATTGGAATGTCAAACGGAATGAACGCGGGAGATCATACGATTAACGGAAATCAAAATCACACGGAACAACATAAAAAAGATTGATTTGATTGCTTGCAAATATGTTCCGCTAAAGCCCATTGCTTAGATTTATAATCCAATCTCTTTTTATAAAAAAACTAATTACAATCTTAATCATCTATATTTACTTTGTAATTAAGACGAAACAACCCAATTTGCCGATTTTTAGGTAAACTGACGTTGATTAATTATAAAACCTTTCTACGGACAATAGAAAATAGTATAGAAAAATGAAAAAAATAATTTTAGTAGCAGGTGCGACAGGTAATTTAGGGCTAAGAATAGTAAAGGCTTTACTAAATAAAGATACTGAAATACGTGTAGTTGTTCGTTCGACCAGTGATATTGAAAAAATAAAAGAACTTGAAAATTTAGGTGTTAAAATTTATAAGGTGAGTAGTTGGAATTTGGAAGAATTAAAAACTTCTTGCATTGGTGTTTCGTGCGTAGTTTCCGCTTTAGCCGGATTACGTGAAGTGGTTATAGATGCCCAAAAAGTTTTGTTAGATGCCGCCATTGCAGCCGGCGTTCCTCGCTTTATTCCATCAGACTATTCATTAGATTTTACTAAGTTTTCATATGGCGAAAACCGAAACTTGGATCTAAGACGTGAATTTCACGAATACCTTGACAAAACTTCAATTACAGCAACTTCAATTTTTAACGGAGCCTTTACTGAATTGTTAATAAATGAAATGCCTATGATCCTTTTCAAGCAGAAAATGATTCTATACTGGGGAAATAAGGATTACAAATTGGGCTTTACCACAATGGATAATACCGCAGAATTTACAGCTAAAGTAGCTCTGGACTCAAATACTCCCCGATACCTTAGAATTGCAGGTGACCTAGTAAGTCCGCGCGAAGTAAAAGCAATAGTTAGTCAGGTAACAGGACAGAAGTTTCGCTTATTTAGACCTGGCGGACAAAGACTTCTTACGATAATTATAAAGATTGCACGAAAATTAGCGCCAGGAGAAAAAGAACTTTATCCTGCTTGGCAAGGAATGCAATACATGCACAATATGATCGATGAACGTTCGAAAATAGCAAAACTCGATAGTAGTCGCTACCCAGAAATACATTGGACAACGGTAAAAGATTTTCTATTCAAACATCATGGGAAAAAAAATATTTAAACTATCTGAAAGTTAAGTTATTTAGCGAATGAAAAAATCGACTAACGCTAGAAACAGATTTACACTAGTCAGGATTTCTTGCTATGAAAACTCTTTTATCAGCTACATTTTTTTATCTAAACTCCTTTTACAGTAGTTCCTATTGCCAAAACAACAAAACCAATTAGTAATAGCGTGTAATTATACTCCGATAAAATCTGAATATGTGCAAAATGTCCGATGATTCCTAGTATACCGCAAATCAATCCTATAATCCAGGTAATTTTCTTTGGTGCTGAAGGGTTATTCATATAAATAATTTTATAGTTGCTCCGAAGTTAATATATTTCGGCAAAACAAAAATAACGGTATAAAACTGATAAAATCTACCACAATTAGAGATTATAATTACATGATTCACACATTTTTAGCAAACAAGCTAAAAAATCTAATGTATTTGTGGATTTTAAAAAATTATCTTGTAACTACAAATACCACTAAATAATCAGACTTTAGGTCGATTTCCTGCATTTTTTAAAAGTTAATATCTATTTCAAATTAATTATGGAGTAAAATTCAGAATCATTTTCTTCTTCTGTAACGGTGCGCCACTGCTAATAACACAAGTGCAAAAAATATTATAGAGACCCACCAAAACATATGTAGTCCCATGAATGTGTAGGCGTTCATGTGCATTTCTCCATTTCCTTTATCCATCATAGCATTATTTTTTTAAAAAGTTAACAACAATTTTCATTGCAGGATTATGATCCTATTTATTACTTCCGTCTTTTATCCATTTCTTTTATCAATACGCAGCTGCGCATTCGAAACAAAAACTTCCCAAAGGATATTTAATAATTCAAATTCACACCAAAACCAATTCCCATATCGCTATCATAATGTGTAGTCACACCAAGATTTCTCGTGATAATGTATCGCAAACCTGCCATGTATTCTTTATCTGTATTCCACATTAAATTCATGCGCAATCGTTTAGAAACCGGAATATCCATACGTTCAAATTGCAATCTGAAATTTCCGTCCGTATAGACTTCAGCTTGTGCTTTGATGAGCATGGGCAAAGTATATTCCACCCCTGCACTGAAAACGGCGCGATTGTCTTTGGTATTAGTTTGACCAAAAAGATTTTCTTCCATTACTCCCATTTCCATTTTTCGATACCTCCAGTCAAAACCAATGAACGGCATCAGCCATTGCATTTTTCCAATGTATCTTCCAATATGAGTTTCGGTTTCATATCCATGATGATCGTTGTAACCCAAACGCCATTCGGTACCAATACTCCAACGCGTGTTTTGAATCATCAGCATTCCATCGTTTCCATTAGTAGCAAAATCATTTTCCGCCATCACATGGAAAGCTCTGTCATCTGCGAATAATTTGCGTTGCGCCAATTTAGGATTTGGTATTTCTGGATTAGCAGGAGAATTTTCATAAGAGAAAACCCTTCCCATTCCGCTCATCATGTGATACAGAATATGACAGTGAAAAAACCAATCACCACTTTCGGTGGCTGCAAATTCCAACGTATCCGTTTCCATTGGCATGATGTCAATGATGTTTTTCATGGGGGCAAAATCGCCTTGACCGTTGATTACTCTAAAATCGTGTCCGTGCAAGTGCATCGGGTGACGCATCATCGAGCCGTTATGCAATATCAAACGGATATTTTCTCCTTTTTTAATTAGAATCTTATCTGCTTCCGAAACTACTTTGTTGTCTAAACTCCAAACGTAACGGTTCATATTTCCGGTTAGTTCAAATTTCAATTCTTTTACCGGCGCATCTTTTGGAAGTGTTGTTTTGATTGGCGATTTCAGCATCGCATAGTTCAATGTAACAATATCCGAAAGTTCGTTGCTGTTATAATCGTCCTCCGTCATTTTCATACCGTCCTTTTTTGGCGAAGAATCATCCATTTTCATTTTTCCCATATCATGTGAAGAATGATCCATTGCACTTTCCATTTTCATTTCGCCTTTAGGAGTTAGAGGCCCTGTAATTTCCGGATACATCACTACGTTCATGTCCATTTGGTTCAGTGACATTTGCATTCCCATATCGTCTAAATCACCATTCATTTTCATCATTCCGTTCATCATCTTCATCCCTTCAAAATATTTTAATTTTGGTAAAGGAGTTGTCAATTGCTTAATCCCGTCACCTAGATACAGGGAAGCTGATTTTGTGCGATCTTCTGAGGTGACCAAAAATTCATAAGCCGTTTTATCCGCAGGAATGGTAACAATAACATCGTACGTTTCAGAAACGGCAACAATTAGTCTATCCACCTCAACTGGCTCTACATCATTACCGTCATTGGCAACAACGGTTATTTTTCCGCCTGCATAAGTAAGCCAAAAATAAGTGGAAGCGCCACCATTTGAAATTCGCAATCGGACTTTATCTCCCGCTTTAAATTGGGACAATTGACTTTCGCTTTTTCCGTTGATTAGAAACTTATCGTAATACACATCACTTACGTCCATGGCGTTCATTCGTTTCCACTCATTCTTAACTTTAGTTTTGAAATGACCGGCTTTTATCGCTTCCGAGTAGCTTTGAGTTGTTCCTTTTTGAATCGCAAACCAATCCGAGGCGTTATGCAACATTCGATGCACATTTTTCGGGTTCATATCCGTCCATTCACTCAAAATTAGGGGAATGGTTGGAATATCAAGATCTTCTCTTTTGTTCAAAATCATAGAACCGTACATCCCAATTTGCTCTTGCAAACCAGTATGACTGTGATACCAATGTGTTCCATGTTGAATAATTGGAAAAGTATACACATGTTCCGTATGTGGTTTTATAGGCATTTGTGTCAAATTAGGCACGCCATCATATTGGTTGGGCAGCATTAGTCCATGCCAGTGCAACGATGTCTCTTCATCCAATTCGTTATGCACATGAATTTCAGCCGTATCGCCTTCGGTAAAAGTAAGCGTTGGCATCGGAATCTGACCGTTTACGGCAATGGCTCTTTTAGGAGTTCCTGTAAAATTTACGATGGTATCACGAACGTATAAATCGTATCTGACTGTTCTTGGAGCAATTTTACTTACTACTGTTTTGATTGGTCCTAAGCTAGCTTTTGGCATATCCATAGTACCCATATCATGTCCTTTATGAGCATCCGCCTCATTCATTTTCATGCCATCCATTTTAACTTCTTTTTTGGAAGTTTTCGTCATGGGTGTTTTGACACTTTTTGGCTTTTGTATTACTACTTTCTTAACTGTTTTTGCCTTCTCCTTTATTAATACCATTCCGCATTTTGGACAATTTCCCGGTTTACTTGCGTGAATTTCGGGGTGCATCACACAGGTATAAGTGGTTGCCTGTACCTTTTGTTGCTTTTCATTTTTTGACATATTCATCCCTTTCATATTCTGCGCTTGCGCACCGGAATAAAAAATCAATATGAACGCTGCTACTATTATTCTTCTCATTTTTATTATTCTAAATTGTACTAATTATTTTCTTTTTCTGAATCGGCTAAACATTACCAATATGAAAACAAGCAATACAATTATTAAAACCAACCAATACATTTGCATTCCCATGAAAGAATATCCGTCCATGTGCATTCCATTGTTATCGCTATCATGCATAATTTTATAATTTTAGAGTTAACCCGTAAAGTGTAATTTATTATTTTAATTTATTGATATAGGTATTATTTATATTTCTTGACTAAATTTATTTATGAACCACATAATTCCATTAACTATCGGGACTATGTGGTTAAAACTAATAAACATAATTAATATAATTACATGAAACAGGTAATTATACTTAAATATTAATGATGTGCTTTATGATCTTCTTTCTTTTCCATTTTTTTATCCATCGTTTTCATTTTTTTCATGTCCATTTTTTCACCTTTCATTTTCTCCATCATTTTCATCATTTCGGGATTTTCCATCATCGATTTACACATTCCAGACATCATAGCTTCATCATTTTTACATTTTTCCATCATTCCTGCCATCATACTTTTCATCATTTCTGGATTATCTTGCATCATTTTCATCATTTCCGGCATCATGCTTTTCATCATTTCGGGATTATCTTTCATCATCCCCATCATTTTAGCATGATTTTCTTTCATCATTTCTGGATTATTCTTCATCATTTCCGCCATCATATTTTTCATCATTGCAGGATCGTCTTTCATCATTGCCATCATTTTAGCATGACTTTCTTTCGTCATCATCATTTCCTTTTCCTGCATCATCATTTTACCGCTTTTGCTATTCATAAGCATCCCCATCATCTCTTTGGACATACTATCATCATTAGCAATTTCATTCATAATTTCCATTCTCTTATCTGATTTTGAGAGAACCTGTTGTGTTGACTGGCAAGAATATAGAAGACCAACTAAACCAACCATTAACGTAACTTTTTGTAATGTTTTCATAATTTTTATTTATTGTTTTTAAATTCCACTTTGTGACTATCACTCCGTTTTACTTTTAAAGTATTTATTACATTGTCTTTTTTTATTCAATTTCAAGTCAAAAAAAATATTATTTTTAATTCATTGTGCCTGTAACTGATTTAACTACTAATCGTTTTTAAACTTTTTATGAATGAACTGCATTTTTTATTTAAACAGATTTTTGAAAACATCTCCCTGAATTATTCCCATTGAATTATTTGTTTTGTTGATGGAAGCAGTTGCCTCTTTCTCTATACCTGTCAAAGCCCTGATGGCATCAATGGTTTCGGGTACAACGATGGCTTGATTGTACACTTGGTAATTGAAATAAAGTTCATTGCCTATCACTTTTAAACTATCGATCCATAAACCTACTTCCCACATATCACCTCTTGGCCTCCCTAAATCACTCATCAATTCTATGGTATGATTTAATGCTGTAAGCCCATCACTTTCCCTGAGAAAAATAACTCTTGGCGTTTTTTCAAAAATTGAAATTATTTCTTCCCTTGAACAAGGACGTGCAAGTTCTACATGCCAGCTATGAAAATGACTGGTTGTTTGGGCAGCAACTAATGCAACGGTTGTAATTTCAAGTCCAGGAATTATTGTTTGTGCATCAGGACCCTGATGCGATGGAACCGTTGTTTCAGGAACGATAGTATTCATAATTCCTGAATGGTCAGATTCCCAAGGATCGGTAGCTCTGCGAACAAGTACTCCATTGCCTTTTTTGAATAAACCTGATTGATGCAATGCGCCATTTATACGAACGATGCTCGTTGTATTACACGAAACAACTCTTGTAGAATCCCTTCCTATAGCACTTGCATAATTTGCTTGTGCAACAAATGAATGTCCAGTAAGCTCATGTTTTTCTCCGCCCTGAAAAATTGATTTCACGCCTGCATTTTTATACTTTTCGAAATTTAAAGCAGCAACTTTTTTTGGTGTTGCATCACAAACCAAATCAACATTTTTAAGCAAATCATCTAATGTTCCTTTAACATCAATACCTGATGCTTTCATTTTTTGAAATGAGTCATTATCAAAAGCAAAAACAGGAAGATTGTTTGTTGCCCCTGCTTTAATTCTCCAATCAGTTACTAGGTCGACAATTCCAACTAGTTCCATATCATCCTGTAAAAGAATGGCATCGGCGATACGTTTTCCAATGACTCCATATCCATTTACTGCTACTCTGATTTTTTTCATTTTATAATTATTTATTTTTCATCTTTTTTGGAAACTGACTTTACCTTCAACATTTTCGCATTAATGGCAACTACAATCGTACTCACACTCATTAGCACCGCGCCAACCGCTGGAGTTAATAAAATATCCCATTTGTAGAGCGCACCTGCTGCAAGCGGTATGGCAACTACATTGTAACCTGTCGCCCAAATTAAATTCTGAATCATTTTGCGATAGGTTGCCTTGCCGAATAAAATCAAACTTGCAATGTCTTTTGGATTGCTGTTCACTAAAATTATTCCTGCTGTTTCGGCTGCAATGTCGCTTCCGCTCCCCACAGCAATTCCTATGTTTGCTTGTGCTAATGCAGGGGCATCGTTTACCCCGTCACCTGTCATGGCAATAAATTCTCCTTTCGCCTGCAGCTCTTTTATCTTTTCTAATTTTTGTTCTGGCAACACTTCTGCAAAATAGCCATCCATTTTTAATTCATCACTAACACTTTTGGCAACGGCTTCATTATCGCCAGTAAGTAAAATTGATTTGATTTTATTGTCGTGAAGTGTTTGTATTGCTTCGGCAGATTCAGGTCTTATTTTATCTCCCAATGAAATAAATCCTCCCAGTTTTCCATCTATAATAATGAAAACAATTGTTTCGGCTTTGTTCCCTGCATAATTTTCAGGTAATTCAATTTTATTTTCTTTAAGATAGCCTGGACTTACAACTTTGATATTTTTCCCATCTACTTCGGCTTCAACTCCTTTGCCCGTTATTGCTTTAAAATTTGAAACTTCTGGAATTGTAATAGACAATTCTTTTGCTTTGGTGAGTATTCCTGTTGCAATAGGATGTTCGGAATTTTGCTCCAGCGCAGAGGCAAGCCTAATAATTTCTTTTTCGTCTCCGATAGATAGAGGAGTTATTTTTGCTACTTCAAATTTTCCGATGGTAAGTGTCCCTGTTTTGTCAAAAATTATAGTTGTTATTTTTCTTGAGTTCTCAAATGCTGTTCTATTCTTAATGAGTAATCCGTTTTTTGCTGATAACGCTGTTGAGATAGCAACCACTAATGGTACTGCTAAACCTAGTGCATGAGGACAACTAATAATAATTACAGTTACCATTCTTTCCAATGCAAATTGAAGTGTCTCACCATATATTAGCCAAAAAGCAAATGTTCCGAAGCCGAGCGTTAATGCAACAATGGTAAGAACGAGTGCAGCCCTGTCAGCTAGCAGTTGTGTTTTTGATTTTGATTTTTGTGCATCATCTACCATCTTAATTACCGTAGAGAGATAAGAATCTTTGGAAGCATGACTAACGGTAACTTTTATAGAACCATTACCATTGATGGAACCCGCTATTACTTTTTGCCCTTTCGATTTTTTTACTGGAACGGATTCGCCAGTGAGCATAGATTCGTTTAAATAACTTTCTCCCTCGGCAATTAAGCCATCGGCAGCAATTTTTTCACCAGGTTTAATAAGGATAATGTCTCCTTCTTTAAGTGAATCCGTTTTTACATCACTGATTTGATCTCCAGTGACAAGATGTGCTTGGTCGGGCATTAACTGTACAAGCAATTCCAATTCTCTTGACGCACCTGCAATAGATTTCATTTCGAGCCAATGGCCAAGCAACATAATGGTAATTAATGTTGCTAATTCCCAAAAAAAATCTTCTCCCTTTAAACCAAAAACAGTTGCTGTGCTATATATGTATGCAGTTGAAATAGCCACTGCAATCAATATCATCATTCCAGGTGTGCGCGTTTTTATTTCGTTCCAAAATCCTTTCAGAAATGGTAAGCCACCATAAAAGAAAACTATTGAAGATAGTGCAAAGGCAACATATTGTGAACCCGCAAATTGCCAATTTATACCAACGAGCATTTGAAGCATGGGAGATAAAATCATTATCGGAATGGAAAGCCCAAGACAAATGAAAAATCTCAATCGAAAATCTGCAATCATTTTATGATGGTCATGACCTTGCATTCCCATTGGTGCATTGCCGTGTTCCATCTTTGCATGCTCTTCCTCAGACATCTCCATTTTCGTCGAGTCCTCTTTCTCTGGAGATTCATCCTTAGTGAATTCTTTTTCTGAAGGTTTTTCATCACTCATTTTTGCATGCTCTTCCTCAGACATATCCATTTTCGTCGAGTCCTCTTTTTCTGGAGATTCCCCTTCATTGACATCATTTTCCGAAGAAGTTTCTTCTTTCTTTTCTTCCTCGGGAGATTCCTCTACTGGAGTAACTTCCTTCGGTTGTTCGTTCGGGGCTTCCTCTTTTGTTAGCTCTGCTTTTGGAATATCTGCGTTGGAATTTTCCGTTGTGGCGGTAACCTTCGGTTCGTCACCGTCCGTGTCAATATTGATAGTGATTTTAGTCATAGTTGTCAATGTTATTCTGTTTACACTTTATTGAGCAATCCTTTTATGAGATAAGCTATACCATAGTTGAAATAGCTTATCTCAAAAGTCTATTTTTTAGAACCCATTTTTGCATGCTCTTCTTCTGTCATGTCCATTTTTTTTGAGGCGGCTTTCTTTGGAGACTCTTTATCCGTAGAAGTTTTCTCCTTCGTATCTTTTTTTGGAGTTTGTACTTTTGGTGATTCTGCTGTTGGGAATTCTGTTTTTGGAACAGCAACTAAATCACTGTCTGTTGTTGTAACTTTGGGTTCGCTATTGTCTGAACCTGTTTTGATGTTAATGGTGATATCTGTCATAATTTTAAATTTTAATTGATTACTAATTTGTTTTTTTTAATTCGTCTAAAAGTGTATTGAAATTTACCGATGCTACAGCAATTTGCTCGTCACCAGCACCGTAATAAATGTATAATTGATCATCAAATAAAGCTGTACCTGTAGGAAATACTACATTATTCACAACACCTTTCTTTTCATAACTTAATTCTGGTGAGAATAAAGGATACTTTAACCTTGAAATTTCTTTTGAAGGATCTTCCAAATCAAGTAAGGCAGCGCAGGCATGATAAACACGCCCATCGGCTGTACTCTCAACTCCATGATAAATTAATATCCAGCCATCTTTAGTTTCAATTGGTGGACAACCAGCACCGATATACGAAGCTTCATGATTAAATTTAGGTTCAAGCACAATATATTCTGAAAAATTTTTGAAATAGTTGTCCCAAAAAATTTGTGTTAAATCCTCTATTGAGTTAAACGAGACCATCTGTATGCCAGGGCGTATTCTTTGAAGAAACACAAATTTTTTATTTATTTTTCTTGGAAAGAAAACAACATCTTTATCCCATAAATTAAAAGAGTTTCCAGACATTTCTATTTTTAAGAATTCATAAAAACGGGTATATTTTTCTTCTGTTTTTGTTTCACAATATTCCAATAGGCATTTAAACTTTTCAAAATTCATTTGAGGGGTGATTAAACCTAATTTTTGAAAATCTTTTAAATTTGTTGATGTTGCAAGTGCACTTAAAGCATTATTTCCATCAAAAGCGGTATAGGTCAAATAATACGTATTCTCTATTTTTGTTATTCTAGGGTCTTCAACTCCATGACTTTCATAATCATATTGCGAGTATATTATAGGTTTTTGATTTCGTTCAATTATTTTAAGTGGTCCATCCAATCTGCAATATCCAATGCTTGAATAATTTCCTTTTTTTAATGCACGATAAAAGATGTGAACATTATTTCCCTCCTTTATTACGGCAGGATTTAATACACCTTCATTTTCAAATTCAAATTCTGTTTTTTCTAATAAAATCCCCAATTTTTTAACCGCTATCATATTGATTTATTTTGGATAATTCATTTTTAAGTGCTAATGTGTTTCAACAATCGTTTTAATACTAAATAATTTCGATTCCATTTTTTATTAGATTAAGGAATTAATCAGTCTTTATTTTAAACTATGCAATCGTAATTTTCTTTTTCTGAATCGACTTAACATCACCAATATAAAAACAAGAAATACAATTATTAAAACCAACCAATCGATTTGCATTCCAATGAAAAAATGCGCTCCTATATGCATTTCTCCATTTCTGGATTATCTTGCATCATTTTCATCATTTCCGGCATCATGCTTTTCATCATTTCGGGATTTTCTTTCATCATCGACATCATTTTAGCATGATTTTTTTTCATCATTTCCGGATTATTCTTCATCATTGCCATCATTTTAGCATGACTTTCTTTCGTCATCATCATTTCCTTTTCCTGCATCATCATTTTACCGCTTTTGCTATTCATAAGCATCCCCATCATCTCTTTGGACATGCTATCATCATTAGCAATCTCATTCATAATTTCCATTCTCTTATCTGATTTTGAGAGAACCTGTTGTGTTGACTGGCAAGAATATAGAAGAGCAACTAAACCAACCATTAACGTAACTTTTTATAATGTTTTCATAATATTTTTTTTAAAAATTTCAATTGTTTTTAAATTTGAACTTTGTGACTATCACTCCATTAATTTGAATGCAAACTATTATTATTTTTTCTTCCGTACAATTTCAACAGAGCATTTGGCATGCAATGCAACAGACTGTGAGACCGACCCTAATAAAAGACGATCAATAACACTATAGCCATGCGAACCAAGAACAATTAAATCTGCACCAAACTTTTCGGCTTCATCGACAATAACAGTTTTAGGAACTCCTTCTATTGTTGCCGTGACAATTGAAAGTTCCGGGTTTTTATTTCTAATGATTTTCGCTGCCTCATCTACAGAGTTTTCTGCAAACTTTGATGAGTTTACATCTTCATTGCCATAATATTCCGTTAAGACACCCATAGGAGCAACATTCATAAGAGAAGCTCCTTCATAAACTGAGATGATTTTAACTTTTGTATTGGACGGCAAAGGTCTCTTTGCAAACTCTTTTACCATTGCGATACTAAAAAGTGAACCATCAGTTGCTAAAATTATTTTCATTTGACTACAGTTTTATTATGTTATTCAAATTAAGACAGTTAAAAATTAAATTTATTAAAATTACATTATAAATTTAAGATATTTTCAACAGCTTTAGTGGCGATTTTCTATAATTATAACAATAGGACAACAATTTCCTTTTTTCGAGAAACAAGTTCAGATCCTTTTTTTTTAAAGCTTTAAACTTCTTAATCGCAACGCATTTGCAATTACAGAAACTGAGCTAAAACTCATCGCCAAAGCTGCAATCATTGGCGAAAGCAAAACTCCAAAAAACGGATACAAAACGCCCGCGGCAATTGGTATTCCTAACACATTGTAAAAGAAAGCAAAAAACAAGTTTTGCTTGATGTTTCTCATTACGGCATGACTTAAATTTTTGGCTTTTACAATCCCTTTTAAATCCCCTTTTACTAAGGTAATTTTGGCGCTTTCTATGGCAACATCCGTTCCTGTTCCCATCGCAATTCCTATATCCGATTGTGCCAATGCCGGAGCATCATTAATTCCGTCGCCAGCCATAGCCACTACTTTTCCTTCTGCTTGCAAACGCTTAATTTCTTTGAGTTTATCTTCGGGTAAACATCCCGCTATGTACGAACTTAAATGCAATTCGGCAGCCACAGCTTTAGCAGTATTTTCATTATCTCCAGTCATCATAATCACTTCAACACCCTGACGCATCAGCTCTTTTATAGCTTCGACACTGGATTCCTTAATAGCATCGGTAATGGAAACAAACCCTAAGGCAACCCCATCAATGGAAATATAGGAAACCGTTTTTCCCAGTTTTTGTTCGGCTATAATTTGACTCTCTAAATCAGCAGAAATTGTTGCACTCACTTGTTCCATCAGGCTTTTGTTTCCCAATGCCACTTTTTTATTGGTCACTGTCCCTAAAACTCCTTTACCCGAAACGGCTTCGAAATCTTTCACTTCGATTAATGAAACGGTTGCAGCTTTCGCAAAATTGACTACGGCTTGCGCCAATGGATGCTCGCTGTATTGATTTAGCGAAGCTATATTTTGTAATAAATCAATTTCATTATTTGGTACAGAATATACTTGTCCAACGGAAGGTTTTCCTTCGGTAATTGTTCCTGTTTTATCAGTAATTAAAACATTCACTTTATTCATA
Source organism: Flavobacterium sp. CG_23.5 (assembly GCF_017875765.1). Taxonomy (NCBI): domain Bacteria; kingdom Pseudomonadati; phylum Bacteroidota; class Flavobacteriia; order Flavobacteriales; family Flavobacteriaceae; genus Flavobacterium; species Flavobacterium sp. CG_23.5. The sequence goes on along the minus strand of NZ_JAGGNA010000001.1, from coordinate 2,824,942 downwards.
TTTTCTAAGGCTTCGGCATTTTTTATCAACACCCCAGATTGCGCTCCTTTCCCCACTCCGACCATCACGGACATTGGCGTGGCTAATCCCAAAGCACACGGACAGGCAATAATTAAAACCGCAATCGCATTAATAAATCCGTAAACCAATGCAGGTTCCGGTCCAAATTTTGCCCAAACAAAAAAAGTGATTACAGAAGTAAGAACAACTATTGGCACAAAATATTTGGCAATTTTATCGGCTAGTTTTTGGATTGGGGCTCTGGAACGACTCGCATCATTTACCATTTGTACAATTTGCGAAAGCACCGTTTCTGAACCTATTTTTTCGGCAATCATCACAAAGGATTTGTTACCGTTTATGGTCCCGGCAATAACGGAATCATCTATCGTTTTGTCAACGGGAATAGGTTCTCCCGAAATCATCGATTCGTCTATTGTACTTTCACCATCAGTTATTTTTCCATCCACTGGAATTTTATCTCCCGGTTTTACACGCAATAAATCTCCTTTTTTAATGTCGTGGATCGAAATTACTTTATCCGCTCCATCCACAACCAAAGTCGCTTCAGTTGGAGCCAATTTCAACAATTCTTTTATCGCTCCGCTGGTACGGCTATGTGCTTTGGCTTCTAAAAGCTGACCCAGCAAAACTAAAGTTAGGATTACCGTTGTTGCTTCAAAATACAGATGCACTGTTCCGCCTTCTGTTTTGAATTCATTTGGAAAAAGTTCCGGAAAAAACAGTCCAAATACACTAAATAGAAAAGCGACCCCAGAACCAATTCCGATAAGGGTAAACATATTTAAATTCCATGTAATTACAGACTTCCAGGCACGCACAAAAAACATCCAACACGCATAAAAAACCACGGGAAGTGATAATCCAAATTGTACCCAGTTCCAACTTGACATATCCATTAATTTCATCAAAGGATTATTGGGTATCATATCTGACATTGTGATGATAAAAATAGGCAGTGTAAAAACGACTGCGATTTTCATTTTGCGAACCAAATCGAGATAGGTCTTGTTATCTTCACTTTCGGTAGGCTTCATTGGCACCAAATCCATTCCGCAAATGGGACAGGATCCCGGCCCTTCCTGAATTATTTCGGGATGCATCGGGCAGGTGTACATTACTTTCGATGCACTTAATTCGGGGGCTTTTACCAAATCCATTCCGCAAACAGGACAATCTCCTGGTTTGTCATAAACTTTATTGCCTTCGCAATGCATGGGACAATAATATTTTCCTGCCGCATTCAAGGGAATTTTGGCTTCTTCGTTATGAATATGATGATGACTGTCTGTGTTGTGTTGATGTGGTTCAGTACCGCAACACGATTTTGCAGTTGGTTCTTCATCGGTTTTTTCAGCAGCGGCTGCCGGCTTGCTCATTTCAATGGTATAATCGCCTGCAGCAGTTAAAGCTTCCTGCAACTGTGAAGTAGGAATGTGTTTTTCCATTATTATGGTTGCCATCGGTGGATCCAATGAAACTATAGCTTCAATTCCCTCAACGGCATTCAGTGTTTTTTCTACTTTGGTACGGCAACCATCGCACGACATTCCGGTAATAGTATAGGTATGTTTCATGAATAATATAATTAATTCCTTATTTTTTGGAAGTTTTTCTAGAACAACCCCATTTATCTTATTAGTCTTTAGATTCTGATAAATTTATTTTTACAACAATAAGGCTAAAAGTAAATTACTTTTAGCCTTAGATTTATTGAGATTTATGCTGTTTTTTTGGTACCGCAACAACAAGAATTTTCTTTTGCACTTTCCTCCGTTTTATGGATTATGTCAGTAGAATTTCCCATTTCTATAGTGTAGTCTCCAGCTTTAGTCAAAGCTTCTTGCAACTTTGAAGTAGGAATGTGTTTTTCCATTGTGATAGTCGCTACTGCTGGGTCTAAGGTAACAACAGCCTCAACCCCCTCAATAGCATTCAATGTTTTCTCCACTGTACTGCGACAACCATTGCAACTCATTCCAGTAATGTTATAAGAGTGTGTCATTTTTTTGAAGTTTTAAATTAACATAACAAATATCGGAATGAATCTACTTTATGTTGTTACATAATTCTGGGTAAGCTTTGTATAATTTATAATTCACCAATCTGCTTTTTCTTTTTAACTTTCAATTGCTTGAAATGCGTAGCAGTAAAACCAGTAGTTTTTTTGAATTGATTGCTTAAATGCGCGACATTACTATAATTAAGCTGAATCGCAATTTCACTTAACGTCATTTCACTATAGATTAAAAGTTCTTTTGCTAAATCAATTTTTTGAGCGATAAAATAATGTTCAATTGTTACCCCTTCTTTTTCTGAAAATAACTTGCTTAAGGTACTGTAATCTTGCCTTAAATCAGCTGACAAATAGCTTGATAAATTACTTTTAAGTTGATCTCTTTTATTATGTACCAACTCAAATATTAGATTTTTGATCTTTTCGACCGACTTATTTACCTTATCATTTAACACTTCAAAACCAAGCAAATTCAGGTTTTTCGACAACAGTTGGATTTGGCTTTCGTTTAAATTATTTGCAATTTCAACTTCACCTAATTGCATCTTAACGATAGAAAGTCCCATTTTTATGAACTCTTTCGTCACTGCCATTTCACAACGGCCACAAACCATATTTTTGATGAAAATTTTCACTTTATTATTTTTTGCTTTCTAAACGAACAATCATTTCATTCATTTGCTTAATTTCTTTTTCTTGGGCAGCGATTATATCTTCAGCTAATTTTTTGACTTCTGGATCTTTAAAATCTACATTACTACTTGTCATAATGGCGGATGAATGATGAGGAATCATAGCTTTCATATACTGTATATCTCCAATAAAAGTTTGTGTTCTTAAAAGATATAGTGTTCCAAAAAATGTAAAAGAAGCAAAGACTATTATCGCAAAATTAATTTTAGTATTTGGGTACATTTTCCACATAAAAAGTAACATACTGACTGTCATTACCGCAATCATTAAAGTAGTCATATAAAAACGAGTAATACTATTATAAATATGACTGAATTCAGCAACATTTAAAAACATTATCAGATACATGAGTATAAATGAAACGGCCATTATTAGGGCAAATTTTGCATAAGGGTTGTTCTTTGATTCTGTGTTATTATGTTCCATAGTTTTGTTTTTTTTTATTACAGTTCTTAAATGACATTCGATTTAATTATCGGATAACGTCTTTTTTATAATTATTTTAATTTTGAAATGTTTTCAAAGCTCCTTAACGCAGTACTAATTCAGCCAATTTTTTTTATTATAAATATCTATAAACCAATGATATAAATCCTCACCTTGGCCATTAAATCGACTCCCTTGCGGAGTATATACCTTAACTAATTATGGTTTAGGCAGCGGTAATTACTACTTTTTGGGTTGAGTCCATTTCTGATTTAATTTCAATCATTGCGTTAGATTCAACTACACTTTCAACAATCCCGTTTTTAATTTTCCGAACCAAATTTAAGTTTCATCTTTTCCTCAAATGACAGCATACGTTGGAATAAATTACCTTTCCTATCGGTTTGGGTTTATTTTGCAAGTACCCGCATATTTGACCGCAACACCAGGTTATAATTGAGTATTTTCATTCCAATTTGTACTAATTTTCAATCCGAATTAAAAAAAATCTGAAGTCTGGATTTATTAATGAAGGAAACTTTGGCTACAATATGTTCAACAACCGTAACGGTTTTTTTTCAATTTGACATGATAATCATTGCAGGAGCTTCCGGTGATAGTATAGGAGTAGTGTGTCATTTTTTTACTCGTTTAAATTATCATTACAAATATCCAAATGAAATGGCTTTAAATAGTTGTACAATTTTGGAAAAAATTTGCAAAATATCACATTTTCATTCCTTCCATTGGGTCGGCACCTTTACGGAATTTATATTCACTGTTTATGCCATACGCACCTGTAACAACCACTTTTTGGGTTTTATCCATTTCCGACTTTATTTCAATCATGCCATTGGTTTCCACGCCGGTTTCTACCATTAATACTTCAAAAACGCCATGACTTTTTTCAATCCAAATATACGACGAGTTTTGTTCTCGAATAACGGCATCGGCCGGTATAAATAATCCTTTTAGATTCGATTGCGTTAATTTTGCAATTCCCTGCATTCCGGGTTTCAGGAATGAGTTTTGATTCGGGATTTCCATTCGTATTAAAAGCAGTCTGGTGTCTGGATTTATTTCCGGATTAATAAATGAAATTCTAGCATTTATTGTTTTATCGGGATAATCGGCAAATGTAACTTTTGCGTTTTGTCCAATATTTATACTTTTTGCATAATTTGCGTTTACCTGCGCTTCAAGCCAAAGACTGTTTAAATCGGCCAATTTAATTATAGCGGAACCTTCCATGGCGTAACTGCCTTCTGTGACTAGTATTTCCGAAACATAACCGCTGTAGGCACTGTAAAAAGTGGTATAAGGCGAGACTTCATTACTGCTTTTTATATATTCAATTTGTTTATTGGTTAAACCAAAAAACAAAAGTTTTTGCTTGGCTGCATTGAACATAATTCGAGCGTTTTTCCCAAAATCACCCGGCATTGCAAGCTGTTTGTATGCCGTAAAATAGTCTTGTTTGGCAATTGCGATATCTTCGCTGTATAATTGATAAACTGCTTCATTTTTATTAATATAATCACCGGCAGTTTTGAAATATAACTTTTCGATTCGTCCCATTGCACGCGCCGAAATGGTTCTAATTTTTTCCTGATTAATCGTAAGAACGCCAGTATAGCTTTGTTCCAGACTGCTACTTGTTTCCGAAATAGTTTGGGTGGTAATATTACCCAGTTTAATTTGCTGGTCACTCAGGACAAATTCATTAGAAGCAGAATTATTTTGTTCTTCCGCTTGATGAGCGTTTTGGTCCTCCTCCTTTTTAGTATTACAGGCTAAAAATACAGTAAACAGTAATAATATAAAACTGAATTTTTTTATCTTTTGCATAATTATTCTGTTTTTATAAAGCTTTCGCTATCAATTAAATATTGCCCATTTTCAGCAATTGTATCTTGAACGGAAATCCCATCGATAATTTGGACAAAATCATTGATTTCAATTCCAGTTTTTATTTCTCTTACTTTGAATCCGTTATTCATTTTTATAAAAACAATTTTTTTACTGCCGATACTTACCAGTGCCTGTTTTTGAAGCCAGATCCCTTGTATCGGATTTGTTTCAACAATGCCTTGCAACCTCAAACCGATGGGAAATTTTAAAGTGTTGTTATTTAAATAAACTCGTATTCTATTGCTTTTATCAGTCGGGTTGAATTGCGTTTCAATAAAATTTACTTTGGCATCAATAAAATCATTTTCGTCTAATTCCGAGGAAATCCGGATGGATTGATTTGTCTTAATCAAGCTATTGTATCCTTGCAGAACATTAAAAATAGCCCACACTTTATCCGTATTCACTAATTTAAAAACGACCTGATTTTTTTTAATGTAATCCCCTTCTTTTACGGTTAAATTCTCTGTGGTACCGCTGGAGTTTTGCATAGGACTCTCTGCGCTTTTAGTCATGCTTTCCGTTCCTTGAATAATACCGAATGCAGGACTATAAATGGAAATTACGGGGCTTGACCTTCTGGTTGAAACCAGCGAATTTATTTGATTATTAGTCATTCCGTAAAGAACCAATTTTTGTTTTGATGCTTTAATAATCGATGTATTATCGGCATCATTTGTGATTAAATAGATGAAATTTTGCTGTTCAGTCAGTAGTTCCGGACTGTATAAATCAAAAAGTTTTTGTCCTTTATTTACTTTTTGGTATTTATAATTGACATACATTTTTTCTATTCTGCCGCTTATTCTTGCCGCCACATTTACTCCAGCATTTGGATCATAAGTAACAATTCCCGGTAAACTCATTTCACTGCTTATGGCGGTGTCTTTTGGTGTTGTAGTTTGATAATTACCCACTATAAAATTATCGGTTGGCGTTAATAAATCTTCAATTGATTTACTGTTTACAGCCTGATTCCGAATTGTTTTTTTCACCAAAGCCATTCCGCAAATGGGACAATTACCCGGTTTGTCCCGAATGATTTGGGGATGCATCGGGCAAGTGTACAATTCCTTTTGATGCCCATGATTTGATTGAGTATTGGATTTGTTTATAAAATAATAAGTAGTAATTCCAATAATCGAAATGACCAGTACCACTAAACTATATTTCAAATACTTGTTCATAATTATTTGGTTTCCAATTGTTTTTCAATTTCCACTTGCGTGCTCAAAACAGTTTGCAATTTATCTAATGCATCGATTTGAGCCATGTTCAAAGCTTCCCAAGCATCCAGAACAACAAACAAATCTCCCGTGTTATTTTGCCAAGCTATAATTGCCGTATCATAATTTCTTCGTAAGGCGGGAATAATACTTTTCTCGGCAATTTCATATTGTTTTTTTACGTTTACCAATTCGGTATTCATTCCTGAAATCATTCCGCTCGCTTCATTTAGAATCATCTGTTTTTGCCAATAAAGGCTTTCATTTTTCAGTTGAAAACTATTGATGTTGGCTTTATTCATCTTTGTTGACCAAGGCATTGGAATATTTATCATTCCCATTAAAGTGAATTGTGGCGGTTGCTCACCAAAGGCAAACATGTGTTCATATTTGACACCAAATTCGGGTAATAATTTTGTCTTTTCGGCTTTTATTTTCAATTGATTTAAGGCAATTGTTTTTTCGATGGCTCTAAGGTCACTTCGATTTTGAGAAAGTGATGTGGTATCTGATTCCATCTGATTGAAATCAATTAATTTATAGATTGGATCTATCTCAAAAGCGGTGTTTTTATCTCTTGCCATCAACGTATTAAGCACAATCCGTTTTTGGGATATATCATTTTGCAACATTACAGTCATGCTTTGCAATTTACTGTATTGTGATTTCGCTTTGTAATACGTTGGTAATTTATCCATATTATATTGGTATCGTATTTCCATACTTTTAATCATATATTCCAAAAGCAATAAATTATCATTGGCAATTTTTATTTTTTTACTGAGTACCAACCATTGATAATAATTCGTTTTTGCTAAAGCATTCAACTGATTGATGGTGTAATTTTTATTTTCGGCTTCAACCGAAGACATGGCGCTCATATAATTAAAATCAGCCTTAAGTTTTGAAACATTAGGAATCATTTGTGTAACGCCTAACATATAATTCCCCATTCCTGGTCCCATTTCGTCGGCTTTCCACAATCTTGGATTGTAAGGAGTCATAAAAAAACCCGTATTCACTTGCGGTGCCATCCAACTTTTGGCTCCTTTTGCGGCAGCATTCATAGTTTGAATATCGGCATCGTACATTTTCAGTTGCGGATTATTGGTTTTGATTTTGGCCAAAACGGCATCCAAAGATAGCGTTTGTGCTACCATAACAGTGACATTTAGAACCAAACAACTTATAACGAGAAAATATTTATTCTTTAGCATCTATAATTTCAATTTTACCTTTTGTTTTTAATTCACGTAGCTTAACCATTTCAAAAACAACTGGTGTTACCAATAAAACATAAATAGTTGAAGTTATCGTCCCTCCAATGAGTGGAACAGTAATAGGTAGCATCACATCGGCACCAGTTCCTGTTGCCCAAAGAATGGGTATTAGACCAAACAACGAAACGGAAACCGTCATCAGTTTTGGTCGTAACCTTTTTGCTGAACCATCAATAATATACTGTCGTAAAATAGCCTCAGTGATAGTCTCATTACTATTGCCGTATTTTTCTACCATTTTATTCATGGCTTCATTCAAATAAATGGTCATTAACATGGCTGTTTCTATAGCCAGTCCAAACAGTGCAATAAAGCCAACAGCCACCGCCACCGATAAATTAATACCATAAAAATAGACCATAAATATTCCGCCAATTAAGGCAAATGGTACGGTTATCATCGTTATTAAGGCCTCTTTCATTGAATGATAGGTAAAGTATAAAACAAGAAAAATAATAACAAGAACAATTGGTAATATCATGGTTAGTGTTTTGTTGGCCCTAATTTGGTTTTCCCATTGACCGCTCCATTCGACGTAATAGCCTTTAGGCATTCTGGTCATCAACGCATTCAATTTTTCCTGCGCTTCTTTTACGGTACTGCCCAAGTCGCGCTCCCGAACATTAAACAATACACTGCCGCGAAGCATTGCGTTTTCGCTATTGATCATCGGTGGTCCATCACTTATTTGTATATCTGCTATGGTTTCCAATGGGATTGGTCCAAATTGCATGGTTTGCACCTGCAACTTTTTTAATGCCTCAATACTATTTCTGTATTCTTGTGCATATCTGGCATTTACTGAAAATCGTTCTCTACCTTCGATGGTTGTGGTCAATTTCATTCCACCAATAGCCGCTTCAACAACATTATTTACATCGTCAATCGAAAGTCCATATCTGCCAATTGCTTCGCGTTTTGCTATAATATCAATATATTTTCCGCCAGTTATGGGTTCGGCATACAAATCTTTAACACCCGCAGTACCTTCTAGTGCTTTTTTAATTTTTTGGGATAAGGCATCAATGGTATCCAGACTTGCTCCGTAAATTTTTATTCCCACATCAGTTCTGATACCGGTAGAAAGCATATTGATCCGATTAATTATGGGCTGGGTAAATCCATTGGTTACCCCAGGTATTTGCAGTTTATTGTTTATTTCTGTTACAATATCATTTTTTGTTTTACCGTCTCTCCATTCTTGTTGCGGTTTAAGCAAAACAATCGTTTCAATCATACTTATTGGACTATTGTCGGTTGCTGTATTTGCTCTTCCGGCTTTTCCCAAAACATGAGACACTTCCGGTATCGATTTTATCAGTTTATCCTGAACCTGCAAAATTCGTTTTACTTCGGAATTTGACACATCAGGCAACGTTACCGGCATGAACAAAATGGAACCTTCATCTAAAGGAGGCATAAATTCCGAACCTAAGCGTGTAAACATAAAAACCCCAATTAATAATGCGAGGATATTGATTCCCAACAATGATTTTCGCCATTTTAAACAAAAAGTTAAAATCGGTGTGTAGATGCTTTCTAATTTTTTGTTAATTGGATTTTTGTTTTCTGGGCGAAGTTTTCCTTTCAGTAAATAACTAATCAAAACCGGCGTAAGCGTGATGGCTAAAAACGCATCGACAATGAGGATGAAGGATTTTGTCCAGGCCAGCGGGCTAAACAATTTACCTTCCATACCTGTCAAAAGGAATACCGGTAAAAATGAAGTAATTACGATTATAGTGGAATAAAAAACACCGGGGCCAACCAATTTAGAAGAGGTTTCGATTATTTTCAGTTTTTCTTCCGAAGATAATGGGTCGTGTTCTTTTTTGAATACATTTTTTAAAAAGCTTTTCATTTATCAGTCGATTGTTGATTACTATCCATCTCTTCTTGTTTTTCTGAAATACTTCTATATGCATTTTCGACCATTACAATACCGTCATCGACCACAACGCCTATCGCAAGTGCAATTCCCGTTAATGACATAATATTGGATGTAATCCCAAAAACTTGAAGCAAAATAAAACCTACAGCAACGGATATGGGCAACTGAATGAGGATAATTAGTGCACTTCTCCAATGAAAAAGGAACAGAAGAACTATAATAGATACCACAATCATCTCTTCGATTAAAGTTCCTTTAACGGATTCGACTGCTTGCTCTATTAGTTCGCTTCTGTCATAGGAAGTTTTGAAAGTAACACCTTGTGGAAGTCCCTTTTCGACTTCTTTCATTTTCAATTTCACCGCTTTTATTACTTTATCGGCATTTTCCCCATATCGCATGACCACAATTCCACCGACTACTTCTCCGTCGCCATTTTCGTCAAAAATTCCCAAGCGCAAATCGCCTCCCATTTGTACAGAACCAAGATCTTTTACTCTTACGGGAACAGCATTGTAATTTTTAATGGCAATATTTTCTACCTCTTTTATGTTTTTGATATAACCCAATCCTCTCACAATGTAAGACATGTTGCTCATTTCAAACTTTCGTCCGCCAACATCGTTATTGTTGGCCTTAACGGCATTCATCACTTCCATCATGCTTACGTTATAGTACTGCATTTTTAAAGGATCCAATACCAATTGATACTGTTTTTCAAAACCGCCAAAGGAAGCCACTTCCGCCACACCGGGAACGGTTTGCAATGCAAATTTCACATACCAATCTTGCAGCGCTCTTTGCTCTCCCAAGTCCATACCATTGGCTTTTAAATGATACCAAAAAATATGTCCGACACCCGTACCATCAGGACCTAAGGTTGGCACGACATTTTGAGGCAACAATCGTTGCGCATAGTTTAATCTTTCCAAAACGCGGGTTCTAGCCCAATAAGCATCGACGCCATCTTCAAAAATGATATAGACAAAACTCATCCCAAACATGGATGCACCCCGAATGTTCTTCACTTTTGGAATGTCTTGCAAATTAGAAACCAAAGGATAAGTTACCTGATCTTCAATAACCTGCGGACTCCTTCCCATCCATTCGGTAAAAACAATAACCTGATTTTCTGATAAATCGGGTATGGCATCAATGGGATTTTGTTGCAAGCTATAAATACCCCAACCAAATAGACAGGCGGAAACAAGCAATACTATTACTCGATTTTTCAGAGAAAATGATATGAGTTTTTCTACCATACTATTTAATTTTCTATAGAAATACTATCTCTCATTCGCTCCATCCAATGTATCAATACTGCTTTATTCTCTATAGTGAGTTTAGCATTTCTGTGGATTAAGGTATAAGAAGACAATGGCATTTCATCTGATTTAATTTGTTTGATAATTCTATCTAATTTATTCCCTTGTTTTCGTTTAGAATAATTACCAAATTCACTGAAATTTAAATTCTCTTTTCCTTCAGTAGTATGGCTATCCATAAACATTCTCGTTGGCTGAATATAGGAATACCAAGGATATTTTGTATTATTACTGTGACAATCATAACAGGAAGTCTTTAAAATGTTGTTAACATTTGAAGGAACATTATATGTTTTGTTAAAATGAATTGGTAGAACCCGTCCATAATCTAAATTACGGACGGGTTGATAAAATTGTAATAGCAAAAGAATAACACAACCTGAAATTATTATTCTTTTGATAACGATTTTCATTTTAAAAGGTTTTTTTTATTCCTCCGCAAGTAAGCATTTGCGAACCATAATACGGATTTTTGATCTCTTTAATTTCGCTAATCCAATATCCGCTTTTCCCTTGGTCATACATTGGGCAATAATCCTGATACAATTTTTGAGTCGTTCCAAAAGTTTTTATCAAATCATTTATGTCTTTACTCAACATAGCAAAATGTTCTCTTTGGTGTTCAATATTTCCAGCATTGCTACCAATGTGTTCCGCATGTTCTTTAGCATCATCTTTTATATCAATGTATTCCGCTTTCATTTTCGTGTCCAATGACTTGCCATCTAAACTATTGAAAGTCGCATATAATGCTTTAGCTGCATTCGCCGCACCTTTTGAATCGTCCTTAATAAATGCATTTTTTATTTTCAAATAATTTGCTACAATTTCACTTGTAGAAAATGAAGATTGGGAAGTTGTTGTAACAGTTGATTCTGTTTTTGTTTCAACAGTCGTATTTGGAGTAACAGTTGTAGCTTCATTAACCGGTACTGTTAGTTCCATACCACAAATAGAACATTTATCCCCTTTCTTTCCCGTTACTTCGGGATGCATAGAACAAGCATATAAATCTGTGGTTGCAACAGTTTTTTCAACTTTTGTTTCTTCAACCTGCTTGACTTTCTGATTACAAGCTGTTAAAGTTACAGCCATAATTACAATTGATAAGAATACTTTTTTCATTTTAATATTTTTTAGTTTTATTTTTACTTCTAGCTTTATTTTAACTATTCAAAGTTCTAAAAATAATCGTTTTAGATTATTGTATAATATTGATAATAAATTGTAAAATTTATAATTTGTCAATTTCGAATCGGATGGCTTCTTTTGCTTTTTTGAAGTATGTTGGCGTCAAACCCGTTACCTTTTTAAACTGATTGCTCAAATGCGCTACATCGTTATATTTCAATTGAATAGCAATTTCGCTCAATGTAAATTCATCATACAGAAGCAACTCTTTTACTCTTTCAATTTTTTGAGTAATAAAGTAATGTTCTATAGTTTTCCCTTCCACTTCAGAAAACAGATTGCTTAATGTGTTATAATCTTGCATCAAGTGTTCCGCTAAATAATGTGATAAATTGATTTTTAATTCGGTATTTTGATAATGTACCATATCAACAATCAGATTTTTAATCCGCTCAATAGTTATACTTGTTTTATCATCTAATAATTCAAAACCAAGTTCGTGCAAACTTTTTGACAATCGCTCTTTCTCGCCCTCCTTGAAATCTTCTGAAAGTAGTACTTCGCCTAATTGAACTGAAATAGCGTGAAGTCCAATTTTTTCAACTTCGGACTTCACGACATTTATACAGCGATTGCATACCATATTTTTGATATAAATCTTCATTTTTATTTAATGGTTTCGACCGTTTTACCACAAGACATCATTTGAGAACCATAATATGGATTTTTAATTGCATTGTCTTTGCTTAACCAATTGGCTCCTTTTCCTCCATCTGCCATTGGACAAAATTGATAAAAAACTGGAGTTTCGTACTTCGCCACTTTTATCAAAGCATAGATGTTTTTAGACAAGCCCATAAACACGGTTCTTTGTTTTTTAATATCTTCTGTTTCAGAAATACTCTTGGCATCAGCCATTAAATCTTTCATTACTTTCATCCAAACCATGTGAACATCCATTGGCAAGTCGTTCATGTTTACAGCGGTTAAGGAATTCAATACTTCTTTCGCTTTGGCAGCAGCCATTTTACCATCCGTTTTCACTAAACCATCTTTCAATGAAAAATAAGTTTCAAAAACAGGATTCAATTTATTTTCCTTTTTTTGAACGGTCATTGTTGATTCTGATGCCATAGCGTGTTGACTGTGATTTTCCATAGTTCCCATTTCAGTTTTAGTTTCGCTTTTTACAGCAACTTTTGCCTCACGGTCATATTGACAACAACCGGCAAGACTATTATAAGCAGTATCAGGAGCCAGGAATTTTTCGCTGTCGTAACCCGCCAAAGCGATGCGTTTTAAGATTTCATCTTGATTTGTTTTTTGTGAATCGTAAGTAAGCGTTGCCATTTTGGTGTCTTTGTTCCAATCTACCAGCGCTACTTTTTTAAGATTTCCCGCTTTTTCAATAGTAGTCTTGCACATTCCGCAGTTCCCATAAATTTTTATAGTTTCTGTTTTAGCATTTTTAATTTGTGCATTAGTTATTGTGATTGAAAGCAATAGTGTAACTGCCATCAATAATTTTTTTATTGTGTTCATTGTATATAATTTTAAGTTGAATTAGTAAATAGTCATTTTCAAATTCTAACATTATCGTTAAAATTCAAATTAAATATGACTATAAATTTAATGATTTTAAAGCATTTTCCGCTTTGAATTAGACCCTTTTATGGCTGTGCATAAAAGATTTAGCTTATTTTAGGTGGAAGCCAAATCGAACGGAAATCAGAAGAGATAAAGATTTCTGAGTAATAATAATTTTGTTTCTCAGGTGAAAAACTAAAAAGTTGCGTATTGATTTCAACATAAAATGGAGAAGACAAAGCCAAATTAACTACTGAGCTGCCGCATGAAACATGTTTACAGCCTCCGTCACAGCCCTCATGGCTTTTTGATTTTTTTTCCTTGTTGCAACATTCTTTTTCACAAGTTTGCGAAGCAGATTCTTTTGTACAACTCGTTTTCTCCGATTTAGATTCACATGCAAAAGCCATGCTTGGCATCATAAAGAAACCAAGCATAACCAATAGTAATATGTAAACCTTTTTTGTCATAATTTACTTTTGTAAAAAACAAAGGTATTGAATTAACTATTACAGCTAGTTCATTAACTCATAATTACTTGTTAAAATAAGCAATTACTTTCCTTCTCCCAATATACCATTCATTATAGATTGTAATAGTGACAATACAATACTAAAGATTAAGGCAGTCCAAAATGAATCAACATGAAATCCGCCTACTATATTAGTACACAACAAAATAATTACCGCATTTATCACTAGTAAAAACAATCCTAATGTAACAATAGTAACTGGCAAAGTCAGTAGCACCAATATAGGCTTGATAAATATGTTAAGCAAACCAAGAACTATCGCCACGATTAAAGCTGTAGTAAAATTATCCACATGGACTCCTGGCATAAAGTGGGCAATTAGCAATACTAAACCGGATGTAATAAGGATTCTGAGTAATAAATTCATAGATTTTTGTTTTAAAATTTTAATAAATGTAGTAAATATTTAAATCTGTTTAATTTATTTTAAAAAGGAACTTGCTATTTGATGAAACAGAATTGGATTTTCGGCATGAAGCCAATGCCCTACATTAGGAATCGTTTCTAAACTTGCATCAGGGAAATGCTGCTTTATATTTTCGAAATCGCTGTCCAAAATATAATTAGATTTTCCGCCGCGTATAAATAATGTTGGTTTCTCAAAAATAGCATTGGGAGGCAATGGAACTCCTATTTCTTCCATTTTTTTATTGAAAACTTCCAGATTAAATCGGAATGCGAGTTGTCCCGGTTCTTGCCAATACAAACTTTTCATTAAAAATTGTCGCGTTCCAAAATCAGGAATATGTGGTGACATAATTTCTTCGACTTCACTGCGTGTTGGTTTTTTGGAAAAATCAACTGCATTTAATCCCGCTAAAATATCCTGATGGTGTTGCGGATAAAATTTTGGTCCAATATCAGCAACAATCAATTTATCTACTAATTCCGGATGAGTTGTCGCCAAAAGCATGGCCACTTTTCCGCCCATGGAATGACCGATGATATTGATGTTTTGTAAACTATTGGCTTGACAATAGTCAAAAATATCCTGAACCATGATTTCATAACTAAATTCCTCCGAATGTAAACTTCGTCCGTGATTGCGTAAATCGATCATATGAACTTGAAAACCATCGGCGGCAAATTGAGCTCCAAGTGTTTTCCAATTATCGGACATTCCCAGAAAGCCGTGGAGGATTAAAAGCGGTTTGCCTGAACCTTCTATTTTTGAGTAGAGCATTTTATAAGGATTAGGTAAATTTATTATTAAGAAATCTTACAAAGATAAATAAACTAATTTCATCCAACGAATATTCTAAAGCTAGGTTACGATTGAATATCACTAAAAGTGGGTATTGTGAGAACACTAAAAAAGACTAATTTTGGACGCAAATTTAGATGTTTTATTGTTAAAAAAACAAAATCTAAATTTTACAATATCAATCAAAAAGATTGATTAAACAAACCCCCTAACTTAATTCATTTACCATGATTAAAAAAATTTTCTTGTTTTCAGTAATTATTTCGCAACTTACCGTCTCTTGTACCAGCAATGACAATCCAGACACCACTACTGAAGGAAGTCTAACCGAGCAAATTGCAAACATCATCAAACAACCTTATTCTAAATTAACTCCAGCTGAACAAAAAGTGAAATTAGAGGCTGAAGCCAATGAAATGGTAGTTCAAATGGATAAATCAAAAACATCTGGAGCTATTGAAGCCATTCAAAATTTAGGTAATTTATTAAGTATCAGTTCTGTTGACATTTTCAATGGAAAAAACGATAATGAAATAGAAGATATTCTAAATGTTTCTGGTGTATATGGAATTTACACCTGGAATAATTCAACAAAAATTTGGGTTAAAACAGCTTCAACCACTGAATTAAAATTTGTCTTCCCTGCAAAAGCAACTCAAACTGCTAACAATGCAACACTATCCTCTAAAAGTAACTCATCAAACATAAAAGTAAAACTTGAAGACAGTTATAATTGGCAATCTGGAACTACTATAAATGATGAATTTTATTTACCAACTTCAGTAGATGCAATTCTAACTATTGATAATGTGCAAGCTGCAACTTTTACAACAACTGCAAAATATACCGGTACTGTAGAAACTCCAGATGAATCTAGCTTCAAAATGGTTTTAAATGATGGCTATACATATGAAATCACTGGAAGTAAGAAAGCAACTCAAAACACGGCTAAATCTTCATTTACTTACAACGGGAAAAATTTAGTTTCATTTACCGCAGGAAGCACTGCTGACATTGATGCTTTAATAGAAGATGAAGACCTTATTCAATACCAAGGCAAAGCAAATGGTCTGGTTCAAATCATGGATAACTTTATCATTGTAGCCGATATGGATATCGCTACACAAACTAAAGATGAAGAAGCTTTAGAGAAAACCTTGGTCTATCCTACTGATCCTGATTACCAAAGCCCTAAAGCTGACTACAAAGCATATTACACGGCTCAAAACACATACAATAAAAAGTATTCTGAAGGGAATGTGGTCAATTCAAATAAAAACTTGAAACTGATATTAGTATCCAAAAAAGACGGAACTAAGATAGCTGACGTTGTCTACCGTTCAGAAAAAGGGTATAGCTACGATAATGAAGTACCAGTATGGGTTAAAGATTCATTTTATACTAATGGAGGACATTGGTCATATAATGGCAATGGCGAAACAATTACTATCCAATATTACGACGAAGTACTTTACTTAAAATTCAATGACAGTACCGAAGTTGCTATGAGTTCTTATTTTTCTACAGGATTTGATAATCTTGAAACTAAATTCGAAAATTTCTTGAAAGCTTTTGAAAGAAATTAAGAAGCCATTTTTAAATAATTAAAAAGAATGAGGCTGTCCGAAAAGGGCAGCCTATTTTTTTGGAGGTGTTTTAACTAATATAGTGTTTTGACCGTAGCCAGCCCAAATGCCAACCCCGCCTTTTATATTTGATTCCAGACTTGTATTGGATGGATAAATAGGATTTCTGCTATTTACAATTTCATCCTGCCAACTATTCCAAAAATCAAATGCTTCTTTATTCATGGTTCTTAATTTTACAAAAATTAAATCACCATCGGTAAAATAGGGTTTAAATTTAGTTTTAGGAAAAAGTAATACTCCTCTATTTACCTGCATTGAAATTGAGTGAGATTTAAATTTTTCATCATCTAGATTACCATAAAAAGCAGGAACAAAAATAGGTTCTTGTCCATCTATTCTTGTTGCAACCTGATAATAATTCTTTTCATTTATAGGATCATCAAAATTTATAAAAACATATCCGGTAGTATCCGTGGCATTCTTTTTTACATATTCTGCCGTTGCAATTGCTACTGTTTTAGGAATACTTGTCGTGGCTACTACTACTCTATTTAAATACTCAATTTTCAAGGTATAAGTCTTCCCTGCTTTCCCGATTATTTCTTTTCCAAAATACACAAACGGCGGAACTCTATTATCATCATTTTTAACACGTAAAACTTCCACCGTTTCTCCATCAGAAACCGTTATTCTTGCCGAACGTATCACGTGCTCCAAAACATTTGTAGAATCAACAACATCATTTATTGGTATCGTACTGGACAATATTACCTGCGGAACATCTCCTTCTTCAATCCAGCCTTCTACCGCTAATTTTGATTCCAACTTAATTCCATCACTAAACCTGTCATTGTTGCAACTACACGCAATAATCATCAAAAGAAATAAACTATACTTTTTCATCATCTAAAATTTAAATCTCCAACTTATGGAAG
This sequence comes from Flavobacterium sp. CG_23.5, assembly GCF_017875765.1. Classification (NCBI taxonomy): domain Bacteria; kingdom Pseudomonadati; phylum Bacteroidota; class Flavobacteriia; order Flavobacteriales; family Flavobacteriaceae; genus Flavobacterium; species Flavobacterium sp. CG_23.5. The sequence goes on along the minus strand of NZ_JAGGNA010000001.1, from coordinate 2,807,174 downwards.
GAAGTATTCTATACAAAACCTTCTTTTCAGGCTTAACAACTACACTATCTTTATTTTCATTGACAACCACATTCAAAACAACATAAATAGGGTTTTCGATATTGAAAGTATTGTAAATAGAAAAATTCAGTGCACTTTCTTTTTTAGAGTTTTTTATAAAAAAATAATTACCAGAAAGATCTGTTCGAATATAATTTGGCATTTGGGCATTATTATACTCCGAATATTCTTTGACAGGATTGTTATTTATAAAATACCATGATGTAGGCATTGTAAAACGATTTCCTGAACTAAAAATCTGAGTGACACCCAAATTCCATTTTGAATTTAAATTATACGTTCCAACCAATGATAAATTATGGCGTCTATCGTATTTAGCATAATAAGTATTTCCATTATTGAGCTTTTCAAAGTTTCTGTCAGACCAACTCAAAGTGTAGCTTAGCCATCCTTTAAACTTACCATTATTTCTTTTCAGCATCATTTCTAATCCGTATGCTTTTCCCTTCCCTTCCAACAAATCATTTTTCAATGTGGAAATTTCATTAAACTGTGTAACTCCGTACGGATATTCCAGTAAATTATTCATTGAACGATAAAATGCGCCAAATGAAGATGTAATGCTTTTAGAGATAGTTTGATTTGAACCTAAAGCAAATTCATTGGAGGATTGCGCGGGGATACCATCTGAACTTGCAATCCAAAAATCGGTAGGAATCCCTACACTTGAAGTTGTGATTAAATTTAAATATTGATTTTGTCTATTATAAGAAGCATAAAAAGAAAGATTTCTATTCATATAATAATTCAGAACAACACGAGGTTGAAAATGCAAATATGATTTTACCCCCGAATTATAATAGCTAATCCTTAAACCTAATTCTGCAATTAAATTATCAAGTAATTTTGGTTTTGCAGTTGTAAAAACAGCAAATTCGCTAGCTTTAATTAAATTATTTTGTTCTGTATTATTGGCAATGCTTAAATTTTCAATTTGGATTTTTTGTGGTTGTAAATTATGATAAACATATTGCAAACCTGATTCAAAAGGAACCTCATTAACCGAATAACTAACTGAATTTGTAAATCCGAAATCTTCAACAAATGAGGAAACGCCCATTTGAATTGTTGATTGCTCCATATTTAACTCATTTGTATATCGCGTATAATAGACAGCATTCGACATACTTGTTTTAGAAGATAATTTAGTAAATAAAGCAGGAGATATATTTAAATTACTCCATTTTAAACTTGTATGTAAGGCTAAATTGGCGTCTTTTATTTGTAATTTATCGGCACTTGAAAAAGCAGAAACAGTTAACAAGTTGTTTTTATAAATTTCTGTAACAAAAGTTAAATTACCATCCACGAATCCATATTTCATATCTTGGACATCGCTATTTTTTGAACCTGAATTTAATATAGGAGCGACTATTTCATCAATATATGTTTTCCTTCCTGATATGGTAATTCCAGATTTTTCGCTAATCGGAATGCTCAAAGTAGCCTGAGAAGCCAGTAAACCAACATTTCCTTGAATTGTAAATTGCGAAGGGATTTTTTTATTAGGAATCAATAAAGTTGTGGAACTTAAACGTCCTCCATATTTTGCATTTGAGCTTGATTTGTCAAATTCAACTTCCTGTATATGATCCGTATTGTAAAAAGGAAAAACACCCAGCAGATGTGACATTCCATAAATTGGTATCCCATCATATAATATTGTATTGTGTCCAGGATCACCTCCTCGTACATACAAATAACCATTTGCATCCCCAGAATTTTGCACTCCTGGTGTTAACTGCAAAATTTTGATTATATCCGTTGTTCCAAGAACTGTTGGAACTGTAGCTAATTCTTTTAAATTAAATGATAATTTACCGCCAGATAGATTTGTAATCCAGTTTTTCTTATTATTAGATATTACAACTTCTTTTAAAAACGAAACATTCTTTTCTAATACAATAGAAATTATCGAGTCATTTTTTAAATCAAAACTTAACGTTTTTTCAAGGTAACCAAAATGATTAACTGCAATTTTAACCAATCCTGATGGAATTTCTTCAGTAAAGCATCCCAAAGCATCACTTATAGAATAGTAATGCTGATTATTAGCATCAAAAGAAATACTTACTCCTATTAAATTTTCGTTTTCAAAAGATTTCACATTCCCAACTATTGTAACCTTGGATTGCGCAAACAAATTAGAAAAACATAATAAACAAAACAAAACAATTGGTTTCAACACTGAATTTTAATAAGAAAAATGCTAAAGTAAACAATTACAACCCAATTACATCAGGTTATAATTGTTTTTATTTATTTCTTATTTCAACTTTTGCAAATACATATTAACCACATTATCCAATCCCAGATAAATGGCTTCGGAAATCAGTGCATGGCCGATAGAAACCTCTAGTAAACCCGGAATATTTTCCTTGAAAAACTGAATGTTATCCAAACTCAAATCGTGACCTGCATTGATGCCCAAACCTAACTGGTTAGCCAAAATTGCCGATTCCATATACGGTTGAATTCCTCTTTTATTTCCCAAACTGTATTTATGAGCGAATGCTTCCGTGTATAACTCGATTCTTTCTGTTCCAATTTTTTTGGCGCCTTCGATCATTTCCAGAACTGGATCCACAAAAATGGAAGTTCTGATTCCGTTGCGCTGAAACTCCTGAACGATTTCGGTTAGATATGCGGCATGTTTTATAGTATCCCAACCTGCATTAGAAGTTATCGCATCTACAGCATCTGGCACCAAAGTCACTTGAGTCGGTTTTATTTCCAGAACAAGATCTATAAATGTTTTCTCTGGATTTCCCTCAATATTATATTCGGTGTAAACAATTGATTTCAAATCGCGGGCATCTTGATAACGAATGTGACGCTCATCTGGACGCGGATGTATGGTGATTCCTTCGCCACCAAACTTTTGAATATCGGCTGCCACTTTTAGTAAATCGGGAACATTTCCTCCGCGGGCATTACGTAACGTTGCTATTTTATTGATGTTTACACTTAACTTTGTCATTGGAACACTTTTTGATTGTTGAAAATAGTATTTGTTAGGCAAAAATACAAAGTAAAACCTAGGAGTTTTTGCTTATTTTTGATTATTTTGCATGAAATATTGGAGATTGATTTATGACAGAAATTACAGAATATATTACCAACGATTTTAAAGCGATTGACAGCCAAGATTCTATTGCGACTGTTCATGACTTTTTTAATGATTTGCATTTTACCCATTTTCCCGTAATTGAGGAGGGTATTTATATTGGCAGCATTGCAGCGGATGACATTGAAACATTTGACGATGGTAAAAAAGTGTCTGATTATAAATATACCCTTGAAGGCTTTTTTGCCAGAACAAATACGATTTGGCTGGATGTGTTGGAAATTTTCGCAAAAAACAACACTAATTTGATTCCAGTATTAGATGAAAATAATAGCTATGTAGGTTACTATGAAATTGTAGACATCATGAAATTCTTTCATGAAACTCCTTTCCTTAAAGAACCTGGAAGAATATTAATAGTTAAGAGAGAAATATTGGATTATTCCATGAGTCAGATTACACAAATTGTTGAAAGTAACAATGGCAGACTTTTAGGCTTATTTATTTCGGAAGCAGATGTTACAACTATTCAAATTACAATGAAAATAAGTTTGGGTGCTTTAAATGAAATAATTCAAACTTTCCGAAGATACAATTACGAGATCATATCTAATCATCCCGAAGACAATTATATCAATAGTTTGAAAGAGCGTTCTGATTATTTAGATAAATACCTTAATATATAATATGACGTTTTACCGAAAAAGAAACGAATAAACATATCCCCGATTAAACAAAATATGAAAGTAGCCATATACGGACAATATTACCTGAACAGTACCGAACCAATAATAAAAGACATTTTTGTTTTTTTTAATACCAATAAGGTAGAAATGGTTATTGAGGCCAATTTCTTGAAAATGCTTTACGAAAAAGACATTGTAAGAAAGGAATATAAAACTTTTGAATCCCATACCGAATTGGATCAAAGCTTTGATATGTTAATAAGCATTGGCGGAGACGGAACAATCTTAAGAGCCGCAACTTTAGTTCGAGATTTAGGCGTACCTATATTAGGTATAAACGCAGGACGTTTAGGTTTTCTCGCGACGGTACAAAAAGAAAATATTGCTGCGTTTATGCAGTTTGTAATTGAAAAAAAATACACCCTTTCTAAAAGAACGTTATTGAGTTTATCCTGTTCTCCAGAGAATGAATCCATTAGGGATTTAAATTTTGCGATGAATGAAATTACGGTTAGTCGAAAAGACACTACCTCGATGATTACAATCGACACCTATCTAAATGATGAATTTTTAAATTCTTATTGGGCAGATGGTTTGATTATCTCCACCCCGACAGGATCAACGGGTTATTCTTTGAGTTGTGGCGGGCCTATTTTAACTCCCGACGTAAAAAGTTTAGTCATCACCCCAATCGCTCCTCATAATCTAAACGCAAGACCACTTGTTGTTCCTGATGAAACAGAAATTCGGTTAAAAGTTTCCGGTAGAGAGGAAAATTATCTAGTTTCCCTAGATTCCAGAATAACATCTGTGAAAAACGAATCAATTCTAACGATTAAGAAAACTCCTTTTCAAATAAATATGGTAGAGATTCCTGAAGAAACATTCTTAAAAACCCTACGTACCAAATTACTCTGGGGAGAAGATAGAAGGAACTAATCCATTTCTAATTAATACTATACGATTTTATCCCTTTTTTACGTTTGGAATAATCACAGACCTATTTATTGTTTGTTTTTCAAAAAAACAGACAATTAACTTAATAGGTATTGAATCGTATCGATAATTATTATATTTGCACGCAATTTTTAATTTGAATGAACAAAATTCTCCACTTTTTGTTATGCCTATTTCCATTCCTGGCAATCCAAGCTCAAATTCATGAGATTGGTGTTTTTGTAGGCGGTAGTAATTTTATAGGTGATGTAGGTCCTACCACTTATATATCGCCAAATGAACCTGCTCTGGGTTTGTTATATAAATGGAATAAAAGCCCGAGACATTCTTATCGATTCTCCTACACCCAATCAAAAATCACCTCTAACGACCTTGATTCAAAAGAAGACGGCAGAAATCAAAGAGGATACCGTTTTGAAAATAGTATAAAAGAAGTATCTTTAGGCCTTGAATTCAATTTTTTTGATTTTAATCTTCATGAGATGTCAAATAAAATTACTCCTTATGTATATTCTGGGATAAGCTATTTTAGATATGATGAGTTATATATTTTAGCTGGTGAAACAAAAAAAGACAAAGGCTCTGGTTCATTTGCCATTCCAATGAATTTAGGAATTAAATCCAACATCACGCCAAATTTCATATTGGCCGTAGAGGTTGGAGCTCGCTATACATTAACAGATAACATTGACGGAAGCAATCCGAAGAATGAAAATTTGAAACCATTACGATTCGGGAATTTAAATAATAATGATTGGTATGTTTTTTCGGGATTTACCCTTACATATACCTTTGGAAACAAACCATGTTACTGTACAGATTAAAAAAATGAATTTACTAGATACGATTGACGCAACGAATTTACCCAAACATTTAGCTATCATTATGGATGGCAATGGTCGTTGGGCAAAACAAAAAGGACTTTTAAGAGCTTTGGGACATGAAAGTGGCACAAAATCAGTAAAAGTAATAATTGAGGCAAGTGCAAAATTAGGAATTGAATTCCTAACTCTATACGCATTCTCTACCGAAAACTGGAACAGACCAAAACTGGAGGTCGAAACCTTAATGAAGGTGCTTATCAATTCATTAAAAAAAGAACTCGTAACACTTCAAAAAAACAACATCAAATTGAACGCTATTGGTAATTTGGAAAAATTACCTAAATCTGCTCAAAAAGAACTTCTTGATGTAATAAATAAAACAAAGGACAACACAAAAATGACGTTGACCCTAGCGTTAAGCTACGGTTCTAGGGAAGAATTAGTCAGTGCTGTAAAAAATATATGCAGTAAAGTTAAAAATAATATAATTTCAATAGACACTATTGATGATTCAATTATAAATGAGCATCTTTACACGCAAAATTTACCGGATGTAGATTTATTAATACGAACAAGTGGAGAACATAGAATAAGTAATTTCTTGCTTTGGCAAATTGCCTATGCAGAATTGTATTTTACTGATATATTGTGGCCGGACTTTAAAGAACAAGATTTATATGAGGCTATTATTAGTTATCAAAAAAGAGAACGTAGATTTGGAAAAACAAGTGAACAAATTAAATAATTTTTTAGTGTTACATAAAAGTATAAGAATAGCCCTTACCGTATTAATTTTTGGAAGTCTTACCCAAATTAAAGCACAAGACAGAGTCCCTTTTGATCAAGGAAAAAAATATATCCTTGCAGATGTTGCAGTTGTTGGTAAAATAAGCTTTAACACTCAAACCGTAATAACTTTTGCAGGTCTTCAAAAAGGACAAGAAATAATAATTCCGGGTGAAGAAATAAGCAGTGCGATAAAGAAGCTTGGTAAACTGGGCCTTTTTGATGAAATTTCATTTTATGTAAATAAAATCCAGAACGACAGCATTTATCTTGATTTAAACTTAGTTGAATTACCTAAATTAAATGAGGTTAAATTTGTAGGAATTAAGAAAAATAAAACGGAGGCTTTAATAAAAGATAACAGCCTAACTAAGGGGAAAATAGTTAATGAAAATTTAATTACTACCACTAAAAATTACATTGAAAATAAATACAAAAAAGAAGGTTATTACAATACTAAAGTTACCATTACTACCAAAGCGGACACGACAAAAGTAAGTCAGGTAAACATGCTTGTTAACATTGATAAAGGTGATAAAGTAAAAATCCAATCAATTGATTTTGACGGAAACAAACAATTATCTGATAAGGTATTGCGTAACGCAATGAAAGATACCAAGCAAAAAAATCCTTTACGTATATTAAAGGCATCCAAATTTGTTCAAGCAAAATACAAAACTGATTTAGAAAAAGTAATTGCCGCTTATAAAGAAAAGGGATACCGTGATGCACGAATATTATCCGATTCTGTTTCTTATAACAAAGATAAAAAGGCATTAGCAATTAAAATAAATGTTGAAGAGGGAAATAAATACTATTTTGGAAACATTAAATTTTTAGGAAACACGGTGTATTCTGATCAATTATTAGGCAGAATATTAGGTGTTAAAAAAGGAGAAACATATAATGGCGTACTTCTAGAAAAAAGAATTGCTGATAAATCAAAACCAGACGGTGAAGACATCACCAATTTATACCAAAACAGTGGTTATTTATTTTCTAATATAAATGCAGTAGAGGTAAAAACAGCAAATGACACAATCGATTTCGAGATCAGAGTTACTGAAGGTCCACTAGCCTACTTCAACAAGATTACAGTTGTAGGAAATGACAAGACGAATGACCGTGTTATTTATAGAGAATTGAGAACTAAACCAGGAGAAAAATACAGCAAAGAAGAACTGGTACGAACTATTCGTGAAATAGGACAATTAGGATTCTTTGATCCTGAAGCTATAGATCCAAAATTTAAAAATGTAGATTCTAGCGCAGGAACGGTTGATATTGAATACAATCTTGTTGAAAAAGGATCCAGCCAAATCGAACTTCAAGGAGGTTACGGTGGTGGTGGTTTCATAGGAACTTTAGGATTGTCTTTTAACAACTTCTCTGCAAGGAATATTTTAAACAAAGATGCTTACAAGCCTTTACCAATGGGTGACGGACAAAAAGTTTCCTTACGATTACAAGGAAGTACTTATTTCCAAACGTATAGTATGTCCTTTTCAGAACCTTGGTTTGGACAAAAGAAACCTGTTCAATTCAGCACCTCATTGTCATACAGCAAGCAGTTCTTAAATAATTATATTACGCAAAGAGTCGACAAAACGAAAAGCTTTAATATTCTAACCTTATCTGTAGGTTTGGCAAAAAGACTGACTGTGCCGGATGATTTCTTTGTATTGTCTCAATCCGTAAGTTACCAACATTATGACTTAAATAATTACAATACAGGTTTATTTACATTTGGAAATGGAACATCTAGAAATTTAGCTTACACTATAGGTTTAACAAGAAGTAACAAAGGAACTAACCCCATTTTCCCTACTTATGGTTCAGAATTTAGTATTTCAGCAAAAGTAACTCCACCTTATTCCTTAATGAACGGAATTGATTATGCAACCTTAGGAGACAAGCAAGAATATAAATACAAACATAAGGGAGCAACTTATACTGGTTCAAACGGAATTCAAGTGAATGAAGGAGATTATGTAGAAGCTATTCCAAGTGCTTCAAACACGACCCCAAATAGAGTATCAATTGACAACCTTCAAAATGCTGCCGCTGACCCTGCATTAGTTGACCAAAAGAAATTTAATTGGTTAGAATATTACAAAATAAAGTTCAAAGCCGACTGGTACACGAAAATTTATGGTAAATTAGTACTGCGAACTTTGACCGAATTTGGATTCCTTGGCGCATACAATCAAGAAAGAGGCGTTGTGCCATTTGAAAGATTCTATTTAGGTGGAGACGGATTAGCAAATTATTCGATGGATGGAAGAGAAACGATACAATTAAGAGGATATCCAAACAATTCTTTAACTCCAGTAAAAGAGGGCACAAATGAACAAATTGGAGCAACGGTATATAATAAATTCTCAATGGAATTGCGTTATCCAATAACGTTGAAATCATCGGCATCTATTTATGCGTTGACTTTCTTGGAAGCTGGATCTTCTTATGCAGATTTCAAAAGCTACAATCCGTTTTCATTGAATCGTTCCGCTGGAGCTGGTTTACGTGTATTCATGCCTGCATTTGGATTACTAGGTATTGATTTTGGATATGGTTTTGATGCTTTGCCTGGAACAGCAAAAGCTAATGGATGGGAAACACATTTTATCATTGGACAACAATTTTAAAAAAAAATGACATAAAATTTTCTAATACTAAACCGTTATGAGAAAACAATTTTTATTTCTATTTTTAGCCGTGATCGTTTTAAACACAGTCAAAGGGCAAACCCGAGGAACCAAAATAGGCTATATTGATATGGAGTACATTTTAGAAAATGTAACTGATTATACCGAAGCCAAGAGCCAATTAGATCAAAAAGCTCAAAAATGGAAGCAAGAAATTGAAGTAAAAAAATTAGATGTCAATAAACTGAAAGAGGCGCTAAAGGCAGAAAAAGCGTTATTAACAAAAGAACTAATTGACGAAAGAGAAACTGAAATTAAGTTTCTGGAAAATGAAATAGTAGATTACCAGCAGAAAAGATTTGGTCCAACTGGTGATTTAATGCAGCAAAAATCAGTTTTGGCAAAGCCAATACAAGATCAAGTATTTACTGCCATTCAAGATATAGCTGAAGCAAAAAAATATGATTTTATTTTTGACAAATCATCTGATTTGACGATGCTTTTTGCAGCAAAAAGATTTGACGTTAGCGAGCAGGTTTTGCGAGTGCTGAACCGTACTGAAAAAAGAGAGCAGTTAAGTAAAAAACAACTTAAAGACCAACAAGTCAAAGAAAGTAAGGAAGATGCAGTGGATGAAAATCCAGTTTTAGCGGATAGAAAAAAAGCATTGGACGAGAAAAAAGCAGCAAGAGACCAGATTATCGCTGATCGAAAACTACTTCAGGAGCAAAAGAAAAAAGAATTTGACGATAGAAGAAAACAACTTCTTTCCGAAAGAGAAGCTAAAAAAACTGGCACGGTTTCTGCCTCTTCTAAAACAGACGAAGTAAAAACAACAACGACTGCAAATGACTCGACTAAATTAGCTTCAAAAAAAGTTCTAGAAGAGACTAAAATTAAACAAGCAGACGAAAGATCAAAGATTTTAGAAGACCGTAAAAAGGTAATAGAAGATCGCAAAAAAGCATTGGAAGAAAAAAAGAAAAAAATACTAGAAGAAAGAGAAGCACTTAAAAAAGCAAAAGCAGAAAAATTAAAAGAGAATACAAACAAAAATTAATATTAAATATTTTAAAAACGATGAAACAAATTAAAACTTTACTTATTGCCGGAATACTATTCTTTGGAGCAAATCAAACAATTAATGCACAAGCAAAGACAGCACATGTTGATGTAAGTGAAATTATGTCAAAAATGCCATCTATGATTGATGCTCAAAAACAATTGGAGAAATTGAGTGGTACTTATGACGCCAACTATAAAAAAATGGTGGAAGAATACCAAACAAAATTAAAAAAATACGATGGAGAATCTGCAACTGTAACTGAAGCTGTAAATGGAGAACGTTCAAAAGAAGTGCAAGATATGGGAAAAAGAATCCAAGACTTTAGAGACAATGCTCAAAAAGAATTGCAACAAAAAGAATCTGATATCGTAAAACCATTAATGGAAAAAGTAAGAGCTTCAATCCAAAAAGTAGGTAAAGCTAAAGGGTTCCAATATGTATTAGATGGTTCTACACTTTTATTAGCTGATGGTCCAAACTTGACTGCTGATGTGAAGAAAGATTTAGGTTTCTAAAAAACACACAATTAGTATACAAAACTGCTCATTCAATTGGAATAGAGCAGTTTTTTTTTATGAAAATAATTTTTAGGAAATATAAACGGTAGCACGTAACTTTGTTTTTATGAATAGTAACACTCAACCAATAGGGATTTTTGACTCAGGGATTGGCGGGACTTCAATTTGGAGAGAAATACACCATTTATTACCAAATGAAAAAACAATTTATTTAGCGGATAGCAAGAATGCTCCTTATGGTCAGAAATCAAAGGACGAGATTATTGCATTAAGCATGAAGAATACTGAACTTCTCCTCCAGATGAATTGCAAATTAATCGTAGTAGCTTGTAACACCGCAACTACTAATGCTATTGAAGAGTTAAGAAGAAAATACAATGTCCCTTTCATTGGTATAGAACCAGCGATAAAACCGGCTGTAAATCATTCTAAGACGCAAATAATCGGTATTTTAGCCACACAAGGAACGCTTAACAGCGAATTATTTAACAAGACTACTGAAAAGTATCAAGACACCAAAATAATAGAACAGGTTGGTCATGGATTAGTTCAGCTCATTGAGAATGGCGATATCAACTCACCTGAAATGACGAAACTACTCCACTCCTATCTTACGCCCATGATTGAAGCTAATATAGACTATCTGGTATTAGGCTGCAGTCATTATCCTTACCTTATTTCTCAAATAAAAAACATACTTCCACCATACATACAAATAATTGATTCAGGAGAAGCGGTTGCTAAACAAACACAAAAAATATTGAAAGAGAAAATAGGTTTTTCTTCAGCAGAAAAAAGCGAACCTATATTCTACACCAACACCAATCCAAAAGTATTATCTGAAATACTGGAAAATAAATATACTATCGAAGAAATAGATTTTTAAAATAAGAGATTTAGTCTTCGTCGGTAGATTCTTTAAACCAACCGGAATACATTACATAATTATTCGAAATCCGCTCGATTTCCCCTGCAAAGTCAGATTGATCAATATCTTTTACCTTTTTCGCAGGAACACCGGCATATATAGTTCCTGAGGCCACAACTGTATTTTGGGTAATTACAGCTCCTGCTGCCACAATAGAATTGCTTTCTATTACACAATTGTCCATTACGATCGCACCCATTCCAATTAATACATTGTCATGAATGGTACAGCCATGCACAATTGCATTGTGACCAATGGAAACATTATTGCCTATAATTGTTGGGTGTTTTTTATACGTGCAATGAATAATTGCACCGTCCTGTATATTTACTTTATTCCCTATTTTGATAAAATTCACATCGCCTCTTATGACCGCATTGAACCAAACACTACAAGAATCTCCAAAAGTTACCTCACCCACAATAGTTGCATTTTCGGCTACATAACAATCCTTCGGTATAGAAGGTGTTTTTCCGTTAACAGATTTAATCAGCATGGTACTATAATTAATTTATTGCAGGACAAAAACATTCGTACTTTTCAGGTTTACAAAATAAATTCAATCCTAAAGTAATTTGGTGATAACCGCCATTATCGAATTTTATGGCCCCAGCGACATGAGAATAAGTATAAGCAAACATAAAATTATTGAAATTAACCCCAATAATAGGAGTTACATATTGTAGTTTCTGTTTAGAAATTCCGCTTCCGCTCGTATATTCAGCACCATCAAAACTTCTGCGGTAAGATAAGCCTCCCCATAATTTCCCGAAATCAAAATTCTTATACGCTTTCATATTAAGATCAATTGACTTTTCTTGGGTCTTTTCAACCAATTGAAATAAAATTGATGGTTCCCATAATATTCTATCCCTATCCCCAAATACATAACCGGCACTCAACAAATACTTTCTTAAATTATCACTTTCATATTCGGTATAGATATCTCTCCTAGTCTCAATGGCATTCTTCACCGTACCATGAACATAAAAATCCAAATAATTATATGACGCACCAACATCAACATTGAAATAGGAATCTTTTTGTACAACAGTCCCATCAATTATGGGATCAAAATCTCCAGATTGTAAAAAAGCAGTTTCGTCTAATTGACTTTGAATTAAACCTGCACTAATTCCGAAAGACAATTGATTTAGATCAATATCATCTCTCGAAAACATTAGATGATAAGCGTAGGTCAGCTTAACTCCTTTTTGAGAGTGATACCCATTTTTATCATTAAAAAGAATAATCCCTGCTCCCGCTTTGTCCGTGATTCTTCCATTAAAACTTACGGTTTGAAGTTCAGGCGCATCTTCCTGACCAAACCATTGTTTTCGTGCCGTTAATCTAATTTTAGAACAATTGGCAGCACCAGCCATAGAAGGATGTATCAAATAATAATTGTCTGATAAATAATCAGAATAAACAGCAATTCCTTCTTGCGAAAAAGAATATTGCGATATAAAAAAAAGGAGTACTAAAAATTTAATTTTATTATACATTGAAATACAATTATATAGAACGGTTATTACCCTAATAAAAATACAAATATCTAATTGAATAACTAAATTATTGTTAATTTATTTTATTAATATTCAAATATAGCTAATCGTGGAAAATTTCTTTACTAAATTTGTAAAAATTTACAAAGATCATGACAAAAGTTAGCATAAAAGAAACACAAAACCCAACCATACTAAAATTTGAATTCCAAGATTTCATTACTCAAAATGAAAGTTTTGAATTCAAAAACATAGATGAAGCCAAAACTTCCCCTCTAGCACAACAATTATTTTACTTACCATTTGTAAAAACAATTTACATCTCAGCAAATTTCATTGCAATTGAAAAATACAGCATTGTAGAATGGGAAGATGTTAAGGATGCCGTTGCTGAACAAATAGAAACATTTGTAAACAATGGCGGAGTAATTATCAATGTCGAGGAAAACAAAACAAAAAAACAGCCTATTACTGTTTACGGAGAAACAACTCCCAATCCAGCAGCATTAAAATTTGTAGTTAGCAAGATGTTGACTAAAAACGCTATTGAATTTAAAAATATTGATCAAACTGCTCCTTCGCCATTAGCGAAAGAATTGTTCAAATTCCCATATGTAAAAGAAGTTTTTATCGACGAAAATTACATCTCGGTAACTAAATATGAAATCAATGAATGGCAAGAAATAACACTAGAGTTAAGAAGTTTTATCAAGCAATACATTGAAAATGGCGGAACTGTACTTGATGAAAGTTTAGTTGAAGCTAGTGCAAAACAAGAAAACAGTACGCATCAAGATTTCGATAATCTGGATGTGACTTCACAGCAAATTATTAATATATTAGAAGAATATGTAAAGCCGGCTGTTGCTGCTGATGGTGGTAACATCGTTTTTGATTCCTACGATGAAAATGACAAAACTGTAAAAGTAATTTTGCAAGGGGCTTGTAGTGGTTGCCCTTCTTCAACATTTACGTTAAAAAGTGGCATCGAAAACATGTTGAAAAGTATGCTGAACGATGAAAACATTAAAGTGGAAGCGGTAAACGCATAAACAATCGGTCATTTATAAAAATCATTTTAAAAACGCATAACCAATTGACAATGTTAATATTAAATTAAAAAACAACTAATTTTAAATTAAAATTTTAAAAAATTTGGTACATTTAATATCTAATTTAACACCTAGTAATCATGTCAATATTAAAAGTAATTGAAGTGCTGGCTAATTCAGAAATTAGTTGGGAAGATGCAACTCGAAAAGGGGTTACTCAGGCAGCTAAATCGTTAAAAAATATACGTTCTGTATATGTTAAAGACCATAGTGCTGCCGTAAATGACGGTAAGATTTCAGAATACAGAGTAACTTTAAAATTAACATTCGAATTGGAATAGAGTAATTTTAAAAATTAAATTGAGGCGTTTCATTGGAGACGCTTTTTTTTTGTTTTTAAGTCCCCTACTAAAATAAAAATACACAAAAAAAACAAACTTTTCTTTTCTGGCAGTACACAATATAGATGGAATCATCCTTTTTTATACTTGTAAAAACTACGCGTAAATAATGCCAAATGCTGATTTTCAGCAAATTATTAACTAGATATTAAAACAATATTAATATAAATTGCTTAATATTGTAAGACTAATCAAATAAAAAGACCATGGGAGTAGCATCATTTTTTAAAAAATTATTTGGCTCAGCCAAAGAATCAGCTGGTGAATTTGCCGATAAAGCTGAAACAACTTACGAACAAGCAAAAGAAGCGGCAACGCCTTATATTGAAAAAGCAGAAACATTTGCAGAAGAGACAATAGATAAAGCAAAAGAAACTGCATCACCTTATCTTCAAAAAGCAGAGACATTTGCAGACGAAACAATCGATAAGATAAAAGAAACTGCAGCTCCAATTATAGAAAAATCTGGAGTTTATGCCGATAAAGCAAAGGAAGTGGTTAGCGAGTATAGTGAAAAAGCCAGTGACGCGCTAGGAAAAGTAGTGGATACCGTAAAAGAAAAAACCAACTTTGGTGAAGACAAAACTGAAAGTTTAGCCGAAGATTCAAAAGCTATTGCTTCAGAAACTACACATAATGTAAAAGAAAATATACATGATGCGGTAAATGAATCGAAAGCTATTGCTTCAGAAACTACCCATAATGTAAAAGAAAATATCGAAGATGCAAAAGACAAAGTTGAAGATGTTGTAGATGAATCGAAAGTAATTGCATCCGAAACTGCACATTCAATTTCCGAAAAAACTAGTGAATTGATAAGTGATGCAGATTCTGAAGCCCACGAAATTGCTAAAAAAACTATAAATAATATAGAAGAAGACGCTGATTAGTTTATTAGAAAATAAATTATATGTATTTTTGCCAATCAAACTCAACCTTCTCTCACGAGAGGGTTTTTTATTTTTAGAAAATGAACTTAGATCCAAGTCAAATTACGGATTATGCCAGCACTTTTACAAAAGTATTAATTGATTATTCTCCAAAATTAATATCTGCATTCCTCATTCTATTTGCAGGACTTTATGTTATTAGACTTATCAATAGATTCATTAGAACAATAATGGTAAAAAGGGATTTAGATCCTACTTTAACTAAGTTTCTTGCTGATATATTACTTTGGGTGTTAAGGGTTCTTTTATTTGTCTCTTTTATTTCAAAATTAGGAATTGAAACCTCCTCTTTTGTTGCCATTCTTGGAGCTATGGGGCTTGCTGTGGGTTTATCACTTCAAGGTTCATTATCTAATTTTGCCGGCGGAATGCTTATTATTGTCTTTAAACCATTTAAAGTTGGCCATTCGATTGAGGCACAAGGTGTTTCCGGAACAGTAAGTGAAATCCAAATATTTGTGACCAAATTAATTACGGCTAACAACCAAACTATTTTTGTACCAAACGGATCCTTATCAAATGGAACAATCACAAATTACTCCTTGCAGGGTTCTAGAAGAGTGGATTTAACGATTTCTATTTCCTACGATACTGACATAAAAAAAGCAAAAGATATTATTACTGCAGTTTTAAATCAAAATCCTAAAGTGCTTAAAACCCCTAGCTTTGAAGTGTCAGTAAAGAATTTGACCGATAATTCCATACAACTTGCTGTTCGACCATGGGTCAATAATGAAGATTTTGGTATTGTTTATGCTGAAACTTTAGAAAATTGTAAGTTGGCATTTGACACTGCTGGAATTATTATTCAGCCATTTGTAAAAGAAATGTCTCAAAGTAATGCTTAAGAATACTATTTCTTTGAAGTAGTAATCATAAAATCTTTCAAATAATAAGGTTCGAAATAAGCGACATCGACCGTGTCGCTAATTTTGTATTTTTCAAAACTTAACAAACTCATTTCTTTCGCAGAAGGATACTTGATCTCGTCTAAGAAAATAAAGTTATCTTTCGTCAAAACTGTTTTGCATTTCTCAGAGCAATCACCCACAAAATAAATTGTTTCCTCTAAATCATTAAAGGAATCTTCAGTGATTACCTCCGCCAAAATCGTTCGTTTAATCTCAAAATTAGGAGTGAAGATGGCACTATAAACTTCCATTCTCCTGGCATCAATCATTGGAATAATCAAACCCTCCTTAACAATTACTTGCGAAGCTAGGGTTTTCAAAGTATCAATTGCAATTAATGGAATGTCTAACGCATAGCATAACCCTTTAGCAGCTGAAACACCTATTCGCAAACCTGTATAAGAACCGGGACCTTGACTTACAGCAATCGCAGACAAATCTTTTAAATTTATACCTGCTTCCGCAATTACCTCTTCAAT
This sequence comes from Flavobacterium sp. CG_23.5, assembly GCF_017875765.1. NCBI lineage: Bacteria > Pseudomonadati > Bacteroidota > Flavobacteriia > Flavobacteriales > Flavobacteriaceae > Flavobacterium > Flavobacterium sp. CG_23.5. Next base: position 2,790,339 of record NZ_JAGGNA010000001.1, on the reverse strand, counting down.
AAAAACATGCAATCGTTCGGCATGAGAATAGCCTTCTTCAGCAATTTCTTTACAATGAATGGTTATTCCGTCTTTTGCAATAGCAACAGAACAATTTTTAGTCGCGGTTTCAATATTGAGTATGTAAGTCAAAATAGTTTAAAATTTAAAGTTATTTTCAATCAATTAAAAAGAGACCCAAAAATGAGAATGGTGCTATTAAAAAATACAAAACCCCAAGGTGGTAAGTCCAAAAGTGATATTTTGATAATTCTTTATTTTTTGATTGTTTAGATATTACAATCCCCATGATAATTGGAGCTCCAATAACTAAATAGAAAGTTCCAAGCGAAGCCAATCCAGACCATTTCAAAAAAAATGATGTCAGCACCACAAGCAATAATCCTCCATAGGTAACGAAATGCAAAAAAATTTCGACTATTGGTTGATTTTTAATTCCTTCAACAACCATGTTTTTTTTAATTTTAAAAAAATAAATTATACCAATTATTGGGAGAAACAAATATATTATTAAGCCTGCAATAATTTCAAAAATCATAATTATTATCTTTTTTGTATACTTCCAAAACTTATCATTCCGACAAAGGAGGAATCTCATAAAGCTCTCTTCGTCGGAATGATAAAACTTGAAAGATTTATTTTGTAATAAAATACAATCACAGTACAAATCTCGGTATAAAACTTTAAATTTTAGATTTGCTTTCTAAAATTTAAAAAAAAATTACTTCTTCTCTTTTTCTTTATCAGTTTTCAAGGTCACTTTATCCCCAGAATTCAAATCCTTTGACACCGTGGTATAAGGTCCTGTTATAACAACATCCCCTTTTTTAAGACCAGTCAAAACTTCAATATTCGTATCATCTTGAATACCTGTTTTTATGATTCTTATTTTTGCTTTATCACCTACCTTCACAAAAACACATTCAAATTTTTTGTCGCTTTTTGGAGCTACATCTTTTGCTTCTGCTTTGGCATCTTCCATTTTAGGTTTTACAACCGCACTAGTATCCGCTTTTACTACAACAGAACTAATTGGGACTGACAAAACATTATTTTTGGTTTTGGTAATTATATCAACAGTTGCAGTCATTCCTGGTCTAAAAGGAGAATAAGCAGCAGGTTTCCCTTCTAATAAATCTTGATATGATTCTTTAAGTATTCTCACTTTAACTTTAAAATTAGTCACTTGATCCGCCGTTAAAGAAGAACTTGCCGAATTAGAAATACTTGTAACAATACCTTTAAATTGTTTTTTCAAATATGCATCAACTTCAACTTTAGCCTCATCACCTACTTTTATTTTTACGATATCATTTTCATTTACATCAACTTCAACTTCCATATTGTTCAAATTAGCAACTCTCAATATTTCAGTTCCTGCCATTTGTTGCGTTCCCAAAACACGCTCTCCTAACTCCACATTAAGTACAGAAACAGTTCCGTCTGCCGGCGCATAAATGACAGTACGACCTAAATTATCTCTAGCTTCAATTACAGAAGCCGAAGCACTTTGTACATTGAAATAAGCCGTTTGTTTTGTTGCTTTTGCTACTCCAAAAGAAGCGATTGCTTTATCCCAATCCGATCTAGAAATAATTCCTTTATCAAATAATGTTTTATTTCTGTCATAACTTGACTTGGCTTCTCTAAAAGACGCATCTGCCTGACTTAAACCAGCTTTGGTTCCTGATAAATTAGCAACAGTTCTGTTTAATCCAGAAGTATATAAATCTGGATTTATCTTTACCAATAAATCCCCTTTTTTCACCACTTGGCCCTCTTTTATAGGCAATGCAATAATTTCTCCTGAAACCATTGAAGATATTTTAACTTCTATTTCAGGTTGGATTTTCCCGGTTGCAGATACAGTTTCAACAATTGTTGATGATTTAACGGTGGTTAACTCTACTTCTTTTCCTTTATCTTTATTACCAATTACTCCTGTTTTTGAAAGGACAACTAATAATGCAATAATTACTACTGCACTACCAATTAAGATATAGATTGTTTTTTTTGACATGATAAATTAGTTTTTGATAATTGGAATTCCAAAATAGAATTCCAGGATTTTAATTTTAAAAATATAATCGTATTTGGTTCTTATAACTTCAGATTGTGCATTTGACAATAAGGTTTGTGATTGGTTAAAATCAAATGAATTCATTAAACCAACATCATATTTTTCTTTAGCATAATTATACGATTCTTGTCTGGATTCAAGCGATGCAATCGCAGATTCATGGGCATTCAGTGCTCCTTTCGCGTCTGTAAATGCGATATATACATTTCTTTGCAAATCTAAATTTTGTTGTTCAACTGCAATTTTAGATTTTTCCAAACTCACTTTAGATCGTTCAACATTGTTTCGTACAGAAAACCCATTAAAAATTGGAATTGACAATTGCGCCCCAAAAGATTGCCCTTTATTATTGCTAAACTGATCGAAAAAAGGTGCCGATTTGCCTAAAATAGCAGAGGAATTTGGTTGTAATACGTTCTGATTTGTTCCTTCAACATAACCAATTACCGAAGTAGGATTCGTAGGATTTGGACCAAAACCAGTAATAACATCGGCATATGAAACCCTACTATTAAAATTATAGAATCCTCTTAAAGTAGGCTGAAAACCACCTTTTGCAATGGCTAGATTTTTCTCTGCAATTTCCAAATTCGTATTGGCGATTTTTAATTCAGTGCGACTTTCTTTGGCTTTTTCATAAACAGAAGTGGGTGTTTGAGCCAAAATATTATTTTCATCTTTAGCTGAAGTATCATCAATTACATCAAAACTTTCAAAATCTTTTAACTGTAACAATTGAGCCAAACTTAATTTAGAAATTAGCAAAGCATTATCAGCAGCGATAACTTTTTGGTTATCCAAAGCCAAAGTAGCTTTTACGTCAAATAAATCACCTCGGGGGATAGATCCTGCTTTTACTAATTCTTCTGAACGTGCATATTGCTTTTCGTTAAATACTTTTTGTTCTTGCTGTACTTTTAAATTTTCTTTGTTAAAAAGAATTTGCAAAAAAGCGTTCGCCACATTTAACGCAACATCTTCTTTCATTTTCAACAGTTGATACTTCGCAGCAACTATGGACAGATTGGCTTTTCGTAGCGTATTTTGGTTTTGCAATCCTTTATAAATATCAACTCCTACACTTGCTCCGGCAGAGGTAAATTGTGAAGTCTGATTTCGCAGAAGTCCTGTTGTAATATCTTGATTTAAACCAATATTCCAAGAATGGGAAGCATTGGCATTTACAGAAGGTAAAAAATTACCTATGGCTCCCTTTTTATCAATTGTGGCAATTTGAGAATCCAATTCTGTTTGCTTGATTGAAATATTATTTTCTACGGCGTACTTTACACATTCTTCCAGTGTCCACTTTTTAGATTGTCCACGAGCGAACATTCCAAAAAGAACAATAAAAACGACACTAATACAACTATTTTTTCTCATATTCATTTGATGAAAGTGTAACAAAGGTACTACACAAATCTAACATTTTTTACAAACTAATTCTCTTTTTAAGCAACCTTTAAACGATTTGATGCTTATTTAACTACTTGTGTTTTCCAACTAATATTCTACCATAAGCCTAATTCTATCTTTACAAATTTTAAAATCGATTCTGATAATTTTGAACCAAAATTAATTTTTCAATAAGATCGTAATTTAAATAAATTACTAGCTTTCCCAGTAATTTACCTATAAGACATAATAGCGGTGAAAATGTTACAGTTTAACTATAAAATATAATTGTTTTCTTAATTTTGTTCTTTCTAACAATAATAATATGCTGAAATTCTTTTCGATTCTATTTGTTTTTCTATTTGTCATACTAATCTCTGGCTGTTCCACTTCTCAAAAGATAGCTACACTAAAACCAGAACCAGATGATGCCATTCCTTTGGTTTACGAAAATGTTCCTTCTTTTATTAATTTACCTATTAGTGTAAAACTGAAGGATATTGAGAACCAAACTAACACATTATTGAACGGTTTGATTTATGAAGACAACAACATTGAAGATGATGATATTGAAATGAAAATTTGGAAACTGGCACCCATTACTATAGTAAACGATCACGGGACATCCGGAGATAAAATAAAAACGATTTTACCGTTAAAAGCAATCGTAAAATATAGAATAGGCACAAAAAGACTTGGTGTTTCATTGTATGACACAAGAGAATTTAATCTAAACGGAGTAGTGACTTTAGTTAGTGAAGTTGGCTTGACCAATTGGAAATTAAATACTAAAACAGAACTGAAATCACTAGATTGGAATGAAAGTCCCACGATGACCATTTTTGGAAAAAATGTACCCGTAACGTATCTCATTAATCCTGGGGTTACACTTTTCAAATCAAAAATCGAAAAAAAGATTGATGCTGTAATTGAAAAATCAATGGATTTCAAACCTAATGTTTTGGCCGCACTAGAAAAAATCTGTACCCCTTTTCAAATGAATGCCGATTACGAAAGTTGGCTTCGAATTGTTCCTATCGAAATCTATTCTACTAATGCCAAACTTAAAAACGATACTTTTTTACTGGAAATGGGAATGAAATGCAACATGGAAACGTTGATAGGAAGACAACCCGAATCAAAATTTGAGGCAAGTAAAATAATTTTGAAACCCGTTGCTAAAATCCCGGAAGACATAACAGCCAATATAGTTGCAGTTTCTACTTATGAAGAAGCTTCAAAAATAATGACAAAGAATTTTTCGGGACAAGAATTTGGTTCTGGAAGCAATAAAATAAAAGTACAAAACGTAGCCATTTGGCATAAAAAGGGTAAAATGATCATTGCTTTAGATGTAACGGGCTCTGTAAATGGAACAATCTATTTAGCAGGTTTCCCCAAATACAATGAACAAACTAAAGAGGTGTTTTTTGATCAATTAGATTATGCACTTGATACCAAAAACAAATTAATACGAACGGCAAACTGGCTTACGCAAGGATTAGTTTTAAGAAAAATTCAACAAAGCTGTCGCTATTCGATAAAACCAAATTTAGAAGAAGGTAAACAAAGCATGATGAATTACTTAAAAAATTATTCTCCCATGCAAGGGGTGTATGTAAACGGAAAAATGGAAGACATTCAATTCCAAAAAATAGAATTAACCAATCAAGCCATCATTGCCTTTATAAAAGTAAAAGGAACTGTAAATGTATCCGTAAACGGACTAAAGTAAAGTGACATTCCATACAACATGTGCATACCCAAAAAAAGTCCTATTTTTTATTCTTTCTCATTCGGTAAACAGCATAACCTATACCGCCGACAAGCAAGTAAGGAATTACCATTAGGTAAACAATTCCGTCATTTACTGCTGCAGCTTTAGTCTTATTACCTTCGCTTGACAAAGCAGCACGACACATGGCGCACTGAGCATTAGAATTCTGAGGCAGTAAAATCGAGATAAGAAGAAAAGTCAGTACAACCCATTTTCCTAAAAATCGTTTTTCTTGCGTTCTGTTTGTTGTTTCTTTATTGAACATAATATGGGGAAATCATTAAATAGACAATTACTCCAGTAACAGCAACATATAACCATAGTGGAAATGTTATTCTGGCAATTTTTTTATGTTTGTCAAATTTAGTTGCTAAAGCTCTAACATACGTAATCATCACCAATGGAATAATAGCCACTGACAAAATAATATGTGTTATTAAAATAAAAAAATAAACGTATTTAATAATCCCTTCGCCACCAAATTTGGTAGAATCCGTTGTCATGTGATACGCAACATACATCACCAAGAAAGCCACCGAAAGAGCAATTGCTGACGTCATCAATTGTTGATGAAGTTTCCTTCTTCCATTTTTAATTGCCAATACACCAGCAACTAAAACAACGGCAGTTAACCCGTTAGTTGTTGCATAAATCGATGGCAAAAAATGTAATGGAGCAACATGAATACCAAAATCTTTAAGCTTTACCTTAAAAAGTATGGCAACTGCCGCAGGTATAAGAATAGAAAGGATAACAATCCATTTATTATATTTTTGTTCTACTGTATTATCTTCCATAACTACTCTTTTAATAAAATATTAATATCCTGTTGAATATCTCTAACTCCTTTTTTATCTAACCCATCGTAATACAAAATTGGATTCCCAAAATTGTCTTTTCTACAACGAATATTTCCATTTTTGTCAATCAAGGCAAATAATCCAGAATGTTCAAAACCTCCTTTTATCTTATTGTTTTCTCCAACGTACAGGTTAAATCCTTTATTGGCTAAATTATAAATGTATTCTCGATCTCCTGTCAAAAAATTCCAATTCGACGATTTAACACCCAGCAACTTTGCGTGCGATTTCAAAACTTCAGGCGTATCATGAGATGGATCTATCGTTATAGAAACCAATCCAAAATTAGGGTTTCCAAAAAAACTTTTTTCGATATCCAACATGCTTAAATTCATCTTTGGACAAATGCTAGGACACGTGGTAAAGAAAAACTCTAAAACATATACTTTGCCTTTATAGGTCTCATTGCTGACTTTTATATTGTCTTGATTTACTAATTCAAAATTTGGCGCTGGACCTATTTTAACCAGTTTATCATCACGTCTAGTAGTTCCACCAACCTGGTCTAAACGATCTCCTTTAACGATATCATTATCTTGTATCCTTTCAACTATCTTTGGAATAGCGTATATGCCAAAGATTAAAATAATGAATGAAATCCCTATATATGATTTATTTTTAAGCATATTTTCTAAGAATTAAAGTTCTTTCGTAGCATTATGATTTTTTTTAAGAGCGGCACGATATTCATATAGAATAACTTTAAAATCATCTAACATCTCATTACTCAATTCAGCGGGATGGAATGTATTGTAACCTTCTTTATATTCTTTCTTTTTCTTTCTTCCTCTAAGATTTCTCTCCTTATCAATAATATAAACATTTGGAGTACCTAGATGTTCATCTAGTTTTCCAACGAGTTTTAGTTGATTATAATAAGAATTAATTTCCTGAGGAGAAGTAAATAGAAAATGCCATTGTGAAACATCCGTAAAATCATCTAAGGCATCAATTAACTTTCGAGCTTGATCTTCTGTGCCGAGTGGACAAATTACAACAAACTGCAAATCTTTAAAATCATGATATCTTTGATAAATTTTTTCATTTAAGTTGAAATAATTACCTCTGTTATTTAAAAGCTCTGTTCCGGAAAAACCTAAAATAGTTATTTTATTATTCAAGGTGACTTTTTCTCCATTTAGAGATTTCCATTGTCCAAAATCAGAAACTTTAGGAGTAATTACCGGTAATTTAGTAAAACTATTAATTCCTGACGCAAAAAAAAGATAAGCTACAATAGGCAAAATAAAAAGCACAAAAAGAACGATATTTTTTTTCATTATTTTGAAATTATTTAAAGTACAAAAATAAAAAAAGGCACGCAATGCGCACCCTTTTTTTGAATTAATATCTTGTTAAAAATTCCATTTTATAGTAGAATTCTTAAAAACCTCATAAATATAATTTCCCTCAGTCAAAAGAATGAAAAGCAAATATAATATTAGAAAAATCACTGGTAAAACAACAGCATTTCTTAAAGTACTTTTTTCACCTTCCATGTGCATGAAGGCCCATACGATATAATATGCTTTTACAAGTGTAAGGATAATAAATAACCAATTTAATAAACTCATAGCCATGAAGCTATTCATATAAAGTGCTGCTGGCTTAAAAATTCCAAAAAACACCTCAACAATTGTTATTACAGATAGCAGACCAAAAACGGTCCAAATTCTTTTTGTATTAGAAACATGTTCGTGTGACATAATAATAAATCTAAGATTAAACTAAGTAGAAAAACGTAAATACAAATACCCAAACTAAATCGACAAAGTGCCAGTATAAACCAACTTTTTCGACCATTTCGTAACTTCTTCTTTTCTCATAAGTACCTACTAGTACATTAAAGAATATGATAATATTTATAATTATTCCAGAAAATACGTGAAAACCGTGAAAACCTGTAATAAAGAAAAAGAAATCAGCAAATAACTTACTTCCATATTCATTATGAGTTAAATTAGCCCCTTCAACTACTAAGCTGGCTTGGGTCAATCTCAATTCAGAATCTTTTCTAGAAAGAATTGTTTTTTGTTTGTCTTTCGTTATCACCTCTGTTCTTATCAAAAGACCTGGATGTGATTTAAATCCGGCTTGAACTTCAGCAACTGAATAAGAAGGCAAAGTTGATTCTTCCATGAACCATTTTCCCTTACTTCTAGTCAATTGTTCTCTTTGTTCTGGCAATTTTGCAGCGAAATCGGCAAGAGCAACGCGATGTCCTTCTTTATCCACAAATTGAAGCAAACTACCTCCTTTTGTTTCAATCGCACCATATTCTCCTTTTATGAAATTTTTCCATTCCCAAGCTTGAGATCCTACGAAAATCATCCCTCCGATAATGGTTAAAAACATATAAATAACAACTTTATCTTTTTTCATTTGATGACCTGCATCAACAGCCAAAACCATTGTTACAGATGAAAAAATCAAAATAAAAGTCATAAATGCCACATAATACATCGGAGCAGATACTCCATGCATAAATGGAAAGTGCGTAAACACTTCATCGGCCAATGGCCAAGTTTCAATAAATTTGAATCTAGAAAATCCATAAGCAGCTAGAAATCCAGAGAACGTTAAGGCATCTGATACGATAAAAAACCACATCATTAATTTACCATAACTTGCTCTCATTGGCTCATTGCCGCCTCCCCAAGTTTTCTCTTCACTATTTGCAGTAGTAACTGTCGCTTCCATAAAAGTTATTCGTTAAAAAGTTCCCAAATTTACGTTTTTTTCTTATTTAAAGAAATATAAAAATAAAAACAAATAAACCCACAATAAATCAAGAAAGTGCCAGTACATTGCACCCAGTTCAATTCCAAGGGTTTGAGATGAATTATATTTTTGTTTAAAATGATTATAAATTATAATTAGCAGCGAAATTAGCCCACCAGCAAGGTGAATCAAGTGCACAACGGTTACAATGTATAAAAATGTTGTCGTTATTGAACTCTCACTTCCTGTAAAATAATACCCGTTTTCAACTATCTGTGAGAACCCTGCAAATTGCAAAATTACAAATAATATTCCCAATGCTAAGGTAGATAAAAGAAATGTAGTTGTTGCACTTCTGTTGTCTTTTTGGATTGCTTTTTTTGCCAAATGAAAAGTAACACTACAACCAATAATTGCAACTGTACTAAAGTAAAACGCTGTTGGTAATTGAAAATCTTTCAACCAATCGGCTCTTGATTTACTTACCACAAAAGCACTTGTTAATCCTGCAAACATCATAATCATACTTACCATCGCAAAAAGCAATAGTAATTTGTAGGATCTTGCTGTTCTAGCTCTATCTTCTGCTGTTGTCATTGAAATTTCCATAACTATCTTAAAAATTTATCAAATATATAAACTAACTGTAATAACGTAATATAGGAGACGCTAACCAGCATCAATGTTCTGGCTGCTTTAGCTGTTCTCTTTTTATACAACTGCACTCCATAATAAAGCATCCAAAGACCAAGTAAAAATACCAAAACTGCAGCTACCGGAGTTATATACAAACGTCCTGTATAACCCAATGCAGGCAATAACGACGCTATTATTAGCCAAACTGTGTATAAAATAATCTGTAAAGCTGTAGATTTATCTTTTTTTCCTGTTGGAAGCATAAAAAACCCTGCTTTTTCATAATCTTCGTACAAAAACCATCCAATAGCCCAAAAATGAGGAAATTGCCAAAAAAACTGTATCAAAAATAAAGTTCCTGCTTCTATTCCAAAATCACCAGTTGCCGCAACCCAGCCTAACATAAAAGGAATGGCCCCAGGAAATGCTCCCACAAATACTGATAATGAAGTCATCGTTTTTAATGGAGTGTAAACACTTGTGTAAAGAAATATTGAAACTGCTCCGAACATGGCCGTTTTCGGATTGATGGTATACAACATAGCTATACCGACAATCGTTAGAAAACTGGCTAAAAAAAGAGCAGAAGTCGAAGACATTCTTCCTGCTGGAACAGGACGATTTTTTGTTCGATCCATCAAAGCATCTAAATCTTTCTCGATAACCTGATTAAATGCATTAGATGCACCCACCATGCAATATCCTCCAATTGCCAATTTCAACAACACCATCCAACTAAATGAATGAATGTCATAAATTCCAAGCATAAACCCCGCTAAAGAAGAGAACACTACGCTAATAGCAAGGCGAGCCTTTGTAATTTCGCGGAAATCAATATAAATAGATTTTAATGAAAGTGTATTTTGTGTTGGGATCAATGTTCTCGTTTATTTGCATTGTAAAAACTTTTGCAAAAGTAACTCAACAAAAGGGATTTGACAAAAAACAATTCATAAAAAAGATATATTTTAATTCAATTAAAACTAGTAATCAAAATACCAATTAAAAACATCCGAACGTATTCCCAATGTGAACCAATTAGTACTTTGATTAAAAGTAGTTGCTGTATTCATATTAGGATCAAAACTTCGGTAAATATAACTTCCAAAAAGTTTTAAATTAGTAGCTGGATTTATCAAATATCCTCCTTGAATATCTGCAATAAAAATCGCAGTTTTATTACCCTGCCCTACTTTTACTCCGGAATCAAAGGGTCTTTTCTCATCATAATCTTTATAGATATTTCCTCCATAATTATAACCATCCTCAACCGTATCAAAATCCAATCCTCGAGTTCCTACTGTAAATTTGGCATCTCCAAAATACCTTCCTTTATGATAACGGGCGATCGCTAAAAACTCTTTGAAATTCCCTCCCCACTGATGCCCAACACTTTGATTATTGTGTGCATAATTTGTAATGGGATTGCTATGAGAATAAACGTAAGGGCGAACATGATTGTATTCTAACTGCAGTAATAAATTATCCACATGAAAAGCATTGTAATATTTAACACCTAACTGATATCCAAATTTATTTTTCCAGCTATTATCCGCTTTTTTAATATCTCCAAGAGAAAATTCATCCAGAATAAATTGTCCGTATGCATTTATCTGATTATCCCATTTGTACTTATAGGTCAATCCTAAAACGGCATTTCCACTTCTTGCCGAAGAAGCAAATTCAACCGAACGATAAAATATAATTGGATTTACAAAATTTACATCAAATCCCCTATCATTCGTATTGGTCCAAATTACCGATTCAAACAAACCAATATTTAATTTATTCGATACATTCCAACTCAAATAATGGTTTGCCATGAATTTTGTGGCGTATGTTCTCTCCAGAGTCACCGCTGGGCGAACATCTTTGAGCCACATATACGTATTTGTATATTTTATTTTCCAAAAATTGGTGTTAATTTTAAAATATGGATACGGACTCGCACCATCACCTTCTAATAATGAGCGGTACCCATCTCCTATAAAATTTCTCCCGTAACCCAATTGCAAATCGAAATGTTTACTTGGTGCAAAAGTTATATTGGCTTCCGCCAAAGGAAAATCATAAGCATCCGTTTTGAAATTTTTGGAAATTCCCATACCCGGAATAATTGCAGGATTTCCTCCCGCTGGTTTTATAGATTCGGCATACCGATTGTAATAATCCGCAAATCGCCCCTGACTTTCAAAAACCGTAGTTGTGAAATTAATTTGCTGCCCAATACCACCTCTAAAATTTATCCCACGTGTGTTTATATACGTATAATTCGCTTTGGTCTGCGATGCTTTACCAACTTGTAAATCCAATATCGGATTTAATGTAAACCAATACCCTTCCCCTTGAATTTCAACCGTACTTTCATTCCATAATTTTCTGGCCCACCAGCCAGAAGTATTTTTTTTAAGCTTTTCATTTACCGCTTTAAGATTATAATATTTCGAAACCTCCACATAGGTATATGGCTTAGATGCTGTATGATTATTACTGCCCACTTGATTTAAAGAAGCATCAAACTGAGAATAATAACTGTGAGAAAAGGGAATATTCAAATGACTTTCAAACTCAGGGTTTGTGAATTTTTTATAAACAATACTATCAAGTTCTGTTATTTGCTTTGTATCATTTTTTACAATCTGCGATCGAACAAGTGCTTCAGATGCTAACTGTTCCGGGCTTTTTAGAGGAATTGCAATTGTAATAGTATATTTAGAGTAGGTTGGCCTTCCGTTGTAAGTTGACGGCTTAATTTTTGGAAATTTCTCAAAAACTCTTTTTGTTTCTTTTATTAAACTTTCATCTACAGCATCCGTATAAATAACCTTAAAAATACCATTTCCATCTACTTCAAAAAGCACTTTTACACTTCCTTGGTAATTATTTTGTTTTAAATTTTCCGGAACTTCAAAATTCTGAAACACAAAATCCTGTACTTCACTATAAAAACAACTTTCTAAGGCTGAAGACTGCAAGTTTTCACAATTTGGAAAAACAGGAAATCGTTCAGCGGAAAGACCTGATTTTACCAAACTATTATTTACATCTTGCGAATAAATAAAAAAAGAATAAAATAATAAAAGTATAGTTAACAAACTTTTTTTCATGTTGATTTTCTTTGTGAATTTAATATTCAGAGTTTGAATTTTGCCCGTCAGCAATCGCTTTTGCACCGGATGTACCTATTCTTTTTACGCCCAAGCCTATCATTTCAACAGCCTCTTCATAAGTCCTTACTCCGCCCGCAGCTTTTATAGGAAGTGGCGACGCATTTTCCAACATCATAATAATAGAAGGGATGGTGGCACCATTAGGCAGATTATTTTCCGTTTTATAAAAACCCGTTGAGGATTTTACAAAAACCGAAGGGTAGTATTCTTCTTTAAAATTTGAAATAACAATATTTTTTATTAAAGCTGAAAGTTGTATAATTTGTTTTTCTTCCAGCGCAGCAACTTCTATAATCCATTTGACCACTTTCCCGTTTTGCAGACCCAATTGCGTACATTTAAGAATTTCATCCTTGACCAAATCCAAATCTCCTTCTTTGAATGCTTCGTAATTGCATACAAAATCTAAATCATCGGCGCCATCCTCTATTGCTTGAATTGCTTCGGTTAGTTTTTCTTCTACTCCAGACTGACCTTCAGGGAAATCAATGACAGTCCCTATTTCTAAAGTTGAATTAGCAGCTGTAATCATTTTTTTGGCCAACGAAACCATATTGGGGCGAATCATTATCAGCTTAAAACATTCTTCAATAGCTTCTTGAATAAATTTTTTAACTACAATAATATTCTCCTGTTCACTAAGCCCAGCTTGTTCTGCCGTTTTTAAATAGGTTGAATCTAAATATTGTTTAATATTCATTTTTCTTTTGATTTGATAATGGGATAAGGTCTAATTAGCAAAAATACATTTTAAATCCACATATTTTTAATATAAAGATTTACTTTTTAAACTCGAGCGCTCTTTTAACAAATCCCTTGCGGTTAAAGAAATGTATAAGTATAAAAAAATCCCACCGAAGCGGGATTGTAATCTCTTTTAAATTTTATCTAAACTGTTGTATTTACTTACTATTAGAATGAAGCAAACCGCTAAAGTTGCTCCTGACATATTTGCTAAAACGTCAATTGCATCTCCATTTCTCGTTGTTGTAAAAACTTTTTGCAATATCTCAATTCCGATTCCAAAAAAAACAGAAAGAACAAATGATATCGCTAAAGGCTTTATTACACTTGCACTATTCAACTGTTTTTTAAAAAACAAAAACCAAGTTAACGTAAACACAAAATGAAACAATGCGTGTACAACTTTATCTAAATTTGGAATACTAATCTTTGGGATATCACCTGAAGGTAACAAACAAAATAAAAATATAATTCCAGTCCAAACTAAAGCTATCCAAAAATAGACTTGTTTAGGCACCTATAAGTTCTTTGTAAGAATCACTTGAAAGCAATGAATCAATTTCGGCTTGGTTTGAAACTTTAATTTTTATCATCCACCCTGCTCCATAAGGATCAGAGTTTACAACTTCCGGCGTACCTTCTAACGAATCATTAAACGCTATAATTTCTCCTGAAATTGGTAGAAACAAATCAGAAACCGTTTTAACCGCTTCAACTGTTCCAAAAACCTCATCTTTTTCTAAAGTTTGGTCTAAAGTTTCCACCTCAACGTATACGATATCCCCTAATTCTTTTTGTGCAAAATGAGTAATTCCTACTGTTGCAATATCCCCTTCTAAACTAACCCATTCGTGATCTTTTGTGTACTTTAAATTTGCTGGTATATTCATAAAAATATTTATTGATAATTACTGTTTACTAATTGAAACTTTATGGGACAAATGTAACAATCTCAATTCAGATTTTGTTTAGATTTCCTGAAAATTAATTGCCAAAATTATAACGAAGTGTAAATCCAGATCGAATGTTTGTTAGAGGAAATGAAGTAGATATAACTGCTTTCGAAAAAGAATGATCATAATAAAATATCGCAGTCAAGTTTTTACTAAAAGCATAATCCGCTGTTATTTTTAAAGACCAAATATTTTGTCCTCCGGCTAATTGATTGTTGTCGTAATCTAAGTAACGTACAATAGTTTGATTATTACGATAAGACAAATCTCCTTTCAAATTAATATCACTTTTTATTATTCCAGTAGGATTATCAGCCAGTCTCGAAGAAAAAATTACATCCTTAAATCGATATCCTAGCCCAACGACATATTCTATTCCTTTTACTTCTGTCAATAAATTATTATCAAAACTCATTGATAAAGCTCTGTCTTTCTTTATTTCGGCAAGTACTTTCATTGAAGTTTTCAATTCAAAATCCATTCTGATAAGTGGACTAAACTGTTCCACTAAATTGATATTGGACATAATCGTTCTGTTGAAAAAATTACCACTTGCATCCACTCCTTCGGGATTTTTGTCATATTCAAAATTGGATCGAAATGCATTAATTGTGTATGACGCTCTATAACCGTGTTGCATGGAAAATCGTTTGAAATTCTTTTTGAAAAAATCATAACGCATCAAACCATTGTATTTAACGGCCCAATTGGGTATTGGAAAATTTCTAAATATCCCAAGAGAAACATCGGCAGCATTAGCCCCAGAATAAGCGGCTAAAAAAGCAGGTAACAAAACTGCCTGATTATTCTTCCCATAACCTAATGGATAACCATCGGCATCAATATTAGCCGGATTATTTACATCTATTCCTCGCTGTGATGCTAATCGATTCGCAACCGTCAGTCTGTTCATTCTAAAATCGTCAAATGCAACGGATGTATTTTCATCACTAACTGAAAATGATGTTTTTATTAAAACTGCCGA
This sequence comes from Flavobacterium sp. CG_23.5, assembly GCF_017875765.1. Classification (NCBI taxonomy): domain Bacteria; kingdom Pseudomonadati; phylum Bacteroidota; class Flavobacteriia; order Flavobacteriales; family Flavobacteriaceae; genus Flavobacterium; species Flavobacterium sp. CG_23.5. The sequence goes on along the minus strand of NZ_JAGGNA010000001.1, from coordinate 2,775,018 downwards.
TATAGAAAAAAGACCGTAACTATATGGAGATCGCGGATTGTATTGTCCATTAGTGACATCATATTGCTCTGAAAAATTTTCAGAGAAAGCTCTGTCCAATGATAAATCAACTTTTAAATCAGGAAACAAATCTACATTTGCTGTAGCTTTAAATAATTTATTGGTTACGTGAGAATAGCTTTGATTAAAATCAGGATAAGAGGTAAGCCATCCATTTTTGGCAGCCTCATATCGTACATCATCTTGACTTCCAAAGATGAATCCTAACGAAGGTCGTGAACTTCCTAAAAACCCAACACCAGGCGTATATCCGGGTAAAATAGTCCCACTATTATAGGTGTAATTCATTTGGATATTTTTAACACTGGTTAAAACTCCTATCAATCCATCAACAAATTCATTGCCTTTAGCGGGTTGTTGAGCATTTGTATTTACAACCTTTTCCCCAGGTTTTGGAATAGTTGCTTTTGGTTTATTCACCGTTTTATTAGTGTTTTTTGACACCCCTATATACTTGTAAAAAGCATCCATATTAAACGTTGCATTCAAGTTGCTAGAATTAGCATTTTGAACCGTATTCCCTAAATTATAATCTGTTCCATCAATTTTAATCTGTGATAATGCATTAGAAGAGCGTTGCCAGCTGTAGTCACCCGTGTAAGAATAATTCGCTTTTATAAAACTAAAAAGCGGGATTTTATTAATAGGCAAGTCATAATTCACTACCAATTGCTGCATATGCTGGTTAGGGTCTCCAATGTCCCAGTAATTATCCCATACTGAAAAACTGTCGATAGGCTCGTTATTTTCGTTCAGATAGCTTTTTATAATATTACTCGATGAAGCCGTGTAATTTAATTTCAACGATTTTGTCAAATTAAAATTAAACCCATATTGATAATTGAACGCAAAATTTCTTCTATACAATGGATCAAGTCCAATACCCTCCACATCAACTTGTCTAAATTGTTGTCGGTTGTATTGTCTGTTGATATTACTATTAAAAGAAATATTGGAAGGCAAATAATTAAAATTAAAATCACTTAACAATTTCCAATAACTACTTTTTTTCATGAACGCTGTTTTCTTAAACGGCTCTACTGATTTTGGCTGAAAGGTAAATCCATAATCAACGGATGAGCTTACATGTTGGTCGATATAATTTTCAATTTCAAAATCATGTCGTTCCACTTCATTAATAGATTGTGAAAAAGTAAAATTTTCCGGATCATAAACATGTTGTTTTTGTTCTGGTCTTCTTTCTTTTCGCACCCCTATAAAGTTGATACTTGTTCGCTTTGTATAATCAGTTGCTCTACTTTTAAGATTTGATCTTTCAGCTTGGTCCGTGGTATTTTCCAACAACTGTTTTAGTTTTATATCTTGGTTAAAAGGATCATAATCCGGCGTTATCATTTCTTCCCCAACCGCATAATTAAAAGGCAAATTAACTCCCCATTTTGGCGGCATTAATTTTCCAAGATTTAAATTGGTAACTATATTGTATTGTTGTGTGTTTTCACGGCTTCTTTCATTTGGTCCTTGTTCCAATGCGCCAAAACCAATAGTACTTTGTTTCCCTGTGGCAGAAACCGTTGCAAAATCAGCAAAATTGGTATCTACATTCAAGACTGATGCCATCCCGCCCTGATTATCCATATCAGCTAAACGCATTTCATTGAACCAAACTTCACCTTTTATATCTTGATGGGTTTCATTACTTTTTACACCAATCATTAAGGTTCGTGCTAAGCCAAAATTAGGATTTCCTTTTATCCCCAACCTTAATTTATTAGGCTTATTGGCTAATCTAGAATCCAATTCATCTTCATTTTGATAATAAATTCCATCCAAAGGAAGTGTACTTTTATCAATACTCATTGCTAAAATCTTCAATTTAGTCAATAAAGCTAATGACAAATCTATTTCATTGTCCTCTGGCCAAACAGCCTCTGCGCTTAATGCGGAACAATTAGAACTGGCTGTAGTGGAAGGAATCGTAACTTTTAAAGGAATTTCTATTTGGTAGAAATTTTGTGTGAAATCATTTCCAAAACGAATGAAACCTACCATTTGATTATCCCTTAGTCCGATTTCATTCGGCAAAGATTCTGCATGTAAAAACATTTTCAGTTTTTTGAACTGACGCATGTCAACACTCACATTTTTAAAAACGGCTCTTGAATCGTCTGGCTCCAATCCGCTTCCAGAAACCCTTAAAGACAACGATTGCTCATTTTGATTGATAACCGTATTATTGTTGTACAATTGTTCCCTCACAACTCCCGGAGGAGTGATGTAATTCACTGGACATCTATCATTATTTTCTTGGACATTGACCGCTAGAACATCCAAATTAGTTTTGTCATCGGCTACATTAGGATCATTAAAATCAAGTGTATTGGTATACCTTCTCCATTCTCCTCTAACCAAATCTAAAGCTCCAAAACGTACCGTTACTTGATTATTAAAACCAGTCATAAACATTCTCATGAAACGTATCGATCTAAAATCGGAAATGTTTCCAATAGTGTTTTCTGGTTGTGAAACGGGAATTTTAAACTGAATCCATCGGGCGTCCGTTACTGATCCATTTGGCAAAGTGACTTGAGTATTTCGAATGTCGGTTATATAATTTTGACCAATGCTCATATTTGGCTTAACATCAACACTATATTCATAATAGGCATTGATGGTATTCATGGTATTATCTCTATTGATATCCTCTACATCCGGAACGGTTGTCGAACCTCTATTAGGATCATTTATATCAACTGCAGAATTTCCATCTACGCCATTATATTTTTTATATCGTTCTAAAACATTTCCTGAAGCATTCAAATAATACGTGTAATCATCTGCCGCTGGATCGGTTTCGGAAGCGTAATTATTGTAAGTCGCTCCTTCTTTGGCGTCACTCAAACCGTCCAAACCTACATCTTGATTTTTACGATTATCCGCATTAGTGTCAAAAGCATAAATTAAAGATTGTGAAGCAGGTACATCTCCCCATACTGATGGTGGGTTTGCCAATATTTGATCTGGACCTAACCCATTTTCATATTGTTTTCTTCCATCTTTAAGAACATCTTCAGAAATTTCACCTAAGTTGAAATAAATTTTCCCTGTATTAGTTTGCGGAATATTCCCACTTCCTACATAAGGATCTAAAACCCAGAATTGAATGTACTCTACATTTCCTTGTTCGAAATTAGTAGAATTCAATGACCTCATGATCCCCCCAAAATTAGTTGTTGGATTTGTATTGTAATTAGAACTATTATTATACGGCCCTCTATCCGAAGGGTAATAACTCAAATCTAACGTATTTACCACTTGAGATTGCCCCTGCGCAATATCGGTTAGAGGATATAATTCTTCGCTAAATATTCTTCTTGTCGAATTAAAAGACAACTCTTCATTTGTAATTCCTGATGGTTTTTGAGTATAAAAAACTGGATCAATCGAGTACCAAGCCATTTTTGCTCTTTTAAAACCATAGCTCAAATCGTTTGCACCAGCATTAAAATCATAATTACTTCGGGCATTTCTTTCTGGTGTCGATGATAAACTCCATGCATAAGGCGAGCGCATATCAATTGTTGATTGTGAACCTTCAAAATCATCTACATAAATAGTAGACTCGCCCTGAAAACGATCTGCTTTTGGCGAATCCGGTTTCAAAAATGCAACTTCACCTCTTATCGAAAGATTCGAAGGAACATCCGTATCTATATTAGGTAATTTATTTACTAAGCGGGTTAATAAAGGTACCTCGGTAGAAAAATTAGTATTGAATCCAAAAATAGTATTATTGACAGACTCTTGACCAAAAGTGGATTTTTGGGTAAATGGTCTTTCTGACATTTTTAAAAAAGTTGCGCCAACTAAAAAATTATCCGAAATTTTATGTTCCACGTTGACACCCATAAACCTTCTGGTTTGCTGTCCAAAAATGGAATTATTTTCCAATGAAACATTAATTGGAGTATTCGATGCTTGAAGCGAAGGATCCAGAATTTGAACTCTACCCAATTGATAATTGACACTATAATCTATTCCTTCCACTAAAATTCTCCCCCCTGCAGTTACTACCACCGAGCCTCTAGGGACATTGAAAGCTCCAATTGGGATTCCGTCACCGCCAGTAGATTTGTATTTCCCTCTTAATAAGAACTTATTTTTCTCGCTATCCTGTAAAGCGCCAGATTGCGTGTTACGATACATGTTTCTAAAAACGTATTTCTTTTGATTTGGATTATAGGTACCAACATCATTATAATTTTCTGCCGAACCGGTATTTGATAATTTAGAAAACAACAATTCTCCAAAAGGTTCTTTAGTTGTAAATATAATTCTCCCGTTTTGAGAATCGATAGTTAAGCCTTGCATAAAATCAAAAAAACCATCACCTCCAGTTTGAGGATCATTGTTGTAATTGAGTTTGTCTAAATTAAACACTTTAAGCAAAGGGGTTTCGGCAACTTTATTTTCTGGTGATGGATTAGGTGGAAAAGGGCTTCCGGGAACTTCTGTAATATAATTTAAAGCCGAAGGATCTGTATAAAGTATATTGAATCTAAAATCCTCTTGCTTTATTTGATAGGCACCTGGGATTTGATAAATATTTTTCATCATCAAATTCCAAACCGGATTTTTCACATTGGTCAAATTACTTTTCAACATTTTCAATATCAAACTTTGGGTAATAATTGCCTGATCCGATTGAGTTGTACCTGTTACAACAGTCGCATCAACACCATCGTTACCAAACTCCCCCACTTGATACACCTTATCCCCAATCGTATATTGATAAGCCACCGCTAAAACTTCATCATTTGCAAGTCGCTGTTGCAACGAAATATATCCTAATTGAGCGTTATACGTGTACTCATTAGAGTTCAGTTTTCGGGCATTTTCCAATTTAGAATAATCCTGACCTTCACTTACCGTTACATTAAAACCGGAGTTAGAGGTAACTATTTCACGTATATTATTGTTCAGCAAACCGCTTCCGGCCAATATTTGTGCAGGATCATAATCATTATTCGAGTTGTCAGAAGGAGAATCGACTGGATTATTAAAAATCCCCGTTGCAGGATCTAAAACTACTACGTCATTATTAGCTAAGCCTGTCAATTGTCCTTCCCCTAAATCCTGAAGTGCAATGATATTTCGTAAATTATTATTAGTAGTCGTGACCCTATTTTGTTTATTGGTTACCCAAACCTCTAACCTAGAAATTTGAACTCTACTGTCAATAAATGGATAATTTTTTAGGGAAGCATCATATTTATTTCTGAAATATTGTGATAGGAAAAAGTGTCTGTCATTGTCATAATCCAAAGCAAAAATATCAAAATCTTGAATTGTACCACCGCCTTGAGCAACTATACTTTTGGTTTGTGATTTCTGTTCAGAAAATACTCCTGTTACAGTAGTTTTACCAAATTGCAACTGTGTTTTTACTCCAAATAAACTTTGAGCACCTCGAATAAGTGAGCTATTTAAAGGCATACTTACATTTCCAACCTCAATTTTTTGAATAATATCATCTTCAGAAGGTGCATATTCTAACTTTATTAAATTTTGAAAAGCAAAAGAGGATTGCGTATCGTAATTAGCATTTACATTGAGTCGCGTTCCTACTTTTCCCATTAAACTCATACTTATCCTTTGATTAAAATCAAAAGAAAGATTTGATCTGTTTCTAGGACTAAAGGAAGGATTATCTTGTTTTGTGTAACGAAGTCCCAAATCCATTTCAACAGATCCGGTTGGTTTCACATCAATAGTGTTACTTCCAAAAATGGATTCAAAAAGCCCTGATTTTACATAATACCTAGGTAGTAAATCTTTTTTTGCTGCTTCGCTACCCCCCTTTTTTCCGTCCATCGCATCCACTTTTTTCTTGAAATAATCACGCATTGATTCTTTCAAGACTAAGTTTTCATACTCTTTTGGCGTTAAAATAATCGGATAATTAATGGAAAACCCATCCACAGAATTAGTGTAAATATAACGATCCGTAACAGGGTCATAGGTATAGGAAGAAAGTATACTTTGAGGATCTTTAAGTTGTACTTTCCCTACAGAAAAGCCAGTTTTAGTTGTGTCTTGGACTTCCTGTTTTACCTGAGCTTGCGATACAAAACCACAAAATAAAACAACCAAAAAAGTACAAATTTTATACATACAATTCGTGTTTTTTAGAACCTTTTATAAGTTTTTTAAAGCTTTTTTGATAATCGATTCTACAGAGGCTTCGGGGTCCTCTTTCACGATTTTTTCAACAATTCTTTCTGAAGTTTTTCGCACAAAACCTAGTACCTCCAAAGCAGATAACGCTTCATCTCGATTTGTATTGCTCTGCGACATTGAAACTTCATCTAAATCGTACAATTTTAACACTTTTTCTTTCAGATCAAGTATTACTCGTTGCGCTGTTTTACTGCCAATTCCTTTTATAGATTGAATAGTGACCACATCTCCCGATGCGATTGCATTCGTAATTTGTTTTGGATCTAAAGAAGACAGCATAGTCCTAGCAATACTAGCCCCAATACCTGAAACTGATAATAGCAATCTAAAAATCTCCCTCTCCGATTTTTCTATAAAACCAAATAAGGTATGTGAATCTTCTTTTATTTGAAGATGTGTAAATAATTTTATAAAGTCCGTATTTGGAAGTAACGAGTAAGTATGTAAAGAAATATTCACATGGTATCCGACACCTCCACAATCTATAATTACTTGTGTTGGTGTCTTTTCTACCAATTTTCCTTGTAAATGTGCTATCATTTTTTATAATATATTGTTACCAAATATAATAAAATTAGCACATTATTTCACTAAACTCCTTTATTTAAATGCAATTATTGACAAAAAGCAACGAAATTATATTTGTTTTTTCTTTTCTTTTTCTTGTGCATCAATCACAGCAATAGCCGCCATGTTTACCATTTCTTCGACACTTGCACCTAATTGAAATATGTGAACTGGTTTTCCCATCCCCAACATAATAGGTCCAATAGAATCTACTTTATTTAATTCTTTCAACAGCTTATAAGTAATATTAGCCGACTCAAGATTTGGAAAAATTAAAGTATTCACTTTTTTTCCTGCTAGTTTAGAAAATGGAAACTTCGCTTTCAACATCTCTGGATTCAAAGCAAAATCAGCTTGAAGTTCTCCATCGATTACCATTTCTGGATGGTTTTTATGCAAATAAGCCACTGCTTCTCTCACTTTTCCTGCGCTTTCATTGGTTGAAGACCCAAAATTAGAGTAAGATATCATCGCAATTACTGGTTCAACTCCAAACATCTTAGCTGTTTTTGCAGTCATTATCGCAATTTTTGCTAAATCATCAGCAGATGGATTAATGTTTATCGCTGTATCCGATAAAAACATTGGCCCACGACTGGTCATCATCATATTTGTAGTGGCAACAAGAGAGGCTCCAGGTGCTTTATCAATAAGTTGCAACATTGGTTTTACCACCGATGGATAACTTCTGGAATGTCCTGTTACTAATGCATCTGCTTCTCCTTCATTAACCATCATGGCCGCAAAATAGTTTCTTTCGCGCATTAACTTTTGAGAATCCAGTAACGAAATCCCTCTTCTTTGTCTGGAGGACCAATATGTTGTGGCAAACCTATTTCTTCTAGACTCTTCTTCTTTCTCTTTTGGATCAATGATTTGAACATCAGCATCAAAACCCAGTTCTTCCTTTAATTCCAAAATAATTTCTTTGTTCCCAAGTAAAATTGGAAAACCAATTCCTTCTTCTAATACAATTTGGGCAGCTTTAAGCACATCTAAATGGTCTGCTTCTGCAAAAACGATTCTTTTGGGATCCGTTTTAGCTCTATTGGTAATCAATCGAACCATTTTGTTATCATTCCCCAATCGATCTAAAAGCTCTTCTTCATACTTTTTCCAATCTGTGATAGGATTTAAAGCAACTCCGGAGTCCATCGCTGCTTTAGCAACAGCCGGAGCAACAATTGTTATCAATCTTGGGTCAAATGGTTTTGGAATAATATATTCTTTTCCAAAAATCAACTTAGTTGCGCCATAAGCAACATTTACTTGTTCTGGAACTGATTCTTTAGCTAATAAAGCAAGCGCTCTCACCGCTGCCATTTTCATTGCTTCATTTATTTTAGTAGCCCGAACGTCTAACGCACCTCTAAAGATATATGGGAATCCAAGAACATTATTTACCTGATTAGGATGATCAGAACGTCCTGTTGCCATAATAACATCTTTACGGGTTGCTATCGCCAAGTTGTAGTCTATTTCCGGGTCTGGATTTGCCATCGCAAAAACGATTGGATTTTCAGCCATACCCAACAACATTTGTGGAGTCATAATATCTCCTGTTGACAATCCTAAAAAAACATCAGCTCCAACTAATGCTTCCTCCAGACTCATTGGCGCGATGTCTTTTGCATATTTTTGTTGTAAATCAGAAAGTGATTTGTTGTCTTTTGTTAAGACTCCTTTACTGTTAAACATCAATATATTTTCGATTTTTACACCCAATAAAACGTACAAATTAGCACAAGCAAGTGCAGCTGAGCCTGCTCCTGAAACCACTAATTTTACATCTTCTGATTTTTTATTTGCTAATTCCAATGCATTCAATAAAGCCGCAGACGATATAATTGCGGTTCCATGTTGGTCATCGTGCATCACCGGAATATTTAATTCTTCAACCAATCGTCTTTCAATTTCAAAAGATTCTGGTGCTTTTATATCTTCCAGATTTATTCCACCAAAAGTTGGCGCAATATTTTTGACTGTTTGGATAAATTCTTCAATATCTTTAGTTCCGATTTCAATGTCGAATACATCTATATCAGCAAAAATTTTAAACAACAAACCCTTCCCTTCCATCACCGGTTTAGATGCTTCAGGACCTATGTCACCAAGCCCTAAAACTGCAGTTCCATTTGTAATTACAGCAACCAGATTTCCTTTTGCTGTATATTTATAAACATTATTTACATCTTTTGCTATTTCCAAACATGGCTCTGCCACACCAGGAGAATAGGCCAAAGACAAATCTCTTTGGGTTGCATATTTCTTAGTGGGAACTACTTGTATTTTTCCTGGAGTCGGCTTCGCGTGGTATAATAATGCCTCTCTTCTTTTGCTATTTTTGTCCATTTTTTAAATTTTATTCTGGGTTACAAAGATAGGTGACTTAGCTTAAAAAGTAAGCAATTATCCTATTCTTTTATAAAAAACAGCTCACGTTTGTAATGTAAAAATTAAAATAGCTGCAATAATTTGCAGCTATTTTAATTTTTAATTTCCTTTGAATTACGACTTACTTCCGCTTATATAAGAATCCAAATGTTGAATAGTTTCCTTTTGAACTTCAATGATTGCTTTTACAACATCCCCTATTGAGATTATCCCTATTACCGCATTATTTTCTAAAACTGGCAGATGTCTAATTCGTCTTGCAGTCATCAAATCCATACAATAATCCAAATTGTCAGATGGCTTTACTGTAAAAACTTCTGTTTCCATTATTTCATTCACATGCGTTTTCTTTGAAGATTTGTCTTTAAGAACAATTTTTCTGGCATAATCTCTTTCAGACAAAACTCCTTTTAACACATCCTCTTCAATTATCAATACTGCTCCAATATTTTTTTCACCCATCACCTTTAAAGCTTCATATACAGTAATAGTGGAAACTATTGAAAAAACTTCCTTTCCTTTCGTGCTTAATATTTGATTTACAGTCATCTTGAATAAATTTATTGATTCATAAAGTTAAAAAAAATAACACACAAAAGACAAATTTATATATTTTTTTTACTGTTAAAATAAATCGTCTGGAGAAGTTAACCTGTTTAGTTCTTGTTTGAAAGTATCATTTAAAATTTGCAAACCATATTGATAGGAAGCATTTACCCAACCAAATCCCTCTTTTGCGATATAATCGAATTCAGTACCTACATTGCCATACTCGGCAAAAACTTTATGGGAACTAATTTCTAAATCAAACTTTTCAGGAATTGTCCCGTTGTATTCTACCGCATTTTTAGTGATAAGCCACAGCCATCTATAGACCATTTCTTGCGCTTTATCGAAAAATTTATAATTAATTAAACCTTCCCACAACAACATTTGATGTGGCGCCCAACCAAAAGGATAATCCCATTGTCTTTGCGGGGCTTCATTATCTCCAAAAGCTTCACTACTTGATTTTGTACTTCCTGTAATTCCTCCACTCTTAATAAATTTAGGCAATGCTATTTCTAAGAGCTTCTTTGCCTGTTCCTCACTGCACAATTTTGCCCATAACGGAAAAAATGTGGTAGCGGCTTCAAATGGAAATTGTTTTTTGTTTAAAAAATCATAATCAAAATACATACTTGCTTTTTCATTCCAGCACAATTCATTGATTTTATCTTTTCTAAATTGGGCTTTTTGCTCCCAATCCTCGGAAGTGTAATTGATATTTCCCGTTTGAAAAGCATTATTGAAATATTCCCTTATCAAATAAGCAATGTCTTTTTCATATTTGTAAAGAAAACTATTTACATCCACCGAATTTAAATTGGCACACGTATTTATAAGTCTATCTGTCGTATCATGACCGCTTTCTCGCAAACTTCTGTCGTGAACAAAATACATATCCAAATCTGCATCAACCAAGGTTCTTTCCAGATATTGTTTTTCAAATTCTCTAGTTGGCAAGTTATACTTTTTAGCATAAGGCGCTAAAACATCATCAAAATGTCCTGGTTCTACTTCAAAAGGCATGCCTACACCTTCCGCTTTATATCGATTCAAACCCGTTTCGGTTAATCGGTTTCCTGGCACCATCCAAACTGTATTGTACTCTAAAATAACCGCTTCCAGATGGCTTTTTAACCATTCATGATTTGGTACTTTTTGTTTTACAATTTCAATTAATAACGAAGAATACAATGGTGGTTGTGTTCTTGTCAGGTAATAACTTCGGTTTGCATTCAGGATTTTTCCGTAATGTATGATTTGATACTTGAAGTTCTCGGCAATAGCCATTGCTTTTTCAAGTTGGTTATCTATTAACAGACCAACACCTATAAAATAGCTATCCCAGCCATACATTTCATTAAATCTTCCGCCTGGAACTACGAAAGGAACTCCTTGCAAACTGTATAATTTTTGTTCTAAAGCCAAAGCTAAAATCCCTGGTTTTGTATTTAAAGTATCCACATATTCCATCGAATAATTTTCGGGCAAAACCGCTACTTTAAAATTCTGAAGTTCTTTCTCCAATCCCTGAAAATAAGCAACTCCTTGTTTGTCTTTCGCAGCAACATAAAGCGTTGGAACTTCATTCGCTGTTTTTTCATCTTGAAGAATCTGAGCTAAACCTTTTTTATCAATCGTACGCGTGAGTTCATTCCAATAATCATCTCTTATTTTTCTTGAAATTCGTTCCACCGGATTTTCCTGAATTCGGTTCAAATCAACTTCACCCATTTCAATTTTACTTTCTTTGAGCAGTGCTAATTCTTGAAGTAAATTCGACAAATGATAGGTTCCTTCAATAGCCTGCTCCAGTTTTGTTTTTTCATCAACTAAAACAAATTTTTTAGGCCCTTCGTCGTCTTTTGTAATTTTTTTATCTTGATCGGTATCTTCTTGAAGCAGCAGTTCATGGAACACCTTGTCTATGTTGAGTAAGAATTTCATTTTAAATTATATGATTTTAATACGATTAATGACTAACGTTTTTAACATGCAAAACTTGAGTATTGTCCGAAGTAAGTTTTTTCAATATAAAGAAAGAAACAAGCAATAAGGACATAGGAATCAAAGTATAATAAAATGCATTTTCAGGACCTTCATTTTTGAATAAGTACCCAATAACTCTAGAACCCAGAGTACCTCCAAGTGCGGAGAAAACAACAATCAATCCAGTCATGGAGCTGTGGAGTTTTTTAGGTAATGCACTTAAAACAACCGAATTCAAAAGTGGATATATTGGTGCTATAAAAAGTCCTACCAACGGAAAAGCAAAACCAATTAATGGAATATCGCTAAGCGAATTGATTTCTTTTACATCCAATCCAACTGTTTTTGGAAGCACAAAAACCACAATTAACATAGCCATCACGATGCAAACGCTAAGCACCCAAATCCAATTTACTTTTTTAGTTATCACACCAGCCAAAAGCCTGCCAATTGCCAATGAAATTGCCAAAATACTTGCCATCATAATACTTATATTCTCTGGGAGATGCAACACTTTACTATTAAAAGTGGGTAGCCAAGACATTATTCCCTGCTCTATCATGACAAATAAGAAAGCACTTATTACAAATACGATCGTTAATAATTTTGCAAATAATTTGAACATTTGTTTGAAGTCGTCCGCTAAATCAACTCCCGGTATTTCAGTTTGATTTTCAAATTTGGCGAAAAATAAAAATCCAAAAGACACCAATGAAATTCCCGCCAATAACCAATATACATTGAGCCAGGCGTCTGGATTCCCTTCCGAATTGAAAGCTGGAAACAAAAAATAAGCTACCGCAATCCCAATCATGAATACTCCTTCTATACTACTCATCAAGCTATTATGTTCCTGTTGATTATCTGTCACGGTTCCAATAAGTGAATATACAGATACTTTTATCAAAGCAAATGAAACACCCACAGTTGCAAAAAGCAATTTCGCGGTGTTAAATGAATTTCCAAAATACATACTCACACAGGCAACAGAAACCAATGCTAATCCAATAAGCATCGCTCTTTTATATCCAATTCTGGGTAAAAAAGAAGCGATCAAAAAAGAAACTATAGCGATAGGCAAATCCTTAAAAGCTTCTAAAATACTCGCTTGCAATTCATCAACACCATAATTTCTTTGGGATTTTAATATTACAATTCCAACACTGTTCAACAGGATGGCAAACACAAAGTAGTTTAGATACATGGCTATTTTTACAGTACTTTTTCTCATTTAGTATATATTTGGTTTTGGTTTTTTGGTTTGAATTGAATTATGATTCGATATTTAAGTAGTCTTTAAAATTAATATTTTCGGGTAATCTCCCCACATTTTGAAGTTTGAGAACTGCTAATTTCTGGGCTATCGTAATGGATTCTTCGAGATTTTTTTGTTCTAATTGCGCATATAAAAATCCCGTCCAAAAAGCGTCTCCAGCACCAGTGGTATCTTTTATATCCTCGACTGGCAAAGCTTTTTGATAAAACATACCAAAATCAGTATTCGACAAGACAACTCCGTCCTTTCCTTTTGTCAAACAAATAGTTGCCGCACCTAATCCATGAAAATATTCAAAAATAAAATCTTCTGTTTTTGATTCCGCAAAAAGTCGGTAACAATCGTCCTCGCTTAATTTCACCAAAGGATTTGTAGCTAGATAATCCTTCAAAACATCTTTTGCCTCTTCTCTATCTGGCCATATTCTTTCCGAAAAATTGATATCGATGCTCGTTTGTAATCCTAACTCTTTTGCTTTTTTAGCACTTTCTAGAATAGTTGTTCGGGCTGGATTTTTGCTTAATGCAAAACAAGTTGTGTGAAATATTTTAGCACTTCCCAGTAATTCATCTGTAATTTGGCTTTTTGCAATCTGATAATCCGCTTCTCGATATGGAATAAAATCTGGAGTTCCAGAAGATTTGGAAACAAGAATAATAGAAGTTGGAACACCCTCTAGTTTATTAACTTGAGTAGTAATCACATTATTCTCTTTTAATTTTCGAACAATATACTCGCCCAAACCATCCTGCCCGCAAGTAGCAATTAAAGCTGATTTCAAGCCTAATCTTGAAGCATTCACAGCCACATTAGTAGGTGAACCACCCAGAAAACGATGGTAATCCTTTGTTCTATTAATTGATGTATTTACTTCATGACCTATAAAATCAATCAGTACTTCGCCAACACATAGTATATCTATTGTTTTTTCCACTTTACACTAAAAATTTAAAGTTAGCATTGATACTCTGATGCAACATCACTGTTGCAGCTGCGCTCCATGCACAAAAAGGAACGCCGTTCGGTGCTTTGGTTTCGCTGTTAAAATTTTCATAGAAACTAAAATCCTCCACAGCATTGGCCTTATTTATGGCATTTAATAATCGTGAAGCTTCATCATTTTTTTCTTTAGCAAGTAATGCCAATCCAAAAAAACCATTGACCATCGGCCAGCTTCCTCCATTATGAAACTCATTAGGGTAATTCCTGAATTCGTATTTACAATTATTTTTAAGTAAGTTCCAGTCTAAATCACTCTCTTTTATTGGGGGCCAAAAAGCGGGTAACAGTTGTAAAGGCATTCCATCTTTGAGTGCCAATGAATATTCTAAAACAACATTTTGAAAATCTTCAGAACCAATGTTTAAATACAAAGCCAAAGAATTTGCAAAAGCATCAAACTGCGTTTTGTATCCTGCCGGCGAAAATGAACAGGGCATGTATTTTTGAATATTTACTTCATGGTATGCTCGTTCATGGTATTTTTCACCAACTGAATTCGGAGTAAAATTGATTTCAAGTTGTTCTATTATTGCTTTGATTTTGTCTGTAATTAAATCGTCATGCGCAAAATGATTGTAACTTTTTAAAGCCCAAATCCGAAGCAATTGATCGTATAAAACATAACCATCCGTAATATATTCATCCGCCCAATTTCCTGAAAGAGGCACATACAAAAGTCCTCTATTATTGAATTCCCAAGCTTCTAAGAGCGCAAAACATTTTTCAATTTCAGTATCGTATTTTGCCACGAAAGCGATATCTTTTGTGTAATAGGCATATTGACAAATCCCAATTACGAACCAAGTCACCGCATCAACTCTTCCTGCCAATCCGCCATAACTAACTTCCACTTGGTCGCCATTTGTCATTACATTAGAAGGAATCGTTCCGTTATGATGTTGGTTATTAGCTAATGTTTCTAATGTTTTACGGAATGTTTCAATTAATTTTTCATCGCCGGAAGCCAAAGCTGCCAATCCACAAATCACACCATCGCGAGCCCAGACTCTTTTATAATTGGAAATATTTTGGGCACTCGCAAGAAAACCTTCGCTTGAAGATACTTTCTGGAGCAGCTCAATGGCTTTTGTATAACTCAAATCACTATTCATATTATTGTGGTGAAACTTTTTTACTTTTAATCAAAAGGGTGCAAAAAGCACCGATGAGTACTAATACGCCCGCAAAACTGATTGCTTGACGGGGATCGTTATCTAAGAAATTCTTTAAAATATAACCAAATGATAGGTTTTGGATAATCATTGGGATAACAATCATCATATTAATAATACCCATGTAAACGCCATACCTTTCTTTAGGAATCTCAGAAACCACCATTAAATATGGAATTCCCATCATACTTGCCCAAGCAATTCCGTAGCCAATAACCACTGCAAAAAACACGTATTGATTATGTACAATTGGAAAAACCAAAAAAGAAACAGCTCCAAATAAAAGACAGACAAAATGAATCATTTTCGCACCATGTTTTTTGGCTAATTTTGCCAAATAAAAGGCAATTGAAAAAGTAACTATAAACCCAAAAGCACCGATCAATCCGTTCCACTCAACCGCTTTTTCGTAGCCTACTGCATTCATCGGGGTTACATTCCAAACGGACAAAGCAATACTTTTTGAATTATTTTGCCAATAACACATCATAGCATACCACTGAAATAAATAAACCAAAAACAGTTGCCACATAACCGTTGGCATCTCTAGAACCGCTTTATAAATATCAATAAATGGTGAAAAAATATTTAATGGCTCAGCTTTTAAAATTGCCAATTCTGCTTCTGTTGGCGGAATCTCTTTTGTCTTGCTCATACTCCACAAAATGGAAGACACTGAAAGTACCGCTCCTAGAAAAAAGGACGCATAGATCCAAGTGGGCAAGGATCCAGTGTAACCAACGAAAACAATTGGAAATAGAAAAAGAGAAATATAGGCCAAAAACTGCCCGAAACCGGTAAAAAAACTTTGCGCCTGAAAGCCTACAGGCTGCTGGTCTTCGTTTAATGTATCGGCAATAAAAGCACGATAAGGCTCCATTGCGGTATTGTTACCAACATCCAGAATCCAAAGCAAACCAGCCGCCATCCACAATGAACTGCTAAATGGAAATAGAAATAAAGCGATACTACAAACTATAGCTCCAATAAAAAAATAAGGTTTCCGCCTTCCCCATCTTGGATGCCAAGTTTTATCACTCATTGCTCCAATTATAGGTTGAATCAATAAACCAGTTAAAGGTCCTGCAAGATTTAGTATCGGAATTTGATCTGGACTTGCATGTAAAAAATCATAGATAGGATTTACAGCACTTTGTTGCAAGCCAAAGCTGTATTGTATGCCAAAAAAACCAACATTCATATTGATTATCTGCCAAAAACTCAATTTTAATTTCAAATTCATTCGGGTTCTTTACTTGGTTGGTTGGTTAGATATTTTTATTAAATTTAATTTTAAAAACATCAATTCAATTACTAAATAAATAAAAAACGTTTTCGGTATAACCGAAAACGTTTTCGAAATGTTAAAATCCTTTAAAAATTAATCTTTATTTTGAAGCGAAAGGAATGATGATTTGCGTTTCCCATTCCAATTCATTTCCTCCATTGAAAGGATTTGCAAGAAAATGCTCTAAAGGTTTATTTTCTAATTTATAATCGTGTTTTTTGGCATAATCTAACAAAGCAAACCACGCTCGGTCAGAAGTTCTGAAGTTTCCAAAATAAGAAGCCTTTAATCCTTTAATAGCAGGGATTGTTTTGAATTTTACTTTTTCATTTGGAATAAATTTTGTGTTTTTGGCAATCGGAAAACAATAATTAAAACTGACGGTTTCTTTATCTAGATTCCAACTTTCGATTTCTAAGTACGGTGTTCCTACTATTTTAATTTTATTAGTTTCTATAAATTCTGTAATTATGTTGTCATTCATAATCATTGTTTGTGCTTTTTCCTGCAAAACACTTTTAAGTTTTATATAGGCAACAAATGTTTCTTCAGAACTTCCTTCTCCATCAATTTTTACTTTGAAGAATTTAATGTGATCATTTAACCCATTTTTAAATTCTGTTATTTTTTGGATTTGATCTAATTTAAACTCCGTGCTAAAAAAAGGAGCTGTAATTCTATTGTAAATACTGTTGTTGAAATCCTTTATTCCAACACGTACGGAAGTTACCGAATCATTTATGGATTTCATATCCCAAGTATATTCCATACGCATATTCTCTTTTTCCATTTCTTGCTTAATGAAATCAAAATTTCTCTTTTCCAAAGTGGTATAATTTTCTTTTTGATTTGCTAATCTTAATGCAGACCAATCCTGTACACCTTGAAAAACCGTTCCCGTCGCAGTATTAACCTTAAATGATATGAAATAATCACTTTTTTTTATGAATAAATACCAAAATAAAACTATTGAAAACAAAACACTAAGTAGTACTGCAATTTTTTTTCTATCAGTCATTTATTTGGTCATTTTTATTTTGGTAACAATGAAAGTACCTAAATTACTTCCTTGAGTTATTCCATTTAATATAGCTGCCTTATAGTGGATTCCACCATAAAGCCTACTCATAGCTGCTTCTTTTGCTGCGTCATTAAACGATTTAAAATTCCTGATTGGTAATCCATATGGCAATTCCGTATCATCCAAATAAGCAAAATTATCCCCAAAAATAGAAGTTAATATTGCTGCAGAACAAGCCGAAGCAACAGAGTGACCACTACAATATTCTGGGAATGGAGGTGTTTGTAATAATGGTTTCCAATTTTCATCAATATTTTGATTTATTACAGTTTCAGGTCTTACAACGTTACTGCGATATTTCTCTTCCCAACAGCTTATGAAAGCATCAAAAAGTCCCACTGAAGTTTTAGTGTAAGCATAAACTGTTTTTTCAAAATCGGAATTCGATTTCTTACAGGCTATTTTTACAATCCCCATCCAATGACCTCCCGGAGTTATTTTCTTTTTGGCAAACATCATGTGTCCTTGATTAACTGTAACATAAGGATTACAATCCCAGAATTGCGCCATTTTCATTTCCTCAGAAGAGTCCCCTTTTTTTATCATTTGCTGACTTATGTCGTACACTTCTTGTACTTGTTTGAAAAAAGGAGAATTCTTATTTACCGAAAAAGTTAGTGCAGGTATTGGTTTAAACTGTGAAGCAGAGTCCAAAGCCATCGTCCTGATTTCTCCCCAATGCGGTTCTATCGCATCCATATAAGCAGGAGGCGTAGGTTGCCATCTCCCTGGTTGATTCGTATAAACTGAAAATTTTGGCATTGTTCGAGTTTCTTTATAATTGTCTTTCCCCATCCATTTTTTGATGCGCTCAGCTACTTTTAGGCCATATTCTTTAGAAACTTCAAATTCTTTTTGGTTTTCATTTCCCCATTTCTGGTACAAACTGTCCCTGAACTTCTCCACTAATTCTTCAGAAAAAACTAATGCCTTACTTACTTCCATATGTGCCACAAGTGCAGCCACGTTTTTATTAACACCACTTTTCGGGTCTAAAACCGGTATCGAATCTAATCCATTCAATTGCTTTTGAAGCGAAGAATATTTATTACTGTTTTGAGCAATTACTTCAAAAGCAGCAATATTAGGATAAGCATAAATCCTGCTGGCCACCGGTGGAGAAAAAATATCGTGAATCAGAATTTGAGTAACATTATCAATAGAAGCACCATAATCATCAGGGCTCACAATAATAGTGGATTCCTTTTTACAGGAAACAAAAAGAAAAATTATTGCTGTTAAGGTTATATATTTAAATTTCATGTTTTTCAATTTAATGTTTTAATTTTTCTAAATTTTGAATAAAGAACTTGGAATATTGGCCAGTCTATTTTATTGCAACACATCCTAATTTGAAGATGTTGGAAGTTCGTAAACTTCAGCTGGTTTATTGTTTATGGTAATTAATAAATACTTTTTACCATTGAAATTGATAATGTCTAAATGACGAACGGCCTTTTGAGTTAAATCGATTCCTATCTGATTTCCCATATAAATTGTTTTTTCAGTTTTTATTAATGCTCCAGAAAATCCATCAAATCGACTGTGATAAGGCGAAACTCCAAAATAATTTCCTGCAGCAAAAACTTCTTCTTTTTTATCTGAATCAAAATTTGCTTTTACAAAACTAGTAATTGGAGCTACTTGCATTTTATTCGAAAAAGAAACAAAAACAAATTTTCCTTTGTCATTTCTCAAATAACCAGATTTCAAATTATGTACTTCATAGAGTTTAGCTTTTCCGAGCATTTTAGGATCAAAAACTTCTTCAAGTGTTTTGCCTGCAAATGATTTATAACTGTGAAATTTCTTTTTAACTAACCCACTAAATTGTTCAGCCAAATCATCTAACCCTGCGGTTGTATAATATTGATCTTTCTTTGCTATCGCAACAATAGTTTCAAATGTGCCATTTTCATCGAAATCATCATAATACATTTTCATTGGAAAATTTTGCGAAGCCACAAATTTTGAATTCATTCCCCAATTCCCTACCAAATAATCTAGATCACCATCATGGTCAATATCAAAAGGAATAATCGACTGCCATAATCCATTGCTTTTTTCGGGGAAAACGGTTGCCGTAACATCCTTGAATTGCCCATTGGTATTAGCGAAAAAAGTTGGTTTCATCCATTCTCCAACAACAATTAAATCGAGTTTTTTGTCCTTATTGAAATCGGTCACAACGGCATCTGTAACCATTCCTATACCGGAAAAAACTTTACTTTGAACAACCGTAAAAACCCCTTTATTATTGTTCAATAAATAACAAACTGATGTGCTTCCAAATCTATTATTCAAGGAATTATTACCCACAAAAATATCTAAATCTCCATCTTTATCGTAATCGAAAGTTTTAACAACTGAAGCGTTTTGAGTTAACTTTGGCAGTGTTGATTTAATAAATTGACCATTTTTAGCTAAGTACAATCGGTCTTGCAAATTAGATGCATTTTCACCTCCGCCGGAAGCCACAAATAAGTCATTTATTTTATCATTATTGAAATCCCCAATTATAGCTGACGCATCTTCAAAGATTGAATCATTGTCAATTTCATTAAATAATTTCTTAGAAAACCCTTTCGCGTTTTGAAGATAAACAACTGCTTTTTTATCTTTTGAACTACCAAAAAATATATCTTCTTTTCCATCTCCATTCAAATCTCCAATTGCATTTGCTGGACCTCTGTCAGAGCGTTGATAAGGAATTAATTTTTGAACAAGAATGTCTATAAAATCATTTTCTTGATGGGTAAAATTAATTCCCAAATTAGTTTCTACCTTTTTAAAAATGGGTAAAATGGCAGGATGTAATCTATTATAATCAAAAGTTTTTCTGTTAGCATTAGCTTTTATTGTCAATGTCTGATTGGTTTTTACATCCTTCAAAGTTTGATAGGTTTTATCCGGCCAAATGACTACTATCGAATCTACTTTTGTGATTTTACCATATCCAAAATGAATTATTGGCTCTGATGAAGATTGAAAACCTCTTGTGGTCTGCAACTCTTTAAATTGTCTTTTTCCTTTCGTATAAGAGATCACTTTTGTCCCAATCCCAAAAGTATTTTTCCCTCCAAAACGAAGTTTCAATTTCAAATAATTGGCATTTTTATCTGTTTTATTAATGTATACTGATGCGACGCTATTTAAATTATTGGTGATAACATCTAAATCTCCATCGTTGTCAATGTCAGCATAACCGCTCCCATTTGAAATAATCGAATCATTTTCAATCCAATCGCTAGATCTATTATTAAACATTAAATCTTTTGAGCCTTGAAAAACGTAATTCGTTACATTGCCTTTGGGCATCTTTTTCAATGCTTCTTTATCTAACAATTTGGTGGTGGCGATTTTGTTTTTTATTTGATCGTTAGAATAATATTTTACATAATCTAAGTCGTTCGGTCGCTTTGGAATTCCATTAGATACAAATAAATCTTGTTCGCCATCCTCATCATAATCAGCAAATAATGCGCTCCAACTCCAATCAGTAGCTGCAACCCCACTTAATAATGCAGTCTCTTTAAAATTATTTCCAGCTTGATTCAATTGCAACATATTTCTGGTATACTGATAATGATATCCTAATTTTTCAGTTCTCAATTTGAGCATTTGCACATTATCATCTCCTAATGAAGATTTCAAAACTTTCTCATCTTCAGGAAGCATGTCCAAAGTCATAATATCCGGAAAACCATCATGGTTGATATCGGCAACATCTACACCCATGGAAAATCTACTGGTATGCCCAAAATGTTTTTTCAAACTTTCAGTAAAAGTCCCATCACCATTATTCAAATAATAATAATCGTCTTCGTGAAAATCATTACAAACGTAAATGTCGGGATATCCATCCAAATTAAAATCGGAAATAGCCAATCCTAAACCATATCCATTTGCGCCGCCAAAAATGCCAGCTTTCTCGCTTACATCAACAAATTTTCCATTGTCATTTCTAAACAATTTATCCCCACATTCATAGTTTCTTTTATTTCTAATTTCGGCATTCCCAAAAGACGATTCAGAATGTACAGCATGGTTTAACAGATACATATCTAAATCTCCATCTCCGTCAAAATCAAAAAACGCCGCAGAAGAACTATAATTATCAAGATCTAATCCATAGTGTGCTGCACTCTCAGTAAAAGTATTATCCTTGTTATTTATAAATAATTCATTATGACCTTCAAAACCATTGATACCCACAACCGCGCAAACATAGATATCTAAAAATCCATCACCATTTACATCAGCCATTACCGTTCCCGCATTCCAATCGCTTTGTCCTTCAACGCCTGATTTTGATGTAATATCTTCAAATTTATCATCTCCTTTATTCAGATACAATTTATTTTTTCCCTGATTTGAAGTGAAATAAACATCGACTAAACCATCATTGTTGATATCGCCCAATGCAACTCCTCCTCCATTATAATAATAGAGATAATCTAAAATAGAAATGTTTTTTGATGGGTCTAACTGATTATTGAATGTGATACTACTTTTCTCCGGTGACAGTTTTTCAAACAAATGATCTTGTTTTTTGGAGCAACCAACAATCAGCAATGAAACTAATACTATTTTAAGAAAATTATTCATTGCATTTAAATATTTTAGGAGTGCTATTATTAACAACAGCAATAATCGAATTAATATTATTCTTGTTTTTTATTCCTTTAACATGCTTTACTTCTCCCTTTACAAAGAAACCTGAATTGGCATAAGGCAACCATGAAAAAGTTCCCTTTTTATTTCCTAAAAGTACACTTCCATAATTAGCATCTAGTCTGGAAAATTGAGGTTTGAATCCATATTGATTACCACCTAAAATCAAATCCAAAACTCCATCTTTATTCACATCCAAGGTGCATATCGTGTTTACACAAGAAAACTGAACTTCTTTAGGCAATGCTTTCACTTCAAATTTGCCGTTTCCTTTATTAATGGCAATGACACTTTCTTGAATATTAACTGTTTTTTGAATTGAGTTATCAATCACCTCCTTTACGAACAACTCCTGAAAAGATTTTTTAGAATAATCCGCATAACTTAAATTCTTCTTTTTTATCAACGGAATTTGTTTGGCTAATTCCTGCTTTAAGTGAATTGGAATATCCTTACCATCAATTGTTCGGGTCGTAATTTGCTCAATCGTTCCGTTATTATCGAAATCATTTACAAACATTTTCATCGGATTCGTTTTTGACGCTGTATAGGAAGTATTCGTTCCTTTATTACCCAAAACCAAATCTTTTTTACCATCGTTATTCAAATCCACACAACTTACAGCATTCCAAAAGCCATGATAACTGCTGAGATTTGATTTGAATTCCACCAATCTTCTTCCCGTATTTTTGAAAATTTTTGGAGACATCCAATCCCCAACAATAATTAAATCTTTTTTACCGTCATTATCGATATCTTCCCAAACAGCGTCAGTTATCATTCCAACTTCATTAAGTTTGAACGCTTTTTTATCTGTTGCATTGGTGAAATTTCCTTTTCCATCATTTTCTAATAACAACTGTTTTGGGTCGATTCCATAAACTCCTGGCACACTTCGGCTACCAATAAACACATCGATATCACCATCACTATCAAAATCATTTGCGGCAATTACTGACACGTTATTATTAGTTGTTGGAATGATAATTTTGCTTTTTACGAAAATACCTTTTCCATTATTTAGATACAAGCGATTTTTATAATTGGCTTGATCTGCTTTTTCATTTCCACCGGAACCCACCATTAAATCTTGATCGCCATCGTTATCGGCATCAAAGAAACTAGCGGCTATATCTTCATAATTTGCATCGCTATCTAAATCCTTTTGAGTAGTAATACTGAAATTATCATTTCCTTTATTTTGATAAATTTTCCCCGGATTTCCTTTGGCTCCGCCAATAAATACATCATCATTTCCATCTCCATTAATATCTCCTAGAGCCAACGAAGGCCCATCTTGAGAAAGCTCTTTTGAAATTAAACCTTCATAATCAAAATCGATATAATCATTCTCTTTGTGTACTAAAAAGGTAGTTGGTTTCTCAGAGAACAACTTCTTCGACGCAATACTTTTAGGAGTATAATTTAATTTAGCATCCTCAATATTCAATTTGATGGTAGAATTACTTGAGATCTTTTTAATCGTTTGAAATTTACTGTTTGGCCAAATTACTTGTAAGGAATCAATTTTTTTTGTTCCAATTCCAAAAGTCATTACATAATCGATAGAAGATTGAAAACCTCTTGAAGGAATCAATTCTTGTCTTAAAATTTCTTTACCCGAAAATAATTCAACAACACTTCCTACTCCAAATTTATTTTGATTAACTCCTTTTAGCTTAACTTTTACAAAATGATTTTTTTTATTTTTCTCAGAATTATTTTTATAAACAAACGCTTCCATGTTGACATTATTGACAATCAAATCTAAATCCCCGTCATTGTCTAAATCTCCGTAAGCCGCACCATTTGAAAAACTTGGTGTATCTAATCCCCAATTTTGCGCTTCATTAGTGAAAGTTAAATTTTTATTGTTTTTAAAAGCATAGTTTGGGATTGGTGTGCTCGGCATCTTATTGATTATGCTTTCCATATCATCTTTTTTGCCGGTAATCACCATTTTTTGAAGGACATCATTAGCAAAAAAATCAACAAAATCCTGATTCGTTAAATCATGATAAATACCATTGCAAACATAGATGTCTTTATAACCATCATTGTCCATATCAAAAAGTAAAGCGCCCCAACTCCAATCTGTTTTTGCAATTCCTGCATAATTTGCAATTTCTAAAAATTGATTACTTCCATTGTTAATCTGCAAAGTGTTTTGCATATATTGATTATAAAAGTCCATACTCAATTTCCTTGAAAACAGATCATAATTATCAAAATTGGTGGTCGTTTTTAAACGTTCATCATGTTCAGGTAACATATCCGTTACAAAAATATCTGCTGTCCCATCATTATTAACATCAGCCATATCAGCACCCATGGAGGATTGACTTATATGAGAGGCCCAATCTTGAATTTGTTCTGTAAACGTTCCGTTTTTATTGTTTATGTACAAGTAATCATGTTCGTAAAAATCATTTGAAATGTAAATATCTGGATATAAATCACCATTAACATCACCAACTGTAACGCCAAGACCAAAACCAATTAGGCTTCCATAGATTCCAGATGCTTCACTTACATCGATAAACTTTCCATTATCGTTTCGCAATAATTTATCACCGCCTCCTTTTAGAATATCATTAACATCCCAATCTTTGTCACGCAAATCTCTCTTATTTGAATAATTTAAACTGCTTACGGGGATAAAACTATTATTTAAGATATAACAATCTAAATCTCCATCTTTATCATAATCAAAAAACGCGGCATGAGTTGTTATACCAGAGTCAGCAAGATTATATTGATCTGCTTTTTCGGTAAAAGTGCCATTGCCATTATTGATGAAAAGTTCATTTTTTTGATTATCGCCTTTTGTATTACCCGCATTACATACATAAATGTCAAGAAATCCGTCGGCATTAATATCGACCATCACTACTCCAGTGGACCATGATTTTTTTCCCTCAACGCCAGCTTTTTTAGAAATGTCTTGAAACTTAAAGTTTCCCTTGTTCAAATAGAGTTTATTTGTTCCAAGGTTTGAGGTAAAATAAACATCCGAAAGACCGTCATTGTTAATATCTCCAATAGCGACGCCACCACCATTGTAAAAATTACGGTATTTGAATATGTTCATTTCCTCACCATTTTTGACTTCGTTGACGAAATTTATTCCGGTAGTTGAAGCCTCAAGTTTAGAGAATAAAGCGTCTTTCTTTTCTGAATTTTCTTTAGAACAATTTGAAAAAATAAAAAGAAGAGGAAGAAATAAAAAAATACGATTAAACATATTTATAACTATTTGATTTGGTAATTAGAAGTGAGCAATTTATATAATAATGATTATATAAAAAAATTAAAAACGAACTAATTAGAAGCCCTTTCAATAAAAAATTGTTGCAAAATGATGTAATTAACAGGCATACGAATTTAAATATTTAAGGAAACAATGTTAAAAGAAATGGTATAGGGGTAAAAAAATAAAGAGGGTAATAAATTACCCTCTTTATAACTAACTAACTCACAAAATAATTAATAGTAAACAAATCTTAATAACCAGGGTTTTGTTTTAAATTAGAATTAAATAATGCATCCGCTGGAATAGGGTATAAAATATATTTTTTGTCTGAAACATATGGTTTCAATTCTCTAACTGCTAAGAATTTACCAAAACGTATCATATCATTTCTTCTCCAACCTTCCCACCATAATTCACGTCCTCTTTCAGCATAAATTCCATCAAGAGTTGCAGGTGCTGCAGTCACACCAGCACGAGTTGCAATATTTGTCATAATGGCACCTACAGTTCCTGAACCACCTCTAGCAATAGCTTCAGCTTTCATTAATAAAGCATCAGAATAACGCATAATAACTAAATCATTATCAGGAGAATTCAAATTGGCATTATCTGGTATGTATTTTTCACCACGAATACCCGCAGTTCTAAGAGTAGGACCACTTGTAATCAAAGTTAAAGCCTTAGTGAATACTAAAGGAATACCAGGATTATCAAGTAGAGGAGTAACTCCTCCTGGAGCATATTGCTGACCAATTTGAAAACCAGCAGGATTCCCAAAATCGGCAATAATTTGCGGTGTAGAATATTGTCTACGAGCATCTGCAGTTCCAAATCTATCGTAGTATTCTGCTACGGTAGCAAAACCATTCCAACCTCCTGGAGTTTGATT